>NZ_AGUD01000049.1 GCF_000240225.1 Patulibacter medicamentivorans
CGCCGGCGCCCGCCCAGGCGCCCGCCGCGCCGGTCCCGGAGCCGGCGGTCGCGGGGCCCGGGCCGCTCGCCGCCCGCGACGGCCTCACGCAGCTGCTGGACCGGGCCGTCCACGAGAGCACCGACCAGAGCCGGCAGGCGCTGTTCGACGCGATCGTCGGGGCCCTGGTCCCCGACGAGGCCCGGATCCTCGCCGCCCTCGCCGACGGGCACCGCTATGCCCTGATCCACGTCGCCGAGCCCGGCGGGCGGCGCGTGCTGGAGAACGCGTCGAGCGTCGGGCGCGCGGCCGGGGTCGCCCTGATCGACCGGGTCCCGCTCTACGTGACGCGGCTGCTCGGCATGGACCTGATCGTCGAGGGTCCCGGCGACAACGCGCTCAAGGACGACTACGCGGTGCTGCTGACCGACGGCCCGGTGCGGGCGGCGCGCGAGCAGGCCGCCGGTCGCCGGCCGGCGAAGGTGCTGCGGCGGACGCTCTCGATCTCGCCGCTCGGCCGCGAGCTGTGGGAGGCGTGCCGGCCGTGATCGCGAGCCTGCCGCTGGCGATCTTCGACCACCCGCTGTGGGTCTACGTCGCGCTGCCGCTGATGGGGGCCTTCGTCGGCTGGAGCACGAAGCTCGTGGCCCGCGAGATGATGTTCAAGCCGCTCGAGTTCAAGGGCCTGGTCGACCCCTGGCTGGGCTGGCAGGGGCAGATCCCGCGGCGGGTCTCGAAGATGGCCGGGATCGCGGTCGAGACCGTCGTCGGCAAGCTCTTCACCGCCCGCGACCTGATCGACCGGATCGACCCGGACGATCTGACCAAGGCGCTTCAGGAACCGCTCGAGGAGGCCGTCGACGACATCGTCCGCGAGGTCGTCGAGTCCTACCGGCCGGGCACCTGGGACGGCCTGCCGCAGCCGGTCCGCAACGCGATGCTGAGCCGCGCCCGGGCGACCGCGCCGGCGACGATCAAGCGGCTGATGGCCGACCTGCGAGAGGACGCCGACCGGGTCCTCGACCTCAAGCACATCGTGGTCGAGCGGCTGGTCGGCGACAAGCCGCTGGTCAACACGATCTTCCGCGAGCTGGGCGCCGGCGCGATCCAGCTGCTGCTGAAGGCCGGGCTGATCTTCGGCTTCATCATCGGCGTCGCCCAGGCGATCGTCTTCGGGATCACCGACAACCACTGGGTGCTGCCGGCGTTCGGCCTGCTCAGCGGCGGCCTGACCGACTACGTCGCGCTGCAGATGGTCTTCCGGCCCAAGACGCCGAAGCGCTACCTGGGGATCTTCCGCTGGCAGGGCCTGTTCCACAGCACCCGCGAGCAGGTCTCGAAGGACTACGCGAAGCTGATCGCCGGCGACATCCTGACCCCGGCGGTGGTGATCGAGGGGGTCCTCAACTCGCCGACCGCCGACAAGCTCTTCGCCCTCGTCGCGCGCGAGGTCGAGACGGTGATCGACGAGCAGACCCGGCTGGCCCGTCCGGTGCTGCGGCTGACCGTCGGCGACGCCCGCTTCCGCGACCTCAAGCAGCGCGTCGCCGACCTGGTGATCGCCCGCCTGCCCGAGCACGCCCAGCTGCTCGACGAGTACGCCCAGCAGAAGCTCGACGTCGAGGGCCTCGTGGCCGAGCGGATGGCCCTCCTCGACACCGACGACTACGAGGGCCTGATCCGGCCCGCCTTCAAGGACGACGAGAAGGTCGTCGTCCTCGTCGGCGCCCTGCTCGGCTTCCTCGTCGGCGAGCTGCAGGTGCTGCTGATCACGTCGCTGGCGTAGGGGTTGGCTGGCGTGGAGGAGCCGTGAGCGGGAGGGCCGTGAGGGCGTGGCGTCCGTCCCGGGGCCAATCCCGCCAGGCCAGCCCGACCACCGCCAGCCCGATCACGACCACCCAAGCCGACTCGCCTCGAGGGGCGAGTCGGCACCGGCCTCAGGCGGCGCGCTGAAGCACCGCCCTCAGGCGGCGGGCTCCAGCAGCTCCGGCCCGAGCGCGTCGACCAGCATCAGGGCGCTCTCGAGCTCGACGCGGCGGTCCATCATCGCCGGGCCGACGAGCGAGGTGACCCGCCGGATCCGCATGTAGACCGTGTTGTGGTGCATGTTGAGCGCGCCGGCGGCGTGCTTGTAGCTGGCGCCGTGGGCGAAGAACGCGCGCAGGGTGTGCCGCAGCTCGGCCGCGGAGGGCTCGTCGACGGCCAACGGGCCGAGCCGGCCGCTGACGAAGCGGCGCGCGCGGTCGAGGTCGCTGGCCAGCAGCGAGACCAGCTCGACCGCCGAGTAGGGGGTCACCGAGCCGCCGCTGGGGGCGAACCGGGCGGCCTCGCGGGCCTCCTCGTGGCTGACGCGGAAGCCCTCCATCCCGCGCGCCGGGCGACCGATCGCGGTCCGGATCCCGGAGTGCGAGCGGGCGTCGCCGAGGCGGTCGACGATCTCGCGCGAGCCGATCGCGGGCAGGCCGCACCAGGCCCAGACCGTGGTCGGCCCACCGGCGACGATCAGCGGGACGGTGCAGCCGAGCCGGCTGGCGGCGGACAGCGCCTCGCGCTCGAGCAGCTTGGTCGTCGTGACGTCCGGGTCGACCGCGTCGACGACGATCCCGACGTGGTGCGCCTCGAGGTCGTAGCCCAGCCGGGCGCTCGCCTCGCGCTGGTTGTGGACCGCGCCCTCGAGGATCGCGTAGGCCGTCTCCGCGCGCACCGCCGAGGCCGAGCGGGTCCACTGCTCGAACTCCTCGCGGTAGGCGGTCGCGACCGCGGTCGAGCCGCGGTCGATGTAGTCGAAGAGGAAGCGCGAGACGCCGTCGAGGGTCGGGAACAGCCGCTCGGGGTCGTCGTAGAGCCCCTCGCGCAGCGCGCTGCTGGCCGCGTCCCAGACGAAGGCGTGGCCGACGCGGTACTTGCGCAGGACCGTCTCCAGCGGGACCTTGCGACGCGCGAAGCCGCGGACGAGGTCCATCGCCGGCTCCGGCATCACCATCGCCTCGGCGCCGCTGCCGGTCTGCAGCAGGTCGGTCACCTGCTGGAGGTGCGACGAGCAGCAGCTCTGCACCTCCGCTGGCGCCGAGCGCTCCTGGATCTCGGGGATCGCGGTCCGCATCACCTCGGACATCGCCCCACCGAGCTGCTCGATGCGCTCGGCCAGGTCCGAGGCCATGCTGCGCGCCACCTCGGCGCCCGGCCCAGCCATCAGCGCCGTCGTCCCGGCGCCGCTCGGAGCTCCCACTGCGGTCAGCGCGCGGTCCTCCCGCGCACGGGTCTGCTGCCTTCCGGCCATCAACTCCTCCTCCCTCTGCACGCGATTGAACCACATCCAGGGCCCAAGGCTCGACATGGTGTCAGGGGACCCCACCGGTCCGGGGGGACGAGGAACGTACGGCGTTCGCTGTGACGGGCGGCCGAACGGCCGGTGTGCGGGCGCCACAGCCGGCTTCGGAGCTGTTGTCGCCCGAGCCCGCTCTCGCTCCGTCGCCGATCGGCGAACGTGGTCCCATCGAGACGCCCGGAATCCGCCCGGGCGGACTCGCCCGCCCCAGGAGCAGCGCATGTCCACCATCACCGAAGACCAGGCCGCGTCCGCCGTACCGGACGGCTTCGCCTCCGACCTCTCCGCGCTGCGCTCCGCGGCGACCCGCTGGGCCCGCCTGCCGCTGGCCGACAAGCGGCGGTTGCTGACCGGGCTCCACGACGCGGTCGCCGAGCACGCCGAGGAGTGGGTGCGCCTGACCTGCAAGGGCAAGGGCCTGGAGCTGTCCTCGCCGCTGGCCGGCGAGGAGTGGGTCTCGGGACCGTGGGTCCACCTGGGCTTCACCCACGCGCTCGGCCGCAGCCTCGACGCGCTGCTCGAGGGCCGCGCGCCGATCGACGACGTCGGCGTCGAGATGGCCCCGGGCGGGCGGCTGTCGGTGCCGGTGCTGCCGTTCGACGTCTTCGACCGGCTGCTGCTGTCGGGCTTCAAGGCCGAGGTCTGGCTGGAGCCGGGGATCACGCTCGACCAGGCTCGCACGCGCTCGGCGTCGCGGCTGAAGGAGCCGGACGAGGGTGGCGTGGCGCTGGTGCTCGGCGCCGGCAACATCTCCTCGATCGCGCCGCTCGACACGCTCCACAAGCTCTACACCGACGGCCGGGTGGTGCTGCTGAAGCTCAACCCGGTCAACGCCTACCTGAAGCCGCTGCTGGAGAAGGTCTTCCACGAGTTCATCGCCGCCGACTTCGTGCGGATCGTGGCCGGCGACGGCGCGGTCGGCGCGCGCCTGGTCGCCGATCCCGAGGTCGACGAGATCCACGTCACCGGATCGGCGGCGACCCACGACGCGATCGTCTTCGGCGGCGGCGAGGAGGGCGCCAAGCGCAAGGCGAAGGGCGAGCCGCTGATCTCCAAGGAGGTCACCAGCGAGCTCGGCGGCGTCTCGCCGGTGATCGTGATGCCCGGACGCTGGAGCGCCGCCGACCTGAAGTTCCAGGCCGAGCACGTCGCCACCCAGCGGCTCCACAACGGCGGCTACAACTGCATCGCGGCCCAGGTCGTGGTGCTGCCGGCCGGCTGGGCCCAGGGCCCGCAGTTCATCGAGCACCTGCGCGACGCGATCAAGCGGACGCCGCCGCGGCCGGCCTACTACCCCGGCAGCGACGCGCGCGTCGAGCGGGCGCTCGAGGTCCACGGCGACGCGCGCGTCTGGAGCGACGCGCCCGGCCGCTCGCTGGTCCAGGTCGACGCCCAGGCGTTCGACGACGCCTTCTGCACCGAGTACTTCGCGCCGGTGCTGGCGGTCACCGAGCTGCCGGCGCCGAGCGCCCAGGAGTTCCTCGACAACGCGGTCGAGTTCTCCAACGAGCGGCTGGTCGGGACCCTCGGCGCCAACCTGATCGTCGACCCGCGGACCAAGCGCCAGCTCGGCGCGGGGCTGCGGGCCGCGGTCGCGGACCTCCGCTACGGGACGATCGCGATCAACTGCTGGACCGGCGTCGGCTACATGACGCCGCGCGCCTCGTGGGGCGCGTTCCCCGGCCACAGCGCCGAGGACATCCAGAGCGGCGTCGGCGTCGTCCACAACGCGCTGCTGCTCGAGGGCACCGAGCGGACCGTCGTCGAGGGCCCCTTCCGGCCGGCGCCCCGGGCGCTGCTCGGCGGCGAGCTGACGATGTCGCCGAAGCCGCCGTGGTTCGTGACCAACCGGACGGCGAACGTGACCGCGCGGCGGCTGACCCGGTTCGCGGCCAAGCCGCGCTGGTCGCGGCTGCCGGGGATCTTCGCCTCGGCGCTGCGCGGGTAGCGCGCGGGTCCCGCAGGCAAGCGGAAACGCGCCAACTTCGGCGCACGCGATGAGTCTCGGAGCGGGGCCGGGTCATAGGCGCCGAACCCACCGACCCGTTCCGAGGAGCCCCGCATGTCCCAGTCCCGCCTGATCTTCGTCAACCTGCCCGTCGCCGACGTGGCCGCCAGCCGCGCGTTCTTCTCCGCCCTCGGCTTCGACTTCGACGAGAAGTTCTGCGACGACTCGTCGGCCTGCATGGTCGTCAGCGAGCAGGGCTACGTGATGCTGCTGTCGCGCGACAAGTTCGCCCAGTTCGTCGCCAAGCCGCTCGCCGACGCGCAGGCGGCCACCGGGTTGACCGTCTGCGTCTCGGCCGACAGCCGCGAGGAGGTCGACGAGCTGGCCGACGCCGCCCTGGCCGCCGGCGCCGGCACCGCTCGCGAGGCCAGCGACTACGGCTTCATGTACGGCCGCAGCTTCCACGACCTCGACGGCCACCTGTGGGAGGTCATGTGGATGGACCCGCGAGCCGTCGAGCAGGGTCCCGAGGCGTTCGCGAACAGCCAGGCGACCGCCTGAGCGGGGTCGCCTGCGACGTTCCGACCGGAACCGCCTTCGGCTCAGCGGATCGGGCAGGACGGGAGAGCCGGCCTGCAATAGCGTGGGGATCCGCTGCGCATCGGCCGCGGCCCGACCCAGGAGACTGACGTGCGCATCCAGCTGTTCCTCGCCTACTGGCCCTGGTTCTCGCTCGACGAGCAGATCGCGCTCGCCGAGCAGGCCGATCGCGAGGGGCTCGACGCGGTCTGGGTCTCGGAGGCGTGGGGGCAGGACGCGGTCTCGGTGCTCGGGGTGCTGGCCGCGAAGACCGAGCGGGTCGGCATCGGCTCGGCGCTCTTCCAGATCCCGGCCCGCCAGCCGACCGCGGCGGCGATGGCGGCGGCGACGCTCGACGTGATCTCCGGCGGCCGCTTCCGGCTCGGCCTGGGCGTCTCGGGCCCGCAGGTCTCGGAGGGCTGGTACGGGGTCCCGTTCACCCGGCCGCTGGGACGCACGCGCGAGTACGTCGAGATCGTCCGCCAGGCGCTCTCGCAGGAGAAGGTCGTCCACGAGGGGCGCGAGTGGACGCTGCCGGTGGCCGAGGGGACCGGTCTCGGCAAGCCGCTGCGGCTGATGATCCGGCCGGTCCAGGAGCGGCTGCCGATCTACCTGGGGGCGATCGGCCCGAAGGCGATCGAGCTGGCGGGCGAGATCGCCGACGGCTGGCTGCCGGCGTTCCTCAACCCGCACGACACGGCCGTCCTCTTCGATCGCCTCGACGCCGGCCTGGAGCGGGGCGGCCGCACGCGCGCCGACGTCCAGGTCGTCGCCGGCGTGCCGGTCGCGGTCGAGGACACGCTCGAGGCGGCGCAGGAGGCGGTCCGGCCGTGGATCTCGTTCTACCTCGGCGGGATGGGCGCGAAGGACAAGAACTTCTACGTCGACCTCTGCGACCGCTACGGCTTCGGCGACGAGGCGCGCGAGGTCCAGGACCGCTTCCTCTCCGGCGACCGGATCGGCGCCATGCGCGCCGTGACCCCCGACCTGATCGAGGTCGCCGGGATCGCCTGCACCCCGGACGAGCTGCCCGCGAGGGTCCGCGCGTTCGCCGACGCCGGCGTCGACGGGCTCAGCGCCGTGGTCTTCGGCAGCGACCGGGCGCGGACGGTCGGGCTGCTGGCGCAGGCGCAGGCGCAGGGCTGAGGGCGCGGCTGCGGCCGTTGGCCGGCCGGGAGTCCTCGCAGTCCCACGACGAGCCCCGCCATTCGGGGGCGATCGGGGGATCTCGAACCCGGACGCGGTCACAGGATCGAGCCCTGCTCGTATAAGAGAACGTGGGCCGTCCCGACCACCGCACCGACCAGGAGCTCCTACGCGCCTCGGGCAGCGAGCCCGAGGCGTTCGGCAGCTTCTACCGCCGCCACGTCGCGGCGCTGCTGGGCTACCTGCTGCGACGCACCGACCGTCCCGACCTGGCGGCCGACGTCTGCGCCGAGACCTTCGCCTGCGTGCTGGAGCGGCTGGATGCCTTCGATCCGGCTCGCGGCTCGGCCCGCGGCTGGCTGTTCACCATCGCCGGCAACCAGCTGGTCGACGCGGTCCGGCGC
Source organism: Patulibacter medicamentivorans (assembly GCF_000240225.1). Classification (GTDB taxonomy): domain Bacteria; phylum Actinomycetota; class Thermoleophilia; order Solirubrobacterales; family Solirubrobacteraceae; genus Patulibacter; species Patulibacter medicamentivorans. The sequence goes on from NZ_AGUD01000049.1 coordinate 7,385, forward strand.
GGGCAGGTCGACGACCGCGCCCGTCGGCGGCTGGGGATGGAGCGGCGCGAGCTGACCGATCGCGACCTGGCGCGGATCGACGAGCTGCTCGACCGCGAGTCCGAGGACGCCGTGCGGGGCCTGGTCGCCGACCTGCCGGAGGAGCAGCGCGACGCGCTCCACGCCCGGATCGTCGAGGAGCGCGACTACGCCGAGATCGCCGCCTCGCTGGCGGTCTCCGAGGCGGTCGTCCGCAAGCGCGTCAGCCGCGGTCTCGCGCTGCTGCGAGGACAGCTGGGGGAGGCGCGGCGATGAGCGACTTCATCGAGGGCTTGGAGCACGACCTGGTGCGGGCGGCGGCGCGCCGAGCGGGGGTGCCGGAGCCCGCGGCGGCAGGACCGCTGCGGGCCCTCGGGGAGCGAGCGGGCCGCTGGTCGCTGCGGACCGTGCTGGTGGCGATCGTGCTCTCGTTCGGCGTCACCGCGGGCGCGGCGGCCGCGACCCTGCTGGCGCTGCGCGGCTCGGTGATCCCGGCGCCGGCGAAGGAGGACGTGCCGCCGACCCAGACCCCGGTGCCGGCGTCGTCCCACGTCTCGTCGCTGCGGGTGGCGGATCCGGACGCCGGCGTCCCCCCGTGGACGCTGCGGATCGCCCGCAGCGAGACCGGGTACACCTGCAGCACCGTCGGCCAGGTGCGGGACGGGCGGTTCGGCCTGGTGGGCATGGACGGTCGCTTCCGGACGATGGCCGAGGGCGTCACCGATGCCTGCGGCGAGGAGCAGCGCGGCGCTCGGGCGACGCTCGTCGGGGCGCGGGTGCTCGCGGCCCGGCGACCGCGGGACGTTCGCACCGTGGTCAGCGGCGTGGCGGGTGGTCGGCTGCGGCGGGTCGAGGTGGCCAGCGTCGGCGGTCGCCGGCGGTTGCCGGTCGCGGGGGGCGGGGCGTTCCTGGCCGTCTACGCCGGCTATCCGGAGAACCTCGGTCTGGTGGTGACGATGACGTTCGCCGGCGGGCACCGTCAGGTCGAGCGGCTTGGAGCCGACTCGCGGGTCGTGCTCGATCCGTCGGGCGGCAACGCCTGGACCAGCGACGGGTCGGGAACAACGAGCGGCGATGCGCGGACGTGCACGGACTTCACCTGGGCCCGCCAGCAGGCCGACGCGCCCCTCAGTCCGCGGGCCTGCGGGCTGCTGCGGCAGGGGGGCAAGGCGGAGAAGTACCGCCAGTTTGGCTTCTTCTTCGCGGTGCGGCGCCTGAGTGCAGCCGAGAGGCCGATCGGTCGCGGGCCTGGGAGCAACCGAAGGCGATGGCCGCGCGGCCTGGTTCGCACGGCGGTCTGGGGCGTCGCCGGTCACGACGTGCGATCCGTGTCCGTCCTCGGTGCGCCCGGAGGGCCACGGCGAGCGCTTCAGCGGTACGGGGGGATCATCCTGGCGGTACTGCCGGCATCGGTCCCACCACGCCAGCTCCGGATTCGGCTGCGGATGCGGGACGGCAGCGTGCGGACGTTCCGCGGCGACGCCAACCTGGTGCGGCGCCCGGTGCCTGCACCCCGACCCGGAGCAGGGCGATGAGGCGCAGGTGGTGCGGGGCAGGAGCGGCATTGGTCGGTGTCGGCGTGGCGGCGGGAGCGGTCGCCGCGTTGGCGGTGCCCGAGCACGAGACGCGATCGGCGACGGCGTTGGCGGCGCCGATCCTTCGAGAGCGTCCCGCCCAGGTCGTGCCTGCGCGGACCGCTGCGGTTCAGCCGCGGGTCGTGGGCGCTGTGATCGTGGCGGCCAGGGTCCGCGACCCCGCGGGCGGACCCGACTGGGCCGTATGGCGCTTCAACGCTCGGCGACCGTCCTTCACCGAAGGTCGCGCACTGGATCGCTTCGACCCTGTGCGGTGCGCGCAGCTGGTGCGGTTGGTCGGTGACCGCGCGGGGTGGTTGGACGGCGAGGGCACGTTCCGCCCGGTCCGGCCGGGGAGCGCAGCGACGCCGTCCAACTGCCTGACACGCCGAGAGGATCGAGACGGCGCAGGCTTCGCCGAGGCGATCCACCCGTTGCGGGGGCTCGGCGGTCCGTCGCCGCAGATCAGCACCACGATCGTCTGGGGCGGAGCGGGGGCGACGGCTCGCAACGTGCGAGTACGACTGGCGGGTCGGCTGCGCGCCGTCCCGCAGGCACGGGAAGGGACGATCCTGATGTCCGTGGATCGTCGCTTCTACGGCGCCCACGTGCCGGTGGTGGCGGAGTACCCGGGGCGTGGGACCGTCGACAGCCAGCGGCGGCAGGAACAGGCGGAGAAGCGGATGAACCGCGAAGCGCCGCGATGGCTTCGCCGGCGGCTGGGCGAGACGCGCGCGGCGGCTCCCCGCCAGGACGCGACGGTGCGGATCGGCGCGCGAGCCGCCGATCCGTCCGGCGGCTTGCCCTTTGGCGTGCCGATCGCCCGCGGCCCACGGGGTTGGTGCGCCGGGCAACCCGGGCGCATCGTCGAGGATCACGTCGGCTACGTCGATCGCCGGACCGGACTGCTCCGCGACCTTGCCCTCGGGACGATGAACTGCTCGCACCCGACGCCCGGCCGCGAGAGCCTGCTGGGCGTGAGGGGCGGGGGCGACCTCGGTCAGGAGCCCCCGGACCGCGCCGATGCCGGGTCGGATCGCGTGGCACGGCGTGCGCTGCCGGACGTTACCTACGTCGCGGGGATGGTCTCGCCGCAGCTGCGCACGCTGACGCTGCGGTCCCCGCGCGATGTGCGGACGGTGGTGCCGCAAGGGCCGGCGCACGTCTACCTGGTCGTCTATGACGGCCGCTTTACCACGGGCACGCTTCGCTATGAGGGCCGCTATGCCGACGGCCGGATCCAGCGTCAATCCACGCGACTGAGCGGCTTCTGAGCCCGTTGGGCGCGATGAGCCTCCTGGTCGACACCCCCTCCGGCGTCCTCCAGATCGAGCGCGTCGGCTCCTACAGGACCTACGTCGCGCGTCTCGACGGTGGACCGTGGACGGCCTGGGGCGAGCTACGCGAGGTCGTCGCCGAGGCGCTCGACTGCGAGGCGGGGGACGACGCGGTCACGGCCGTCCTGTGGCCGGCGTCGGCCGCCTGGTGAGGCGCGTGGGGGGACGCCTCGAGACCGGGCGGATGGGCCGGACGCCTCAGGCCCCCGGCTCGTCCACCGTCACCTGGTAGACCTTGCGCAGCGTCTCGTGCACGCGCCAGATGGTCCGGTCGCCGGCGCGCAGGACGCCGAGGGTGCCGGGCCGCAGCTCGAGCGTCGCGCCGCCCTCGATCTCGACGGTCGCCTGGCCGCTGAGGACGACGAACAGCTCGTCGGCCTCGACGTCGCTGCTGACCCCGGGCGTGATCTGCCAGATCCCGCGGATCACGCGGCCGTCGGGCGAGCTGTCGAGGGTCAGCTCGCTGACCTGTGGATCGCCCTCGATCACCTGCGAGGGATCGAGCGGGGCGGGGCCGAGGACGGCGGTGGCGACGTCGACGGCGAAGGCGGGGAGGGACATGGTGGCTCTCGGTCGGGGTGGGGGCGGTGCCGCTGCGCTCAGCTGTCGAAGCCCAGGCCCAGGCGGTCGAGCGTCCGCAGCCACAGCCCCCGCCGGCCGCCGTTGCGGTCGGCCGCGGCGAGGCGGTTGCGGGTCAGCTGGATCCCCGCCGAGCGCAGCGGCTCGGGCGGGAACGGGGTCGGCTTGATGCGGACGTAGCGCAGGCGGGTGGCATCGGTCTCGCGGCCGTCCAGCAGGTCGAGCGCGACCCGCGCGCCGAACCGCGTCGCCGCGACGCCGAGGCCGGTGTAGCCCGCCGCGTAGGCCACGCGACCCCGGTGGGCGGTGCCGAAGAAGACGGAGAAGCGGCTGCAGGTGTCGATCGCGCCGCCCCAGCGGTGGCTGAAGCGCAGGCCCCGCAGCTGCGGAAAGGCGGTGAAGAAGTGCTGAGACAGCCGCGCGAAGGTCGCCTCGTGGTCGTCGAGCCGCGGCGCGACCGGGCCGCCGTAGCGGTAGACGGCGTCGTAGCCGCCCCACAGGATCCGGTCGTCGGCGGTCAGCCGGTAGTAGTGGAACTGGTTGGCCGCGTCGCCGATCCCCTGACGGTTGCGCCAGCCGATCGATGCCCGCTGCTCGGCGCTCAGCGGCTCGCTGACCAGCACGTAGTCGTAGACCGGGGCGACGTAGCGGCGCAGCACGCGCACCAGCGGCGGGAACGCGTTGGTCGCCAGCAGCGCCCGCCGCGCCCGCACCCGGCCCTGGGGCGTCAGCACCTCGACGCCGGCATCGGTCTCGCGCAGGTCGCTGGCCGCGCTGTGCTCGTGGATCCGGACGCCGGCCCGCAGCGCCGCCGCGCGCAGGCCGAGCGCGAGCTTGCCGGGATGGACCAGCGACGCGCCGGTCCGGTCCCACAACCCGCCGTGGAGGACCGGCGACGCCAGCTCGGCCCGGACCGCCTCGGCGTCGAGCACGACCGCGTCGTGGCCGAACCGGCGCAGCGTCTCGGCGGCCTCCTGCAGCTCCTCGGCGTGGGCCGGGTCGAGGACCACCTCGAGCTCGCCGGTGTGCTCCAGCTCGGCGTCGATCCCGTGCCGCTCCAGGTCGGCTCCGAGCCCGGCGTGGTTCTCCAGCCCGAGTCGCTCGAGCGTCGCCAGCTCGTCGGCGAAGCGGGCCATCCCGTTGTCGATCCCGTGGGTCAGCGACGCGACGCAGAAGCCGCCGTTGCGACCGCTGGCCCCGAACGCGCAGGTCTCCGCCTCGAGCAGCAGGACGTCGCGGGCGGGGTCGTCGGCCTTGGCGTGGAGCGCCGCCCAGAGCCCAGTATAGCCGCCGCCGACGATGCACAGGTCGGCCTCGGTCGGGCCGACCAGCGCGGGGGCCGGATCGGGGATCGCGACGTCGGTCGCCGCCGGATCGAGCCAGAACGGCCGCACCACCGCGTCCGCGTAGGCCGCCCGCTGCTCGGGAGTCGGGTCGGTGCGCGGCCACGGGGACATCGACGCGCAGGCTAGCCGCGGGCGCGGCCCGGCGGCAGGCCCGCGGGCGACCTGCGACAGGGCGTCTGGTGGGACCGGTCGACCAGCGACGCAGCGTCCGGCCGACTCTCCGCCGCGCCGCGCCGCCCGCCCGCGAGCCGCCCGTCGCTCGCGGACCGGATCCGCCCTCGCGGCGCGAGGACCTCAGCCCGCGCGCAGCGCCTCCGCGTCCACCCGCCCGTTGTCGACCAGCAGCCGCAGCGCCCGGACGGTCAGGACGCCGCGCCACTCCAGCGCTCCCGCCGGCGACCAGCGGGCCCACTCGACCGGCCAGCCGCCGTCGTCGCGCTGCAGGCCCTCCAGCCGGTCGAGGTCGGCGTCGATCGCGGCCGGGTCGATCAGCGCGCGCAGCGCGGTCCCGGGACGCGGGGAGAAGTCGAGCGGGCGCATCGCCTCGTCCTCGGCGCCGCCCGCGACCGGGACCGTGGCGGACGCGGGCAGCAGCGCGGCCAGCCGCCGCAGCTCGGCCGCCGGCTCGTCGCCGTCGAGCGCGTCGAGCAGCAGCAGCGCGTAGCGCAGCGTCATCGCCTGCGAGACGTCGCGCAGGTCGGCGATCCGCTGCAGGCAGAAGCGCGTCGCCCCGGCCAGCCACGGGTGCTCGCGGACCCCGGCGTCGTGGCGGGCGGCGCGATGGGCGGCCTCGGCGATCGCCGCGGTCAGGTGCAGCGACGAGGCCGCGACGTCGGCGCCGGCGAACCAGGCCGCGACTCCGGGGCCGGCGGCGCCCGCCAGCGAGAACGGGACCCCGCCGTCCGGCAGCGAGACCGCCGCCAGCCAGTCGCAGGTCGCTCGCGCCGCCGGACCGCCGGCCGGGCCCAGGTCGGCCAGCAGCTCGAGCGCGTGCAGCGCCCCGATCGGCTGGCTGCTCGGGCTCCGCTGGTCGGGCTCGAGCCCCCAGCCGTAGCCGCCGTCCTCGTTGCGGTAGCCGGCCAGCGCCCGCAGCGCCGGCGCCGCGTCGCCGCGACCGAGCAGGGCGTCCAGCCAGCGCCGGTCGAGCACCCGGCCGTGGGTCGCCAGGAACGGATCGATCGCGCCGAGGTTCACCATGGCCCCAACGTAGCCCGCGCCGCCGGCCCGGTCTTGTCGCTTTCGGACGTCCGCCAGCCCCGCGAAGCTTCTTCCCGCCCGCCGACTCGCCACACAGATCGTCCAGTGACGGGAGGCGCGGGATTGGACGATCTGCCACGGACGTTCCGGCGCGCAGCCGCGATGATGAGCGCCCGCCCGCGCGACGACCGCGCGGCCGCCCCGACCCGCCGCCGATGCCCACCACCCCCAAGCCCGTCGCCCCGCCGGTCCCCCGGATCACCGTCGCCCAGGCGCTCGCGCTGCCGGTCCTGCGGCGGGCGCTGCCCGACGTGCTCGCCGGACGCGACCACCTGGATCGGCCGATCCGCTGGGTCCACGCGGGCGAGGTCGCCTACATCGCGTCGATGCTGACCGGCGGCGAGCTGCTGCTGACGACCGGGATGGGGATCGGGCGACGCGCCAGCGACCAGCGGCGGTTCGTCGCCGGCCTCGCCGAGAAGGGCCTGGCGGCGCTGGCGATCGAGCTCGGGCCGACGTTCGCCGAGCTGCCCGACGCGCTGGTCCAGGCGGCCGAGCAGCACGGTCTGCCGCTGATCGCCCTCAACCGCGAGGTGGCGTTCATCAGCGTCACCGAGGCGATCCACACCGAGATCGTCAACGCCCACTACGCGCTGCTGCGGCGCGGCGACGACGTCCACCAGCAGCTGACCCAGCTGCTGCTCGACGGCCACGGGATCCCCGAGGTCCTGCGGACGACCTGCGAGATGCTCGGCAACCCCGTCTTCCTGGAGGACGGCGACGGCCGGCTGCTGTTCCACGCGGGCTCGGCCGGCGACGGCGTCGATCCGCTCGACGCCTGGAAGGCCGCCGGCAGCGAGGGCGGCCGGGCGCCGTGGCGGGCCGGGCTGTCGGCGCCGGTGCCGATGGGCGCCAACCAGCACGCGGGCCGGCTGCTGGCGCTGCCGGTCTCGGGGCCGCTCGACGAGATCGCCGACGTGATCCTGCAGCGCGCGGCGGCGATCGTGGCGCTGTCGCTGCTGCGCGCGCGCCAGGAGGAGGAGCTGGTCGCCCGCGAGCGCGGCAACTTCCTGGCCGACCTGGCCGAGGGCCGGATCGCCGGCGGCGACGCCGAGCGGCAGGCGGGGTCGATCGGCTTCAGCTCGCAGGCGCCCCAGGTGCTGCCGATCGCCGCCGAGAGCGGCGCGGTCGCCGGATCGGCGGCCTGGAGCCTGGTCCTGCGCGACGCCCAGGCCGACCTGGAGTCCCGCGGCCTGGCCGCGCTGGTCGGGCAGCGCGACCGCGCGGGCCGGCTGCTGGCGGTCGTCGCGCTGCGCGAGTCCGACCAGCGGGCGACGGTCGCGTCCGCCGCCGCGCGAGCGATCCGGGTCGCCGCCGAGCGCCGGCTGGGCGCCAGCGACATCCTGATCGCGGTCGGCCCCGGGGTCCGCTGGCGCGACGCCGGGCCGGCGCTGAAGCTCGCCGCCGAGACGGCCGCCAGCGCCGCGGCGCTGCCCGCGGCCGAGTGGCACGACGTGCGGGCGCTCGAGCTTCAGCGGCTGCTGTGGCGCTGGCGCGACGACCCCGAGCTGGCCGGGTTCGTCGAGCGCCGGCTCGGCGCGCTGGTCGCCCACGACGCCCAGCGCAAGCACCACCTGCTGCCGACGCTGGAGGCGCTCTGCGCCAACGGCTGGCGCAAGGCGGAGACGGCCCGCGCGCTGCACCTCAACCGCCAGGCGCTCTACAACCGGCTGACCCGGATCGAGGAGCTGCTCGAGGTCGACCTGAGCGATCCCGAGCAGACGATGACGCTGCACCTGGCGCTGCGGGCGAAGCCGTACGTCGACGGGCAGCGGTGAGGCTGGCCCCTAGCCGGTCCGCGCGATCAGCACGCTGCAGGGCGCGTGCCGGACGACCTTGTCGGCGACGCCGCCGAGCAGGTAGCGGCGGGCGCCCCGCAGGCCCTTGCTGCCGACGACGACCAGGTCGGCATCCTGCTCGCCGGCGACCGTCACGAGCACCGACGCCGGGTCGCCGCGGCGGACCTCGCCGGTCGCCTCGACCCCGACGGCGAGCGCGGTCCGGCGGCCCGCGTCGACCACGGCGCCGGCGTCCTCCTTCGAGGCGACCATCCAGCCGAGGTCCGAGAGCCCCTCCGGGACCGACCGCAGCCCGCGCGGCAGGACTCCGCCGGCGAGCCCGTAGTAGGCGCTGACGACGTGCAGGCTCGCGCCCAGCCCGGCGGCCAGGGTCGCCGCCTCGGCGACGGCGCGATCGGCGCTCGCCGAGCCGTCGCTGCCGACCACGATCCGCGTCGGGGCGCCGGCGGCGGGCACCGGCGCGCGCTCGCCGTGGGGCACCGCCGTGCCGCCGCCGGCCGCTGCCCGCAGGACCGCCCCGACCACCACGATCGAGCCGGCGGCCGCCGCCTGCAGCAGCTCTCCGAGGTCGCTGCCGATGCCCTCCTCCTCGGGCAGCGCGACCCGCAGCTCGACGACCTGGCCGTGGCGGGTCGTCCCGGCGTCGTCGCCGAGCGCCGAGATCACGTGCATCGCCCCCGGGTTCTGGGCCAGCACCGACGCGGTCAGCGTGTCGACGCCCTCCTCGCGCGCACGGTCGGCGACGGCCTCCAGCAGCATCCGGCCGAGGCCGCGGCCCTGCCAGTCGTCGAGCACGGTGACCGCGATCTCGGCTTCCCGGCCGTCGGGCTCGAGCCGGATGTAGCGGGCCACGCCGAGCCCCTCGCCGGTCGCCGGATCGACGGCCACGATCGCCTCGTGGTCGTGGTGGTCGACGTCGGTGAGGTACCGCAGCATCCGCTGGCTGAGCTGCGGCATCGGGCCGAAGAAGCGGGTGTAGCGGGCCTCCTCGCTGAGCCGGCCGAGGCCGCGCTGGAGCGCGTCGCGGTCGTCCGGCCGGATCGGCCGCAGCCAGACGACGCTGCCGTCGTGCAGGCGCACCGGGCGGTGGGAGGGAGCGTCCACGCGACGGTTCTACCAACCCTGCCGCGCGCCGAGCGCGGCCCCGACACAACGTCTGTCGCCTCCGGGGGAGTGGCGACGACCTGCCCGCTGCCCCGGCCCCGGGGGCTGCGTCACGCTCGACATGGGTCCACTCCCGCTCGCGACGCACGCGCTCGCGGGTATCGGGAGGACCGCTTCCGAGACGAGAGCCGAGCCGCCATGACCGACACCCTGACCTCCGAGCCGACCACCGACGTCCGGACGCTCAAGCTCTTCGTCGGCGGCGCCTGGATCGACTCCACCGCCGACCAGCACCTGGAGTCCCGTGACCCGGGCTCGGGCGAGCTCCTGGCCCGCGTCCCGCTCGGCGGCGCCGCCGACGTCGACGCGGCCGTTCGCGCCGCTCGCGAGGCCCAGCGGGCCTGGCGGCGGACCGCCCCCCAGGTCCGCGCCCGCGCCCTCTACCGCCTGCGCGACGTGCTCGACCGGCACCGCGACGAGCTCGCCGCGCTGGTCGTGGCCGACATGGGCAAGACCTTCGACGACGCCCTCGCCGAGGTCGGCCGCGGGATCGAGTCGGTCGAGGCCGCGATGGGCGGGACGCACCACCTGAAGGGCCAGAACCTCGAGGGGATCGGCACCGGCGTCGACGTCGAGCTGCACCGCCAGCCGGTCGGCGTGGTCGCCGCGATCACGCCCTTCAACTTCCCGGTGATGATCCCGCTCTGGTTCCTGCCGTTCGCGCTGGTGACCGGCAACGCCTTCATCCTCAAGCCCTCCGAGCAGGACCCGCTGGCGAGCGAGCGGATCGTCGAGCTGGTCGGCCAGGTCGACGAGATCCCCGCCGGGCTGGTCAGCCTGGTCCACGGCGCCAAGGACGCGGTCAACGCGATCCTCGACCACCCCGGGATCGACGCCGTCAGCTTCGTCGGCTCGGCCACGACGGCGCGCTACGTCGCCACCCGCGCGACCGAGCAGGGCAAGCGCGTGCAGGCCCTCGGCGGCGCCAAGAACGCGATGATCGTGATGCCGGACGCCGACCCGAAGCTGACGGCGTCGCAGATCGTCGGCTCCGCCTTCGGCGCCGCCGGGCAGCGCTGCATGGCCGGCTCGCTGGCCGTCCTCGTCGGCACGCAGGAGGAGCAGGACCGCTCCCTGCAGCTGATCGTCGACGCCGCGTCGAAGCTGACCAGCGGCCCCGGCAGCGACCGCGCCACCGACGTCTGCCCGGTGATCAACGCCGGCTCCCGCGAGCGCCTGGTGGCCGAGATCGACGCCGCCGAGCGCGACGGCATCGAGGTCGTCGTCGACGGCCGTACCGCCGACGCCGGCGCCGGTGGCGCCAACCTCGGCGCGACGGTCCTCGACGGCGTCCCGGCCGATCACCGCGTCGCCACCGAGGAGCTGTTCGGCCCGGTGCTCGGCGTGATCCGCGTCGCGACCCTCGACGACGCGATCGAGTTCGCCAACGCCAGCCGCTACGGCAACTCGACGATCCTCTTCAGCGAGTCCGGCGGCGCCGCCCGCGAGTTCCGCTACTCCGCCGACGCCGGGATGCTCGGCGTCAACGTCGGCGTCGCGGCCCCGATCGCCTGGATGCCGTTCGGCGGCTGGAACGACTCGATCGACGCCGACCTGTCCGCCAACGGCGAGGACGGCTTCCGCTTCTACACCCGCCAGAAGGTCGTCACGACCCGCTGGGGCGGGACGTCGGCTGCCGCCGCGGGCGGCGGAATGCGCTTCTGAGAACGGCTGCGGAGAGAGGAACCGACCATGGCCACCACCGCCACCACCAACGCCCACGACGACCTCCAGCGGTCGGCGCGCGAGCACCTGCTGCTGCACTTCACCAAGCACGCCGCGGCCTACGGCGACCCCGTCAAGGGCACCCCGCCGGCCCGCGACCTGCTGGTGCTCGAGCGCGGCGAGGGCCCCTGCGTCTTCGACACCAGGGGCCGCCGCTACGTCGACGCGCTCTCGAGCCTCTTCTGCTCGCAGATCGGCTACTCGTACGGCGAGGAGATGACCGCGGCGATCGCCGGGCAGCTCTCGACCCTGGCCTTCAACACCAACTGGAACACCGCCCACCCGGCGGCGATCGAGCTGGCCGAGCAGCTGGCCGAGCGGGCGCCGGGCGACCTCAACCACGTCTTCTTCACCAACGGCGGCTCCGAGGCCGTCGAGTCGATGTGGAAGATCGCCCGCGAGTACTACCGCGCGATCGGCCAGCCGCAGCGGACGAAGGCGATCGCCCGTCACATCGCCTACCACGGGGTCACCCTCGGCGCCCTCTCCTTCACCGGCGTGCCCGGCTTCAAGGAGGGCTTCGGCACCCCGCCGATCGACGTCACCCACGTCTCGAACACCAACCGCTTCCGCGCGCCCGAGGGCGACGACGAGGCCGCCTTCACCGCCCGCCTGCTGCAGGAGGTCCGCGACGCGATCGCCGCCGCCGGCGCCGACGAGGTCGCGGTGATCATCGCCGAGCCGGTCCAGAACGCCGGTGGCTGCCTGACGCCGCCGGCCGGCTACTGGAAGGGCCTGCGCGAGATCGCCGACCAGCACGGGATCCTGCTCGTCGCCGACTCGGTGATCTGCGGCTTCGGCCGGATGGGCAACTGGCTCGGGATCGAGCAGGAGGGCGTCGTCCCCGACATGGTCACGACCGCCAAGGGGATCACCTCGGCCTACCTGGCCGGCGGCGCGGTCTTCGTCGGCGACAAGGTCGCGGCGGGCCTGCACGACCCGGCGACCGTCCTGCGCCACGGGATCACCTTCGGCGGCCACCCCGCGATGGCGGCGGTCGGCCTCAAGAACATCGAGATCTTCGAGCGCGACGGCGTGCTCGAGAACGTCCGCCAGCACGAGGCGTACCTCGGCGCGCGGATGAACGAGCTGCGGTCGCTGCCGATCGTCGGCGACGTCCGCGGCCAGGGCTTCTTCTGGGCCGTCGAGCTGGTCGCCGACGAGGCGGCCGGTCGCTTCGACCAGGCCCAGCGCGACGACCTGCTGCGCGGGTTCCTGCCCGGCCGGCTGCTCGAGGCGGGCCTGATCGCCCGCGCCGACGACCGCGGCGACAGCGTCCTGCAGATCGCGCCGCCGCTGATCTCCGACACCGGCGTCCTCGACGAGATCGTCGGCGCGCTCGGGGACGTCCTGACCGATGCCGGCACCCACATGGGCGTCGCCGGCGCCACTTCCTCCACTCCCTCCACCACCTCCGAGGTTCACTGAGATGCGCGTTGGCGTTGTCACCGAGATCAAGCCGGCCGAGCGCCGGGTCGCCCTGACCCCCGCCGGCGCGCACGAGCTCGCGGGCCGCGGGCACGAGGTCCTCGTCCAGGCCGGGGCCGGCGTCGGCTCCGGGTTCGCCGACGCCGCCTACATCGGCGCCGGCGCACGGATCGTCGAGGCCGCCGAGCAGGTCTGGGCCGACAGCGAGCTGCTGCTGAAGGTCAAGGAGCCGATCGAGCCCGAGTACGAGCTGCTGAACGGCGACGCGACCCTCTTCACCTACCTGCACCTGGCCGCCGCGCCGCGGCTGACCGAGGCGCTGGTGGCGTCGGGCACGACCGCGATCGCCTACGAGACCGTCACCGGCGCCAACGGCAAGGGCCTGCCGCTGCTGGCCCCGATGAGCGAGGTCGCCGGTCGCCTGGCGACCCAGGCCGCCGCGTACTTCCTGCAGTCCCCGCTCGGCGGCCGCGGCGTGCTGATCGGCGGCGTCCCCGGCGTCGCGCCGGCCCGCGTGGTCGTGATCGGCGGCGGCGTCGTCGGCACCAACGCGGCTCGCGTGGCGGTCGGCATGGGCGCCGAGGTGACGATCCTCGAGCGCTCGATCGCCCGCCTGGCCGAGCTGGAGCTGCTGTTCGACGGCCGCGCCCGGGTGCTGATGAGCGACGCGCTGACGCTGCGCGAGGAGATCGCCCACGCCGACGTCGTGATCGGCGCCGTGCTGGTCGCCGGGGCCGCCGCGCCGAAGCTGATCACGCGCGAGATGCTGGCCGAGATGCGCTCGCGCTCGGTGATCGTCGACGTGGCGATCGACCAGGGCGGCTGCGCCGAGACGTCGACCCCGACCACCCACGACGACCCGACCTACCTGGTCGACGACGTGCTCCACTACTGCGTCGCCAACATGCCCGGCGGCGTGCCGGCGACCTCGACCCGCGCGCTGACCAACGCGACGCTGCCGTACGTGCAGGCGCTCGCCGACCACGGCGTCGACGGCGCGTTCGCGAAGATCGCGGGCCTGTCCGACGGCGTCAACGTCCGCGCCGGCCAGATCACGATCCCGGCGGTCGCCGAGGCGCTCGCCGCCAGCCACGCGGCGGCCTGAGCCGCCCCACCCCGGAGCCCCCGCATGAGCACCACCGGAGTCACCACCCTGCAGAACGTCGTCGGCGGTCAGCTGGTCGATGCGACCACCGGCGTCTTCGAGGACGTGATCGACCCCTCGACGGAGGAGGTCATCGCCCGGGCGCCGGTCGGGGGCGCCGAGGACGTGACGCGGGCGGTCGACGCCGCCAGCGCCGCGGGGCGCGAGTGGGGGCGGACGACGCCGGCCGAGCGGCAGACCGCGCTGCTGGCGATCGCCGACCTGCTCGACGAGCACCTGGACGAGCTGGGCGAGACCGAGGCCCGCGACGCCGGCAAGCCGCGCGGCGCCTCGCGCGACGAGATCGCCCTCTGCAGCGACCACCTGCGGTTCTTCGCCGGCGCCGCCCGCAACCTCGAGGGCAAGGCCGCCGGCGAGTACGCCGAGGGCTACACCTCGTTCGTCCGCCGCGAGCCGCTCGGCGTGGTCGGCCAGATCACCCCCTGGAACTACCCGCTGGCGATGGCGATCTGGAAGATCGGCCCGGCGCTGGCGGCCGGCAACACGATCGTCCTCAAGCCCTCCGAGCTGACCCCGCTGACGACCGTCCGGCTGGCCGAGCTGGCGGCGCAGGTGCTGCCGGCCGGCGTCTTCAACGTGATCACCGGCCACGGTCGCCCGGTCGGCGAGGGGATCGTGACCAACCCGGCGGTGCGGCTGGTGTCGCTGACCGGCTCGGTCGGGACGGGCAAGGCGATCGCCCGCGCGGCGGCCGACACGCTGGCCCGCACCCACCTGGAGCTGGGCGGCAAGGCCCCGGTCGTCGTGCTCGACGACGCCGACATCGACGCGGTCGTCGAGGGGATCAAGGTCGGCGCCTTCTACAACGCCGGCCAGGACTGCACCGCGGCCTGCCGCGTGATCGCCACCGCCGGCGTCTACGACCGGTTGCTCGAGGCGCTGGTCCCGGCGGTCGAGTCGATCCGCCTCGGCGAGCCGTTCGGTGGGGCGGGCGGGGTCGATCCGGACGACGTCGAGCTGGGGCCGGTCATCAGCGCCGCCCAGCGCGAGAAGGTGCTCGGCTTCGTCGACCGCGCGGACGCGGCCGGCGCCCGGGTCCTGACCGGTGGCAGCGCCGCCGGCGAGCGCGGCTGGTTCGTGCAGCCGACGATCGTCGCCGACCCGGCCCAGGACAGCGAGATCGTCCAGCGCGAGGTCTTCGGCCCGGTCGTCTCCGTCCAGCGCGCCGCCGACGAAGCGCAGGCGATCGAGTGGGCCAACGACTCGGTCTACGGCCTGGCGTCGTCGGTCTGGACCCGCGACGTCGGCTCCGCCCTGCGCGCCACCCGCGACCTGAACTTCGGCTGCGTGTGGGTCAACGACCACCTGCCGTACCTGTCCGAGATGCCGCACGGCGGCTTCGGCGAGTCGGGCTACGGCAAGGACCTGTCGATGTACTCGCTCGAGGAGTACACGCGGGTCAAGCACGTGATGGCGAACCTCTCCTAGGGCGCGGCCGGGGGCGCCGCCACCGCCGGCAGGTCGCAGCCGTAGCCGGCGTCCTGCTGCCACGGGTGGCGGCCGCGGGCGCGGCGCAGCGCGTAGCTGGCCCGCCCGTGGACGTTGGTCAGGTGCCAGACGGCGTGGACGCTGGCCGGCAGCGAGGTGTTCCAGAAGCTGCCCGGGAGCGGGTCGAGCGGGCGCGGCTCGGTCAGCTCGACGTCGGCGGCGATCCAGCCCTCGCCGTCCTCGTAGGCCAGCCGGCCGAGGCTGCGGCCCTGCGCGTCGGTGATCTGGGTCTCGCCGAGCATGATCGTCGGCCAGGCGATCCCGTTCATCATCGGCGTCCGCATCGTGATCTCGCCGACGTGCGAGGGGTGGACGGCGGGCGCGCCGACCAGCCGCGCCATCCGGCCCGGCGTCTCCCGCGCCAGCTGCAGCATCGTCGCGTGGTCGCGGTCCCAGAACCACGGCCGCGTCAGCGCCCACTGGGGGAACGACGGGAAGCACATGCCGCCCGCCAGCAGCCGGACGCGGCCCCGCAGGCGCGCCGCGGTCCGCGTCCGCATCCACTCGAAGCCGTTGGCGACGCCGATCGCCCCGCGCGCGGTCTCGGCGATCCCCTCGTCGCGGCCGGCGGCGTAGAAGGCGTTCTCCCACATCGTCGGCTGGTCCTTGTCGTGCAGGTGGGCGGTCCCGTCCGGCTCGACGACGTAGTAGGTGTTGAACGTGTCGCGCCCGCGGATCGTCAGCGCGCCCGCCCCGATCGTGCAGTCGTGCTCGCGCGCCAGCCGCCGGTAGAGCGCCAGCGCCGGCCCGTCGACCGGCAGCGCGCAGGTCCGCATCGCCGGAT
Source organism: Patulibacter medicamentivorans (assembly GCF_000240225.1). GTDB lineage: Bacteria > Actinomycetota > Thermoleophilia > Solirubrobacterales > Solirubrobacteraceae > Patulibacter > Patulibacter medicamentivorans. The sequence goes on from NZ_AGUD01000049.1 coordinate 23,049, forward strand.
GGCAGATGTTCGGCGTCGTCGAGACCTCGGGCAGGAAGACCATCTGCGGCTGGTGCTCGCGCACCGCCTGCCCGATCACGTCCTCGATGTGGCGCAGGTTGGCGTCGATCTCGCCCAGCCGGACGGCCAGCTGGACGGCGACGACGCGGGTGGCGGCGGGCATCGCTCAGGCCGCGACGGTCGTCGACTCGTCGGCGGCCGACGACCCGCTCCGGCGCCGCGGCCGCGCCGCGGCCGGCGGCTCGTCGGCCGCGGCCTGCGGATCGAGGCCGGGATCGGCGTCCTCGTCGATCGCGCCGGCGCCGGCGTCCCTGCGGGCCATGTGCGGCGGCCGCTCCGGCCACTCGGCGATCGGCCGCTCCGAGGCGCGGGGCCGGTCGTCGCGGAAGCGGTCGGCCCACTCCTCGCGCCAGACGTCGGCGTCGACCCGCAGCTCCTCGATCACCTCGCGCAGCAGCGCCCGGCGGTCGACCCCGGGCCGCATCGCCGCCCGCGCCGCCAGCTTCGCGCCCCGCCACGGGCTCAGGATCCGGTGCGGGCTGGCCGCCGACCCGAGCGCGCCGCCGCGGTCGAAGAGCCGCGCCAGCCACGGCTCGTCGCTGCCGTCGAACGACCGCAGCGCCTCCTTGAAGAGCGGCGACGGCAGGCTCAGCCGCGACTCCTTGTTGCCCCAGTGGTAGGTCGAGCGGCACTCGCGGTCGCGCCGCCGCTCGACCGCCGCCAGCGCCGCGTCGAGCGCCCGCGGGTCGTCCAGGACCGGCGCCGCGCCCTCGCCCAGCAGCCGCCCGAACCGCAGCGCGTCGCGGATCCCCTGGCCGACCGCCGGGTCCTTGAAGTGGCCGGCGTCGCCGCACAGCGCCCAGCCCGGGCCGCTCGAGCGGCGGAAGTACGACGCGGTGTCGGTGGTGCTGCGGATCTTCGTCCCGTTCCCGCCGCCGCCGATCCGCTCGGCCGCCGCCGGGTTCTCGGCCACGCGCGCCGCCCAGGTGCCCTCCGGGTCCGCCCGGAACGCCGAGACGTCCTCGCGGGCGCCCATGAACAGCACCAGCATCCGGTCCTCGGGGCAGGGGAAGACGAAGACGTGCGACTCGCGCTGGCGGTACTGGACGACGGTCTGGCGCCACTCGGTGCCCAGCTGCGGGTCGTCCAGGTAGCGGTAGGCGGCGCCGCGCTGGGGCAGCGATCCGCGGTAGGGACGGTCGGCGCCGACCGCCGTGGCGACGCCCGACCGGCGGCCGTCGGCGCCGATCACCAGCGAGCAGGCGATCTCGTACTCGCCCTCCGGCCCGCGCACCCGGACCCCGCAGGCGCGGCCGTCGCGCCACAGGACGTCGACCAGCGTGGTCCGCTCGCGGACGTCGACGCCGGCCTCGCGGGCGGTCGCCACCAGCGCCGCGTCGAACGGCGTCCGGGGCACCGACTGGGCGTAGTCGATCCCGTCGATCGGCTCCCAGCGGTTGCGGCAGCTGACGCCGTCGGCCACGATCTGGGCGAACAGCGCCTTCGGCGGGTCGCACTCGCGCTGGATCCGCTGCAACGCCCCGAGCCGCTGGACCTCGGCGACCGCGGAGGGGAAGTTGACGTGGGTCGAGAGCGTGTCGGACGGGAACCGCGTGCGGTCGATCGAGATCACCGAGCGGCCGAGGCGGGCCAGCGCGATCGCGGCTCCCGAGCCGGCGCAGCGGGCGCCGACGACGACCGCGTCGACCCGCTCGCGGGCGGGCCGGGCGGCTGCCGCGGTAGGGGTGTCGGAACGGTCGGCGGGACTCATGCGGCAACGCTCCCACCGCGCGCCGCGGCCGCCCATGGGCCGAAGGGTGTCAATCCGTATGCCGGGGGACAGCAACGCCCTATCGGAGGGCCCCGGCGCGGGTGTTTGATCGCCGTCATGGCCACGACGACAGCGGTTCCCGACCTCGATCCCCGGACCGGCGCGCCGCCGCGTCGCGCGGGCGGCGACCTGCTGGAGGGCGACCGGCCGCTGCGCGACGCCCTCGTGCGCGAGGGCGCGGGCGAGTTGCTGGCCGAGGTCCACGCCGCCGGCCGGACCTTCGCCGCGGGCGACGCGATCGACGACGGCACGATCGCCAACGTGGCCACGCCGCAGATCGTCGGGCCGGCCGAGGTCCGCTTCGATCCGGCGTTCCACGCGATCATGCGGCGCGCCGTCGAGCACGGGATCACCGGCGTCCCGTGGGCCGACGAGCGGCCGGGCGCGCACGTCGCGCGGGCGGCCAAGTTCATGCTGCTGGCCCAGGTCGAGGCCGGCTCGACCTGCCCGATGGCGATGACCTACTCGTGCGTGCCCGCGCTGCGGCTGAGCGACGCGGTCGCGGCCGAGTGGGAGCCGCGCGTCAGCTCCGGCGTCTACGACCCGCGCGAGCTGCCCGCCGAGGCCAAGGACGGCGCGCTGATCGGGATGGCGCTGACCGAGGCCGCCGGCGGCTCCGACCTGGCGGGCTTGACGACCGTCGGCCGCCCGCTCGGCGGCGACGCCTACGCGGTCAGCGGGGTCAAGTGGTTCGTCTCGGCGATCCAGTCCGACGCGTTCTTCGTGCTCGCGAAGACCGAGACCGGGATCTCCTGCCTGCTGGTCCCGCGGCTGCGCGACGACGGCACGCCGAACGGGTTCGAGATCACGGCGCTGAAGGACAAGCTCGGCAACCGCTCCAACCCGACCGCCGAGGTCACCCTGACCGACGCCCACGGCCGGCTGGTCGGCGAGGAGGGCCGCGGCGTCGCGGCGATCATGGCGATGATCGGCGGCACCCGCACCGACTGCGTGCTCGGCTCGACCGCGGTCATGCGGCTGGGCACCGCCGAGGCGATCCACCACGGCGACCACCGCCACGCCTTCGGTCGCGCGCTCAGCGAGCAGCCGGTGATGACCGCGGTCCTCGCCGACCTGGCGCTGGAGACCGAGGCCGCCGTCGCCGCGGCGCTGTGGCTGGTGCGGCTGGCCGAGCGCTCGCGGGCCGGCGACGAGGGCGCCGAGCTGGTCCGCCGGATCGCCGCCCCGGCGCTGAAGTACTGGATCTGCAAGCGGGCGCCGATCCACGCCGCCGAGGCGATCGAGTGCCAGGGCGGCTTCGGCTACATGGAGGACTCGCGGCTGGCGCGCTGCTACCGCGAGGCGCCGCTGATGTCGATCTGGGAGGGCTCCGGCAACGTCCAGACGCTCGACGTGCTGCGGGCGGTGCAGCGGACGCCGGCGGTGCTCGAGGCGCTGCTCGCCGAGCTCGACGCCGCGGCCGGGGGCGACCGCCGGCTCGACGCCCGGACCGCCGAGCTGCGGGCGCTGGTCGCCGATCCCCAGCGGCTGGCCGCCGACCCGCGCGGCCTCGCCGCCCGGATCGCGCTGGCGCTGCAGGCCGCCGTGCTGGTTCGCGGCGCCCCGTTCGAGGTCGCCGACGCGTTCTGCGCGTCGCGCCTGGCCGACGGCCCGCCGGCGGTCTTCGGGGCGCTGCCCGCGAGCGTCGACGCCGCGGCGGTCGTCGCCCGCCACCGGCCGCAGGACGGCTGATGCGGGTCGTCGCGATTCAGCCCCGCGTCGCCCTCGGCGAGGTCGACGCCAACCTCCGGCACGTCGAGGACCTGGTCGACCGGGCGGTCGCCGAGCATCACCCGCAGCTGGTCTGCCTGCCCGAGAGCATGACCACGCCGAACCTGTACCACCGGCGGATGCGGACGGTCGCTCGTCCGGTGCTCGGCGAGCCGCTGCAGGTCCTGCGGCGGCTGGCGCGGCGGCACGACTGCCTGGTCGGCGGCGGCTACATCGCGGTCCGCGGCGAGGACGCGCGCGGCACCTACGCGCTCGCCGAGCCCGACGGCAGCGTCCACTTCCACGACAAGGACCAGCCGTCGTTCTGGGAGAACAACTACTACGGGCCGGGCCGCGACGACGGGGTGATGGAGACCTCGCTGGGGACGATCGGCTGCGCCAACGGCTGGGAGTGGGGCCGGACCCGGACCGTCCACCGGATGCGGGCCGGCGGCGTGCGGCTGGTCGCCGGCGGGATGCACTTCCCGTCGGTCCCGACCTGGCCGCTGGCCGCCCGCTGGTTCCGCGACCGCGACCACCACCTGCTGAGCCAGTACTGCCGCGAGACGCCGCCGCGGCTGGCGCGGATGCTCGGCGTGCCGGTCGTCCATCCCTCGCACGTCGGCGACTTCACGATGGCCACGCCGCTCGCGCCGGGGATCCCGTGGTCGTCGTCGTGCGTCGGCGAGACCCAGATCTGCGACGCCGACGGGGTGCCGCTGGAGCGGATGTCCTACGCCGACGGCGAGGGCTGGATCGGCGCCGACGTCGAGCTGGCCGAGCCGCGCCCGCGCGACCCGACGCCCGACACCTTCTGGGCGGCGAGCTTCCCGCTCTCGGCCCACCTGGTCTGGTACGTCGGCAACCTCCACGGCCGCGCCAAGTACCTGGCGATGAAGCGGCTGGGGCTGCACGAGTGGACGCCCGGCCCCGACGTGCCGGATCGGGCGAGCGCCGCCCAGCTGCCGCCGCTGGACCCCGAGCCGGCCGGCGCCGGCCTCGACGCCGCGGGGCGGGCCGTCTAGTGTCGCGCCATGGGGGAGGCCTCGCGGGCGGGGAGCACGTCGGTGCAGCAACGGGTCGCGCACGTGCTCGGTGAGGCCGGCGTGTCGGCGGACGAGGGCTCGGCGGCGCCGCTCCGGGACGGGCTCGCCGACGCGATGCGCGACCTCCTGGCCCGGATCGAGGAGACGGCCGACGAGGCGGCCGCCGACCTGGTCGCCCGCTGCCGCGAGCTGGTCGCGCTGGCCGACCTGCGCGAGGAGCTGGCCGAGGTCGAGCTGACGCGGCGGCTCGACATGTTCGTCCGCGTCCACGAGGCGGTCGTGCGCCTGCGCGAGGCCGGATCGGTCGAGTCGATCATCCGCGGGGCGCCCGAGGCGGTCGCCGAGGCCTGCGACTTCGACCGCGTCGCGGTCTACCGGGTCGACGGGTCGCTGATGGTTGCCGAGGCCTTCTACCACCGCGACGATCCGGCCCGGGCGGCCGAGCTGCTGTCCTTCAGCCGCGCCCACCCGGCGCAGCTGCAGGAGCAGATCCTGGAGACCGAGATGGTCCGCCGGCGGCGCCCGATCGTCGTCCACGACGCGCAGCACCACCCGTCGACCTACAAGCCGCTGGTCCGCCCCTACGGCACCCACGCCTACGTCGCGGCGCCGATCATGCCGGAGGGCCGGGTGATCGGCTTCGTCCACGCCGACAAGGGCGTCCGCCGGCCCGACGACCCGCGCGCCGTCGACGAGTTCGACCGCGACGTCCTCTGGGGCTTCGCCGAGGGCCTCGGGCACGCGATCGAGCGGGTCGGCCTGGTCGACCGGATGCACGCCCAGAGCGCCGACGTCCGGCGGCTGATGGCGCGCGCGGCGTCGGCCGTCGACGAGTACGTCGACACGCGGGTGGAGCTGATCTCGACGCCGCACGACGGCTCGGGCGCGACCAGCGCGGCGCGCGCGATCCTCGCCGACCAGCCGGACCCGGACTCGCCGCTGGCGATGCTGACCCGCCGCGAGCGCGAGGTCCTCGGCCTGGTCGCGGCCGGCGCGACCAACGCCCAGATCGCGGCCCGGCTGGTGATCACGGTCGGGACCGCCAAGTCGCACGTCGCCCGGATCCTGCGCAAGCTCGGCGCGGCCAACCGGGTCGAGGCCGTCACGACCTACCTGCGGGCGCGGGGGCAGCAGGGAGCGTGAGGGGTGGCCGTCGCGGCCGGCAGGTGACGCGACGGCCGCGAGGTCCCGACGTTCGCTCCGGATGGCGGGGCGAACGGCGGGACCTCGCGGCCCGTCTGCCGCGGTGGTGCGGGGTCAGCCCCGCCGCAGGGCCACCGACGCCGTGCGGCTGGCCGAGAGGCCGGCGTCGTCGCGGACGCCGGCGCGGATCGTCAGCTTCCCGCCGGCGCCGCGGCGGAGCGCCGAGCGGGTGCTCGCCGGCAGCGCCACCGACAGCGCGCCGCTGCGGCCGCGGCTGACGCGGATCGTGCGCGAGACGGTCGCGCTGCGACTGCCGACCCGGGCGCTGACGCGGACGGTGACCGTGCAGCGGGTCGCCGCGGCCCGCACGCAGGACGCGCTGCCGAGCGTCGCCCGGCCGGAGGCGCCGACCTTGACCGTGCGGGAGAGCGTCACCAGCGCGGGGCCGACCTGGGTGATCGTCCGCTTCGCCGTCCGCGACTGCGGGAACCGGACCGTCACCGCGCTCGAGGTCGACGGGCGGCTGACGCCGTCGCCGTTGCGGGCGGTGACCCGGCAGGCGATGCTCGACGCGGTGTCGCCGCGGCGCAGCAGGTAGGTGCTGCCGATCGCCCCGGCGACCGGCTTGCCGTCGCGCAGCCAGGCGAAGCCGTAGCTGGTCGGCGACCCGGTCCAGGTCCCCGGCAGGCAGGTGATCCGCCGGCCGACGGTCGCGGCGCCGGTCAGCGATGCGCGGACCGTCCGGACCGGCGGGTGCAGCGGCCCGGTCGGCGTCGTATCCGGCCCCGGCGCGGTCCCGGGCACGACCACGCGGACGCTGGTCGTGGTGGTCTGGCCGGCCGAATCGGTGACCCGTGCCTCGAGCGTCACCGAGCGCCCGGCCTGGGCCGCGATCGGGCTCCAGCGGAACTCGTAGGGCGCCTTCGCGGTGCTCGCCACCGGCGCGCCGTCGGCCAGCAGCGCGACGGCCCGGACGCCGAAGTCGTCGGCGGCCTCGACCACCGGCTGCAGCTCGCCGCCGACCGGCACCTCGAGCCCGTCGATCGGGTCCAGGAAGCGCGCGCTCGGGGCCGCGTCGGGCGTCGGGGCGGGGACGGCCGGGTGGCTCGCCGGCACGCTCAGCGGGGTGCCGACGTCGACGCTCGCCGCCGCCGGGCTGCCGCTGGCGCCGGAGATCCCCTGGCAGCCGGAGGTCGTGTTGCTGGCGCCGGTCACCGGGCCGGCCGGGCAGCCCCACGAGCTGCCCAGGGCCGCCGCCGGGGCGCCGACGCGCACGGCGGCGTTGGCGATGTCGGCGTTGAAGACTCCGTAGCCGTTGCCCGAGAAGGTGTTGCCCGACGAGCTGAACGCGGGCGTCCCGGGGTTGGCCGGGTCGTCGCCGATGAAGGCGTCGGTCAGCAGCAGGCCGACCGACGCGCGCGCCGTCGCGGCGCTCGCGTCCGGGCCGGAGTTGCCGACGATGTCGCTGTCGACGACCGCTCCGCGCTGGCCGGCGTGGAAGCGGATTCCGGTCTGCGGGACGGCCGATCCGCGACCGCCGCCGGCGATCCGCGAGCGGGTCACGTAGCCGTAGGCCTTGACGCCGGAGCGGACCGCGTTGGAGGCCGCGCCGTCGGTGCCGGTCGCGTCGTCGAACAGCACGCCGCCGGCCTGGTAGCCGGTCACGAGGCTGTCCTCGATCGTGACCTCGCGGCGGACGCCGGCCTCGGCGCCCTGCAGCGAGTTGGTCATGATCACGCCCCAGCCGTGGGGGCGGCTGGCCAGCTCGGTGTCGGGGGCGGCCCGCCGCAGCGGACCGACGACGCTGCGGGCGATCCGGCCCGAGGTGTTGAAGAACGCGACGCCCGCCTCGGCGTAGGCGTCCGGCGACTCGATCGTGACCCCGGAGATGTCGACGAAGTTCTCGTTGTCGTCGGAGGACCCGAGCGACTGGCGCGAGATCGTGACGACGTTGCCGCCGCCGTCGCGCAGGTACGGCGCGGTGCCGGCCAGCGTGCTCCCCAGCGCCGGGCTGGGCCGGATCGTGACCTTGTCGGCGCCGGCGCCCTTGATCGTCAGCGGCTTGGTGATCGTGAGGCCGTTGCGGGATCCGGCCTGGGCGGGGCTGTTGGCGTGGGTGAAGGGCGTCGACTGCTCCTCGTAGAGGCCGGGGCAGACGATCAGCGTGTCCCATGGCGCGGCCTGGTCGACCGCCGCCTGGATCGAGCCGTAGCGGGCGCCCGGGCACTCTTGTCGATCGTCGTCGACGGTCCAGGTCGAGGCCTGGGCGGCCGCGGGCAGGAGCGCCGGGATCGTGGCGAGCGCGAGCGCCGTTGCCAGCGCGCGGCGGATGGTCCGGGGGGTCATGGGCGGAGCGGCACCTCGGTGCGGGGTCGGTCGGGTCCTCGGGCGAGCGGCCGACGGGCCGACGGCGTCCCCGGGAGGGCCGGAACGGCAGCCTCCGGAGGGTCGCTCGCGTCGAGGACCGCCGGAGTGTAGGGCCACAATTCAGCAACGATTGGATCCAAACTGGATAGGCCTGGACGCGATCTCTTCGCCGCCTGGCGCAAAACGGTTCGCCCGGCCGTCCATACGCTTCCGCCGGTCCCGCGGGATCACCCGCCCGACCCATCGCACGGAGAACTGTGACCACCGCCCGAACATCCCCCGGACCACTCGCCCGTCGCAGGGTCCTGCTCGTCGCCGTGCTGCTGGCGACGCTGCTGCTCGCGGCCGGCAGCGCCCACGCCGCCGTCCCCGATCCGATGGTCCGCGGCAGCTACGCCGTGACGACGATGGACCCGTTCACGGCCGGCACGGTCAACCTGCAGGAGCCGGCCGCCGGCGGTGGCGCGGCGACCGGGCCGGCGGCCGCGGTCACGCTGCAGCTGCGCGGGTCGCTCTACGCGCCGATCGGCCGCACGACGCCGTCGCCGGTGCTCGTCCTGGTCCACGGCAACCACTCCAGCTGCGACAGCGGCTCGGCGCCGGACTGCACCGCGTTCAAGCGCAACGACCGCGGCTACGCGTACCTGGGCGAGAACCTGGCCAGCTGGGGCTACACGGTCGTCTCGCTCGACCAGGACCAGCTCATGTACTACCAGGACAGCCCGATGGCGAAGGGGATGCACCAGCGGCGGCTGCTGATCGCCGCGGCGCTCGACGCGCTCTACAAGGCCAACCAGGAGCCGCTCGGCCCCGACAGCACGATCGGCGGGTCGCTGGTCGGCAAGCTCGACATGACCCGGATCGGCCTGATGGGCCACTCGCGCGGCGGTGACGCGGTCACGAGCTTCATCGACTACAACCGCACCCGCCCGGAGCCGGGCCGGCGCTACCCGCTGCGCGGCGTGATCGCGCTGGCGCCGGTCGACTACGAGCGCCGCGCGCCCTACGGGACGCCGTTCATGGCGGAGCTGCCGCTCTGCGACGGCGACGTCTCCAACCTGCAGGGCGCGCGCTTCTTCGAGCGCAGCCAGTACGTCGCCCCGGGCGACCCGTTCCCGCGGGTCCAGATCGGCGTCCACGGCACCAACCACAACTGGTTCAACTCGGTCTGGGCCGCCGACGGCGAGGACTCCAACCCCAACGACGCCGCCTGCTCGGTGACGCAGCCGAACAACATCCGCCTGTCGGGCGGGACCTCGACCTACGACAGCTCGATCAGCCCGGCGACCGACTCGGGCGCCAGCGGTGGCGGCACGTACACCTTCGTCAACCGCGGCTCCGGCGACCCGGCGCTGATGGGCGACCAGGAGAAGGTCGGCCTGGCGACGATGTCGGCGTTCTTCCGCCGCTACGTCGGCGGCGAGTCCGGCTTCGACGCCTACATGACCGGCGAGCGCAACGCCGAGGGCCTGCCCGAGCTGCCCGAGTCGGCCTGCCCGTCGCAGCAGATCTCCGGCGTCTCGCGGACCGGCCAGGCGGGCCAGACCAACGGCCTCCGGATCCCCTGCGCCGAGCGGACCCTGACCAGCTACTTCGCCGCCCCCGCCGAGCGCGAGGACGTGATCCGGCCCGAGCCGGACGACCCGCTGGGGCTCAGCGCCGTCGGCACCGCGCTGACCGGCGGCGGCTTCGCCAACCCGTACCTCGACACCGGCGGCGTGCTGCCGAAGCCGGCGACGACGTCCAGCGGCTACGACTGGTGCAACCCGGAGCCGGACCACTTCGCGCCCGCCCAGCTCGGCAAGCCCGGCTACCCGGCGGCGACCAAGGCCTGCCCGCTGCCGGCGATCGGCGACCTCGGCGGCCAGAGCGGGATCCGCGAGAACGGTCCCGTCAACCAGTCCTACGGCCTGCAGCTCGCCCTCGCCTGGGAGAACCCGCTCGCGGCGACCGGCAAGCCGGCGACGATCGGGACCCGGATCCCGGCGGCCAAGGGCGACGTCAGCGGCCTCGAGGCGCTGGCGCTCGGGGCGGCGGTCAACTTCTTCGACCCCCGCAACCCGGCCCACGCCGGCGAGGCGCTCTGGAACCCCGCGGCGACGACGCAGGACTTCACGATCGCCCTGACCGACGCCGCCGGCCGCACCGGGACCGTCGCGGCCGCCGACCAGCGCTACGGCAACGCGCTGCACCCGTCGGTCGGTGACACGACGTCGAAGACCCACGTGATCCTCAACCAGATCCGCGTGCCGCTGGCCGACTTCGCCGCTCAGGGCGTCGACCTGAAGCAGGTCCGGCGGATCGAGCTGCGGTTCGGCGAGGAGGGCAAGCCGGCGACCGGCTCGGTCCAGATCGCCGACGTCCGCTTCCAGGAGGCCGCGGCCGGCCCGCAGGTCCTGGCCGACGTGCCGGGTGGCCCCGGCCCGGCGACCGGCCGCAGCACCAGCGGGCCCGACCCGGTGGCGATCCTGGCCGCGACGCCGCGCGCCCAGCCCTCGGCCAAGGAGCCGGACGTGCTCGGCCTGGCGGGCGCCACCAAGGTCGGGTCGCCGACGCGCTGCGTCGACCGGACCGCCCCGTCGGTCCGCGTGACCCGCGCCACGGTCGCCGGTCGCCGGCTGACGGTCCGCGGCCGCGCCGCCGACAGCGGCTGCCGCCGGAGCGGGAAGCGGGCGGCGCGCAAGGGCTCGGTCGCCTCGGTCCAGGTCAGCCTGGCCAAGGCGACCGGCAAGCGCTGCCGGTTCGTCGGCGCCGACGGCCGGCTCGGCCGCTCGATGGGCTGCGGAGCGCCGGTCGCGCTGGTCGCCAAGGGCCGCTCGTCCTGGTCGCTGAGGACCGTGCGACGGCTGGCCGCGGGCCGCTACCGCCTGGTGGTGCGGGCGATCGACGCCGACGGCAACCAGCGCCGCACCGCGGTCCGGACGGTGGTCGTCCGCTGAGCCGGCGCCGAGGTCCCGACGTTCGCCGCGGATGGCGGGGTGGACGTCGGGACCCGGCGCGGCGCGGCGCCGGCGGGCCGCGCTAGCGGACCGTCGCCCGCACGCTCCGCGAGCTGGTGGCGCCGTCGGCGGTCCGCGCTCGCAGCACGACCCGGTAGCGGCCGGCGGCCAGCCGCCGG
>NZ_AGUD01000048.1 GCF_000240225.1 Patulibacter medicamentivorans
CCCGGCAACGCGGGCAGCGTCCCGGTGCCGGCGACCGCGGCCACCGGCACGAACGCCACCAACCGCCCCGCGAGCCAGCGCGCGATCGCGGACGCCAGCACCAGCGGCAGCGCCAGCACCCCGAGCAGCGCCCCGACGCCGCGACCGAGCGCGCGCGGCGCCGGCCGCGTGGCGAGCGCGATCAACGAGCGAACCACCGGCAGCCGCCGGACGATGCCGCCGAGCCGATCGGCGAGCCGCACGAAGCGGCCGCCCGCGACCTCGAGCTCGCGCAGGCGCAGCTCCCGCGCCATCCCGGCGTAGGCGACGCCGCCGGCGACCACCGCCAGGCCCAGGTAGACCATCGTCACCACCGAGGCCTCGGTCCCGACGGCGACCGCGTCGGCTCCGATCCGGCCGATCAGCACGACGCCGGTGGCGACCAGGACCGCCACGACCGAGGCGATCAGGACCTGGATCAGCGAGCGGGCGACGGGCGCCAGCCCGAGCGCCCCCCCGGTCTCGCGCCGCAGCAGCCGGATCTGCAGCGCGACCAGCACGACGTTGCCGACGAAGGTGCCGATCACGATCCCGGCGATCCCGAGCGGCCGGTAGAGGGCCAGCGAGGCGATCGCCGCCGCGACCAGGCTCCCCAGCGCCAGGCCGGTGTTCGCCCACGGTCGCTGGAGGGCGAAGAACGTGCGGCTCAGCAGCAGGCTGACGCCGTTCAGCGCCAGGCTCGCGCCGAACCAGATCAGCGCCGTCGTCGTCGCGTCGGTGTTGGCCTCGGTCCACTTCCCTCGCTGGAAGAGCGTCGCGATGATGTCGTGCGAGATCACCGGGCTCATGAACAGCAGCCCGACGGGAACCAGCAGCACCACGATCTGCGCCATCCCGCTGCTGACCAGCCCGCGCAGCTCCTGGCGATCGCGGCGCGACACGGCCCGACTCAGCGCCGGGAACAGGACGGTCACGATCGCGACGCTGAAGATCCCCTGCGGCAGCATGTAGAGCCGGAAGGCGGCCTCGATCGCGCGCGGGCCGTCGTCGTCGACGTGGCTGGCCAGGATCGAGTTGATCAGCGCGCTGAAGTTGATCAGGCCGAGGCTCAGCGCCACCGGCACCATCAGCACCAGCACCTGTCTCAGTCGCGGATCGTGCAGATCCACCCGCGGGACCAGCCGGATCCCGTAGCGGCGCAGGACCGGCACCGCCATCAGCAGCTGGACCACGGTGCCGACCAGCACGCCGATCGCCTGGGCGTAGATCCCGTCGACGTCGCCCGTGCCGCCGAAGGTCGGCAGCAGCGCCAGGTTGACGACGATGATCACGCCGTTCCAGACCAGCGGCGACAGCGCCGGGATCGTGAAGTGGCCGTAGGCGTTGAGCGCGCCGACCAGCAGGCCGTTGAGGCCCAGCAGCATCACCGTCGGCAGCATCACCTGCGAGAGCCCGGTGACCAGCCCGTCGGCCGAGCCGCCCAGCTTGTCGCTGACCTCGGAGCCCACGAACAGCGGCATGTAGAGCGGCGCCGCCAGCATCGCCACCACGCAGAGGATCAGCAGGCCACCGAGCAGGACCCAGAACAGGGTCGAGATCAGCAGCAGGGCCTCGCGCCGCTTCCGCTGCTCGATCAGGTCGGTGAAGACCGGTACGAACGCCGCCGACAACGCCATGTCGGCGAACAGGCTGCGCAGCAGGTTGGGGACCGTGAAGGCGAGCGTGAAGGCACTCGCCGCGCCGCTGGCGCCGTAGAGCGCGCTGGCGACCATCTCCCGCACCAGCCCCGCGATCCGCGACAGCCCGGTCGCGATCGAGAAGATGATCGTGTTGCGGGCGCGCCCCTCGGCGGTGGCGACGCCGTCGGGCGCCACCGGGATCGATCCGGTGACGCCGCCGGCGATGGTGGGCTCGGTCGGGGCGGACGCGGTGATCCGTTCGGTCGAGGGCGGCACCGGTGCGGCATCCTACGCGCACCGCAGGTCGGCCCCCGGGCCGCTATCATCCGCCGTCGCTCTATGGCAAACATCGCATCGCAGAAGAAGCGCATCCTGCGCACCGAGCGTGAGCGGCTGGAGAACCGCCGCTACACCTCGGCCATCAAGACCCAGTTCCGTCAGCTGGAGTCGATCGCGCAGTCCGGCGACGCGGCTGCCGCCGACGAGGCGCACCGTCACCTGACGAGCCTGATCGACAAGGCCGTCAAGGCCGGCGCGCTGCACCGCAACACCGGTGCCCGCAAGAAGGCCCGTGCCGCGCGCACCCGCGCGGCCGCCTCCTGACCGACCGACGTCCCGGCGTCCGTTCGCGGACGCCCACTTCGACGGCCCGCCCCGCGGGCCGTTCGTCGTTCCTGGGGCGCCACCGGACGTGACGTTCCGGTCGCGCAGCGACCGCTTCGCGACGAGCCGCGGAAGCCGACCGTCCCCGCCGGTCCCGCGCCCCGCTCAGCGCCGCGCGGTCACCGCGCCGATCACGCGGATCGCCTCGGTGTCCTGATCGAGCGTGCTGTCGCCGCGGGCGGCCAGCTCGAGCGACGCCACCCGGTCGACGGCCAGCGCCAGCGTCGCGACGCCGATGTCGCGGGCCTCGGCGACGCGGCGGTCGGCCTGCCACGGCGGCAGCCGGATCGCCTTGGCGACGGCGCCACGGTCCTCCCCCGCGTCGAGCCGCCGCGCGATCTCGAGCGCGATCCGCAGCCGCGAGGCGAGCATCCCCGTCAGCCGGGCCAGCGACTCGCCCTGGGCGCGCAGCGCCAGGTAGGCGGAGACCGCGGTCGCCCGATCGGCGGCCATGATCGCGTCGACGAAGTCCCAGACCCGCTTCTCCGCCGCGTCGGCGACCGCGCCCTCGACGTCGGCGGTCGACAGCCGGGCACCCGGCCCGTGCTCCAGCGCCAGCTTCTCGAGCTCGCGCTCGAGCCGCACGCGACGCTCGCCGATCGCGCCGACCAGCGCCTGGGCCGCGGCGCCGTCCAGCTCGATCCCCAGCCGCCGGGCCTCGCCGACCGCCCAGCGCGGCAGGTCGCGGGCCTTCAGCGCCCGCTCGGCGACCAGCGATCCGCCGATCTTCTCGATCGCGGTCGCCAGCGCTGGCGGCGCCTGCAGCTTCTTGTCCTCCATCGCCACGAAGGCGACGGTCGTCGTCTCGGGATCGATCGTCGTCAGCGTCCCGACCAGGGCCGCCGTGACGTCGGCGTCCTTCCAGCGCTCGACGCCCTCGACCAGGACGAAGCGGCGGCCGAGGCCGAGCGTCATCGCCGACAGCGCCGCGGCGGCGCCGGCCGGGGTCGATTCCTCGTCGGAGAGGACCTCGACGCCCTCGGCGCCGACCTCGCGCTCGGCCGCCGCCCGCAGCCGCGAGCGCCGCTCCGCGACCCGGTCGTGGTCGTCACCGTGCAGCAGATAGGCGGGCAGCCAGGCCATCGCCCCGGAGCCTGCCAGAGCGCGCGGCGGCGCGGGTCGCGGTCAGCCCGGGCTCAGCGGTTGCCGCGGTCGATCGGGACGACCGGCTGCTCGCTGGTCGGCGCGTCGACCGGCGACGTCACGATCGTCGGCTGGTCGCCGCGCTCGTGGGCCGCCGTGAGCGGCCTCCCCGACGGGGTCACGGGCGGCGGCGCCGGCGCCGCCGCCCGGGCCGGGAGGCCCTCGACGACGCGCACCAGCAGTCGCTCGCCGCAGCTCCAGCAGAACTCCGCGGAACGGCCGTGCGGCGCCCCGCACGACCGGCAGTTGCCGGCGATCCCGGCGTGGTCGGCCAGCAGCCGCTCGACCTCGCTGAGACGCGCGTCGATCACCTGCAGCTCGGCGGCACGTCGGGTCAGGACCTCGAGCCGGAAGTGGTCGCGAACCGCCATCTCGTAGACCAGGCCGCCGAGGTCCCAGGTCCGCTCGGCCACCTCCTCGGCGAGCCGGCGACGCTCGGCCAGCAGCGCCGACTGTCCGGGCGTCGGCCCCGGCAGCTGCTCGACGGGCGCCGAGTGCTGTCGTCGTCCGAGCACGGTCACTTCCCCGCGTTCGGGTCGCCGTCGCCGGTCACCACGACGTCCGGGAGGTT
Organism: Patulibacter medicamentivorans; assembly: GCF_000240225.1. Taxonomy (GTDB): domain Bacteria; phylum Actinomycetota; class Thermoleophilia; order Solirubrobacterales; family Solirubrobacteraceae; genus Patulibacter; species Patulibacter medicamentivorans. The sequence goes on from NZ_AGUD01000048.1 coordinate 4,036, forward strand.
CTCCGACGCCTCGGCGGCCTCCTTCGGCGTCTTCGCCTGGTCGAGGGCCTTGAGTGCCTTCTTCGACTCCTCGACGACCTTCTTCGGCGCCGCCTTCGGCTTGCTCGGCGTCGCGGAGTCGCCCTCGTCGCCGGAGCTGTCCTCGTTGCTCGAGGCGTCGGCCTCGTCGGCCGTGGTGTCGGTCGCCGTCGCGGCCGCCTCGGTCGTGGTCGGCGCCGAGGCCTGCGGCACGCCGCCGCCGACCACGACCGGCTGCTGATCGTCGCCCTGGCCGCCGACGAGGACGCCGACGCCGAACGCGAGCAGCACGCAGGCCAGCGCGGCGAGCGTCGTCAGCAGCGTCGGCGAGGTGCCGCCGGCGCCGCCCGGCGCGTAGTAGGCGACCGGCGCCGGCAGCACCTGCTGCTGCGCCGGCTCGGCTGCGAGCGCGTCGCGGTAGGGCAGGCGCGCGCCATCGCGGCGGGCGCCGCAGGTCAAGCAGTAGCGCTGGTCGGCCGCCAGGATCGCGCCGCAGGCGGCGCACGTCCCGGCGCGGGGGTCGAAGGGCGGAAGGGGTGCGGTGCTCATCGTGGCTCGATCACTTCTTGGCGAGGACGGTCGGGGGCGCCGCGGCCCGGAGCTGCGCGCCGGTGGCGTCGCCGACGAGGAAGGCGACGAAGGACTCGCTGGCGCCGGGCGCCAGCCGCTCGATCTCGGCCGCGCCGGCGGCCACGACGCGTCCGCCGCGCTCGGCGGTCACGAAGACGACGAGGTTGGCCTGCCCGACCCGACCGTCGTTGCGGACGCGACCGGAGGCCGTGACGCGGCCGTCCTCGCGTCCCGGGTGCAGGCCGGAGACCCGCAGCCGCGGGATCCGGGCGGCGGGGACGGTCCGCGCCCGGCCGGGGTTGGCCGTCACCCGCCCGCGCCCGGCGTCGGCCGGCAGCTGGTCGTTGACCCAGGCCAGCCGCTCGCCCGGCCGCAGCGCGACGACCCGCAGCAGCTCGCGGTCGAGGCCGGCCGTGCGGTTGGTGTAGAGCGACGCCTTGCCGCGGCGGACCCGGACCCCGATCGGCAGGTCGATGAGCGCGTGGTCGCCCTCGTTGCGGACCTCGATCGCAACCGCCGCCCCCTCGCTGCCGCGGAGCAGCGTCGGGCGGCCCAGCCGGACCCCCGGGGTCGCGCGGCCGATCCGGACCAGCGGCTCGTGCTGGCTGCCGATGTCGCTCAGCTCCTTGGCCCGCTGCGCGCTCAGCTCCTGCGTCGTCGTGCAGCCGCCGAGCGCGAGCGCGGCGGCACCGGCGACGGCGGTCGCGACGCGCGGGCCGCGGAGACGCGGGGTCGGGGATCGCCGCCGGATCACCCGAAGGTTCCCCCGACGTACTCGCGCGTGCGCTCGGCGCGCGGACGCTCGAACAGCTCCTCGGTCGGCCCGTACTCGATCAGGTCGCCCAGGTACATGAAGGCGACGTTGTCGGCGACCCGGCGGGCCTGCTGCAGGTTGTGCGTGACGATCACGATCGCCAGCTCGCTGCGCAGCTCGTGGATCAACTGCTCGATCACGGTCGTCGAGATCGGGTCCAGCGCCGAGCACGGCTCGTCCATCAGCAGGACCTCGGGCTCGACCGCCAGCGCGCGGGCGATGCAGAGCCGCTGCTGCTGACCGCCGGAGAGCCGCAGCGCCGGCCGGCTGAGGTCGTGGGAGACCTCGTCCCAGAGCCCGGCGCGGCGCAGCGCGTGCTCGACCCGCGGCAGCAGGTCGCGCTTGCTCGGCCGCTTGCGGGACTGCTCGCGCAGGGCGTAGGCGACGTTGTCGAAGATCGACATCGGGAACGGGTTGGGCTGCTGGAAGACCATCGAGACGCGCCGCCGCAGGCGGGTCATCTCGAGCCCGTCGATGTCCTCCCCGTCGAGCACGATGCGGCCCTGCCGGCGCGCGCCGGGGGTCAACTCGATCAGCCGGTTCAGCGACCGCAGGAGCGTCGTCTTGCCGCACCCGGACGGGCCGATCAGCGCCAGCACCTCGCCCTCGTGGACCGGCAGCGTGACGGCGTTGACGGCCGGCTTCGGCGCGTCTCCGTAGAAGATCGACAGCTCGTCGATCCGCAGCCGCTCGCGGCCGGTCGCCGGACGCAGGGCGCGCTCGATCGACGGCGAGACCAGCGGCCGCTCGGCCGGGTCGTCGGCGACGACGGTCGGCGCGCGGTCGAGCGCGATCCGCCGGACGGGCGGCGGGTAGGCCCCGCGGGTGCCGTCGCCGTCGCTCCCGGCGGGATCGTGTGACTCGGTGGCCGGTCGACTCATGCGCTTCTCACTTCTGCAGCGTCCGGGCGGGATCGCGCCGTCCCGCGATCGAGACCAGCGCGTTCAGCGCGAGCACGATCAGGAGCAGCACGAAGGCGGCGGCGTAGGCCTTCTCGGGCGCGCCGCCCTCCCCGGCCGGGGAGTTGTTGTAGACGTAGCTGGTGAGGGTCGACCCGGTGCCCGTGAGGGTCCCCCAGAGCGGCACGCCGCCCTCCGGCTCGATCCGCAGCGTCGCGCCGAGCAGCACCACGATGATCGCCGTGTCACCCGCGATCCGGCCCATGCCGAGCGCGGTGCCGGTCGCGATCCCGGGCCGGACGCTGGGCAGCAGCACCGCGCGGATCGTCGACCAGCGGGTCTTGCCCAGCGCGTAGCTCGCCTCGCGCAGGTGCTGCGGGATCGACAGCAGCGCCTCGCGGGTGGCGGTGAAGATCGACGGGATCGCGATCAGCGACATCATCGCGCCGGCGGTCAGGAAGCTGCGGCCGAAGACCGCGCCGCCGTCGGCCGTGAACGACATCCACGACATCAGCGGCAGCTGGAAGATCGCCAGGCCGAAGATCGCGATCACGATCGAGGGCGACCCGGCGATCACCTCGATCATCGACTCGACCGTCCGGGCCAGCCATCGCGGCCGGCCGAACTCGACGACCCAGAGCGCGGCCCCGACCGCCAGCGGCAGCGCGATCAGCGTGCCGACGATCACCATGATCACGGTGCCGAGGATCGGGTCGAGGATCCCGCCGCTCCTGGTCTGGTTGAGGCTCGGCTCCGGCTGGGTGACGAGCAGGTCGAGGCTCAGGTAGCGCAGTCCCTGCACGAGCATGTAGCCGAGGATCGACGCGGCGACCACGCAGAGGCCGATCCCGACGACCCAGGCGGCGGCGACGCCGATCAGGTCGGTGACGCGCCAGTGGCGCAGCTCGGCGCGTAGGCGCCGCAGCCGCTCACGGGGGCCGTTGGCCCCCGAGCCGGCGCCGGCTCCCGCTCCACCGGCCGGGCGGGCGGGCAGCGTCGGCGTGCTCATCGGGCCCCCTGGGCGCGCAGCGAGCGCTTGATGAAGTACGAGCCGAGCGAGAGCACGAAGCAGCTGACCAGCAGCAGGAAGGCGAACGCGTAGAGCGTCGACTTCAGCGCGGCCGAGTTGATCGACTCGGTGTTCTCGGCGATCGTCGCCGCCAGCGGACGCAGCGGCTCGAAGAGGAAGATCAGGCCGTCCTGGATCCGCGGCGCGTAGCCGTTGGACCCGGAGACCATCGAGAGCATGATCGCCTCGCCCAGGGCGCGGGCGCTGGCGAGCACGGCGGCGGCGACGATCGCCGGCCGGATCGCCTTGACCGCGACCGACATCGTGGCCCGCCATTGGGTCACCCCGAGCGCCAGCGCGCCCTCGCGCCAGCCGCGCGGGACGGACTCGAGCGCGTCGGTGATCAGCGCGATCATGATCGGCGTCACCATCAGCGTCAGCAGCACGACGGAGACCAGCAGCCCCGGGCCGGTCAGCGGGATCACGTTCTGGACCGACTGTCGCTGCCCCTCGCTGATCAGGTTGTCGTTGACGAACGGGACCAGGACCAGGATCCCGATCAAGCCGTAGATCACCGACGGCACCGCGGCGAGCAGGCGCACGACCGGCACGACCACGTTCCGGACCCGGCGCGGCGCCAGGTCAACGATGAAGATCGCGGCCAGGACCGAGACGACGATCCCGATCGCGATCGACAGCACCGTCGTCAGGGCGGTGCCGAAGATCAGTGGCCAGGCCTTGATCGCGTAGGCGCTCGGCGGCGGGGCCTCGCCGCCCTCGACCATCGAGCCGAGCTGCTGGTCGACGGTGCCGCCGGTCGGAGCCGGCCCGTCGCCGAGCCAGCCGAGCCCGTTGTGCTGGAAGGTCGGCCAGGCTTGGATGGCCACGAAGACCAGCATCGCCAGGACGATCAGGACGACCGCGACGGCCGGCGCGCCGAGCAGGAGCCCGGCGCGGCGGTCGGTCAGCGGTCCTCGCAGGCGGGCGAGCAACGATCGTTCTCCTACGTGTCTCGCCCGCCCCTGGACCTAGAGGGAGAGCCACTCCTTGTTGGTGATCTTCTTCGCGGCCTTGTTCGTCTTGACCCAGGAGATGAACTTCTTGGCCTCGCCCTGCGGCACGCCGCGGGTCACGAACCAGAAGTTGCGGACCGCGCCGTAACGCTTCGCCTTGGCGTTCGAGCGGGTGCAGGCGACGCCGTTGTAGCCGACCGAGTGGGCGCCCTTGGTGAAGTCCAGGGACACGTAGCCGACCGCGTTCGGGTCGCTCTTGACGCTCTGCTGCACGAGGCCGTTGGAGGCCTTCGCCGCGACGACCGTCGACAGCGGCGTCGAGCCCATGAAGAGCTTCTGGAAGGCGTCCGCGGTACCCGAGGTCGAGGTCCGGGTGACCAGGTTGATCGTGCCCTTGGACGTCGCGCCCGGGACCTGCGACCAGTCGCGGATCTTGCCGGAGAAGATGCCCTGGACCTGCGCCTGGGAGAGGCTGCCGATCGTGTTCGAGCTGTTGGTGATCAGGCAGACCGCGTCGCGCGCGATCTTGGTGAACGCGAGGCCACCGGGATCGCCGCTGGTCTTCGGATCGCGCGAGCTCATGCCGATCGTGACCGCGCCCTTGGCCGCGTCGGTCACGCCGACGTCGGAGCCACCCTGGGCGATCTTGATCTTGACGCCCTTGTGCGTCTTCTTGTAGCTCTTGGCCAGCTGGCTGGCGAGCGGGTAGACCGAGGTCGAGCCGCTCATCGTGATGACCTTGGACTTGGCCTCCGCAGCGGCCGGGACGGCCACGGCGAAGCTCGCGGTGACGGCCAGCGCTGAGAAGGCGCGAACGGAGTTGCGCATCGAGAAGGTGCTCCTTGGTGACGAGAGAGGTCCCAGCCGTCGCCCGCGAAGGCAGCGGGTGGCACAACGGCGACCGGGAGCATGGCCATCCCGCAACCAACAGTTGTGACGATCCGGTATCAACCGCGTGAATGCAGGACCCGGTTGACGTGCGCACACCAACCATCACACCATCACCACCAGGCCGTCACAGTCCAGTAACACCATCACCGCACGCGTGGACGAGGTTTCCTCGTCATGCGCGGGGTCGACGATCGATCGGAGCGGGCCGGTGCGCCCGCGCCAGCGGGTGGCGACGTCCCCGCCGGGCCGATCGGCCCGTGTCGCGGGTGCGGCGCGCCGACCGTCAGCGACCAGCGCTACTGCCTGAGCTGCGGAACGCTGGTCGGCAGCCGTCGCCTCGACCCGCTGCGGATCGCTCGTGGCGAGGGCGCGTTCGCCGACCCGGCCGCGGTCGCCCCCGGGCCGGCCGGCGGCGACGACCGGCGACCCTTCTCCCCCGTGCCCCTGACCGCAGTCGCGACGGTCCTGATCGCCGCCGCGGGCGGCGTGCTCGCGGGCGGCTCCGGGAGTGGCGCCGCCCCCGCCTACGCCGGCCCGAGCGCGCCGCCGGCCG
>NZ_AGUD01000047.1 GCF_000240225.1 Patulibacter medicamentivorans
CACGCGCCGAAGGTCGCGGCGGACGTGGGGCGTGGCGCCCCGTGCATGTGGTCGCGGAGAACCGACGGCCCCGGAACCGACGGCCCCGGGACGGACACCACGCCCTCACCGTCCTCCCGCCCACGGCCCCGGCGGCCCTCGCCCGCACCGTCCCGCGCCCCGTCGCCCCGTCGCGCCCCAGCCCGGTCACGGCCAGCCCCTCGATGCCCCGCCCACCCCAGCACCAGGCCCGCCCAGACCGACCAACGCCCGACGGCCAACAAGGCCCAGGGCCAGCCGCCCCAACGCCCCCAGGTCAGCCGAGACACCCAGACCACGCCCACGCCCAGCGCGCACGACTGCCCAGCCAAACGGCCCCAAGCCGCCACGGGCCGGCCAAGAGGGCCCAGACCCAGACCATGCCCAACGCAAACCGCCGCCCGCCCCGACGGACGCCCATCGACCTCGCGCCGGCAGCGATCGACGGCCGGGATCAGCGCTCGCCCAGGCGCTCCTGCAGTCGCGACAGGCGGTCGTCCCAGCGGGCGCCGGCGCCGGCCATCCAGGCCATCGCGTCGCCGAGCGGTGCGGGCGTCAGCCGGTAGCGGGTCTCGCGACCCTCGCGGCTGGCGGCGACCAGGCCGGCGTCGGCGAGCGCGGCCAGGTGCTTGGCGACCGCCTGGCGGCTGATCGGCAGGTCGGCGGCAAGCGCCGAGGCGGTGACCGTCGGACGGTCCACGAGCGCGCGGACGACCGCGCGCCGGGTCGGGTCGGCGAGCGCCGCGAAGACCGCGCCGGCGGCCAGGTCGCGCTCGGCGTCGGAGAGCCGGGTCATCCCGCCGCCCGGATCGCCTAGGCGCACGCGAGGGCGCGCGCGACTGGACGCCCGCCCACCCCGCCCGCCGCCGGACCGTCGCCGACCACGATCGCGGGCAGCCGCTCGCCGACCGCGCGCAGGACCGCCAGCGGCAGCTCGACGACGACCAGCCGGGTGCCCCCGTCGACCTCGTCGAGGGTCAGCTCGACCAGCGACGGGTCGCCGCCCTCCTGCCACCAGCGCAGGACGACGCGGCGACGATCGGCGACCTCCTCGACGACGGCCCGGCGCTCCTCGCCGTCGTCCCAGCGCAGCCGGCCCTCGGCCCCCGGCTCGACGTCCAGCTCGACCTCGTCGGCCAGCCACTCGGCGAGGCCATCGGCATCGGCCAGCATCGACCAGACCGTGTCGCGGTCGGCGGCGAGCAGCAGCTCGCGCCGGACGATCGGATCGATCACGGGATCGCTCATGCCCCAGAGCCTACACGCAACCAGGCAGTTGCGCATCTGCTAGCGTCGCAGAACGAGCAACCAATTAGTTGCGCATCGCATCCCACCTCCGGAGGTCCCGCATGCCCCTCGTCCCGATGGTCGTCGAGCAGAGCCCGCGCGGCGAGCGCTCGTTCGACATCTACTCCCGGCTCCTGAACGACCGCGCCGTCTTCCTCGGCAGCCAGATCGACAGCGACGTCGCCAACCTCGTGATCGCCCAGCTGCTGCACCTCGAGGCGGTCGATCCCGAGAAGGACATCCAGCTCTACGTCAACTCGCCCGGCGGCGACGTCTACGCGAGCCTGGCGATCTACGACGCGATGCAGTACGTCCGCTGCGACGTGGCCACCGTCTGCTCGGGGATCGCGATGTCGGGCGGCTCGATCGTGCTCTGCGGCGGCGCGGCCGGCAAGCGCGCGGCGCTGCCCAACAGCCGGATCCTCGTCCACCAGCCGCACGGCGGGATGCAGGGCCAGAGCAGCGACATCGAGATCCACGCCAAGGAGATGCTCTGGATGCGCGATCGGATCGAGGAGCTGTACGTCCAGCACACCGGTCAGGAGCGCGAGCGGATCCACCTCGACATCGAGCGAGACCGCTTCATGTCGCCCGAGGACGCGCGCGCCTACGGCCTGATCGACCGCGTGATCAGCCGCCGGGGCGAGAGCGGGGCCCCGCGCACCGGCCTCGCCTGACCCGGGCGACGTCGAGGCGCCCGCCTCGACCCGCCTCAGCCCCGCAGGGTGATCCTGATCCGGGTCCGGCCGATCGTCGCCTCGGCGCGGCCGCGGCCGAGCAGCCGCAGGCGCCCGTCGAGGCGGCCAGGGCCGTCGATCCGCAGCGTCCCGTCGACGCCGTCGCCGCCGAACCGGACCCGGCCGCTGACCCGGACGCCCGGGACGTAGGCGTAGCGCCGCATCGTGATCGACGTCTGGTCGGCCGCGAAGCGCCCGCCGCGCAGGCCGCCGCCGCGCTCGGCCATGCCGGAGAAGAGCCGCTGGTTGTCGGCGGCGATCACGTCGCGGAGGGTCAGCAGGACCGCGTTGGCGACCCGCGAGGGGTTCCCGCGGGTGCCCGGGATCGCGCGGACCGCGGACAGCCGCCGCGGCGGCAGCGGCGCGATCGCCTCGTGGTTGCCGTGGCCCCGGCAGGGCTGTCCGACCGGGCGACCGGCGGCGAACCGCGTCAGCGCCCGGGCCGCGCAGCCGGTGCTGTCGCTGTCGAGGATGTCGTGGCCGGTGCCGGCGACCAGCACCAGCGACGAGCGCGGCAGCTCGGCAGCGACCTGACGGGCGCTCTCGATCGAGGTCCGCATGTCCAGCCGACCGTCCAGCAGCAGCGCCGGCACGTCGGGCAGCGGCGCCGACGAGGGGCGCTCGACCCGGTCCGCGGGCCAGCCGATGCAGGTCTCCGCGTTGCTGTTGGGCAGCACCTCGCTCGCCGCGAACGGGGCGTAGGCGCTGGTCGGGATCGCCGCGAACGCCGCGTCGCTGCGAGCCCGACGGCGGGCCGGAGGATCGGTCAGGGCGTACGGCAGCGCCTGGTCGAGGCAGGTCGTGGTCTGGTAGAGCCCGAAGCTCAGCTCGCGGGTCTTCGACGGCACGCCGGCCGCGACCGCCCGCAGGCGCAGCAGCGGGGCGGGGTCGCCGGTGACCGCGGCCCGGATCGCCGCCGGCAGCGCCGCCCGCAGCGGTCCGTTGAGGTCGCCGGAGATCAGCACGCCTGGGACCTCGGCCGCGCTCAGCGTCACGGTCCGTCGCCGGCCGCGGCTGTCGTAGGCGGGCCCCTTCAGCGCGGCGGCCCGCAGCTGCACCAGCAGCTGAGCGACGTCGCCGACCGGATCGCGGGTCACGTCGCGGCAGCGCGAACCGCCGCAGGTCTCGCGCAGGACCCGCGGGATCGCCTGGAACAGGTCGACCGCGAACGGCGAGCCGGCGACCGCGGGGACGACCGAGTCGAGGATCAGCCGGTCGGTCGTGGCCGGGTGGATCCGCGCGTACTGCTGGGCGACGAAGGTGCCGTAGGAGACGCCCATCAGCGCCAGCTTCGAGGAGCCGAAGGCGCTCCGCAGGGCGTCGAGATCGGCGACCGAGTCACGGGTCGAGAAGAACGGTCGCGACGGGCCGATCCGGGTCGCGCAGGCCGCCGCCTGGGCGCTGCTGGCCTCGGTCAGCGGCAGCGTCGCCTGCAGCTCCGGGCAGGAGAGCACGCCGGAGCGACCGGTCCCCCGCTGGTCCAGGGTCACCAGCCGGTAGCGCTTCAGCAGCGGCTTCAGCGTCGTCGCGAAGGACGCGGCGAACGGCGCCCCCGCCTGCCCCGGACCGCCGGAGAGCGCCACAAGCAGCTGCTTCCTGCGGCGCGCGGCGCGGGTGTCCTGGATCGCGAAGCGGAGCCCGATCGTGCCCGCGACGCCTCCGCTGCGGTCGAGCGGCACCGTCAGGGTGCCGCAGCCGAATCCCGGCTGCTTCGGACATGGCCGCAGCTTCGGCGCGGCCTGGGCCGCCGCCGGCCCGACGACGGCGGCCAGGATGGCCAGCAGGAGCAGCGACAGGACCCGGCGCATGAGCGAGCACGGTAGCCGTCGGACAGGCGGCCGGCGGCGCCGGTCGCCGATCCGGCCGCCGATCCATGCCACCATGGGCGGCATGTCCGCTGCCGGCGCTGGCCGCGTCCCACCTCCCCTGGCCGACGTCGAGGCCGCGCTGCGCGCGTCGTGGGACCGCGACACCAGCGACGATCCCGTCAACTGGTCGAGCGAGAACGCCGCGCTCGGCCAGTGCGCCGTCTCGGCGCTGGTGATCCGGGCGCTCTACGGCGGCGAGATCGTGATCGCGACCGTCCTCGACCGCGACGGCGAGCGGACGCCGGACGGCCACGCCTGGAACGTCCTGCCCTCGGGCGAGGAGGTCGACTTCTCGTTCGACCAGTTCCGCAACGGCGAGCAGCTGGCACCGCCGATCGTCACCGAGCCGGTGATCGACGGCGACCCGAACCGCCACAAGCTGCTGGCGACGCGGGTGGCCGAGCGGCTCGGCGTGCCGATCGAGCTGGACTGACCCGCCGGACGACGATCCGGCGGGCGCCCGCCGGGCCTAGAGCCCGGCGTCCGCCAGCCGGCCGACGATCACGTCGGCGTAGCGCGTGTAGTGCCCGAGGTCGAAGACCGCGTCCAGGTCGACGCCGGCACAGCGCTCGTCGGCCGCCGCCAGCTGCCGCAGCGGGGTGCGGGTGTCCCAGGCGCGCTGGGCCAGCTCCTGGGCGATCCGATAGGCGTCGTCGCGGACCATCGGCGCGCGACCGTTCGCCGCGTCGCCCTCGATCAGGGCCAGCAGCAGCCGTTGGCTGAAGAGCGCGCCCGACGTGATGTCGAGGTTCTCGCGCATCCGGTCCTCGTGGACGACCAGGCCGCCGACGACCCGCACCGCGAGCGACTGCATGTAGTCCAGGGCGATCGTCGCGTCGGGCAGGATCACGCGCTCGGCGCCCGAGTGGCTGATGTCGCGCTCGTGCCAGAGGGCGACGTTCTCGACCCCGGCCTGGGCGTAGCCGCGCAGCACGCGGGCCAGGCCGGTGATCCGCTCGGTGGTGATCGGGTTGCGCTTGTGGGGCATCGCGCTGGAGCCCTTCTGGCCCGCGCGGAACGGCTCCTCGGCCTCGCGCACCTCGGTCCGCTGCAGGTGGCGGATCTCGGTCGCCAGCCGCTCGAGGCCGGCGCCGGCGAGGCTGATCGCCTGCAGCAGCTGGGCGTGGCGGTCGCGCGGGATCACCTGGGTCGAGACCGGCTCGGCCTGCAGTTCCAGGCGGGCCAGGACGCGAGCCTCGAACTCCGGCGAGGTGGCCGCGTAGGTGCCGACGGCGCCCGAGAGCGCGCCGACGGCGACCTGGTCGAACGCCTCGGCCAGGCGCTGAGCGTTGCGGTCGGCCTCGAGCGCGAAGCCGGCCAGCTTGATGCCGAAGGTCGTCGGCTCGGCGTGGACGCCGTGGGTGCGCCCGACGCAGACGGTGTGGACGTGCTCGCGGGCCTTGGCGGCGAGCGTCTCGGCCACCTCCTGCGCGCCGGCGACGACGATCGCCCCCGCCTTGCGCAGCTGGATCGCCAGCGCGGTGTCGAGCACGTCCGACGACGTCAGGCCGTAGTGGATCCAGCGCCCGCTCGGGCCGGCCGAGGCCGATAGCACGTCGACGAAGGCGGCGACGTCGTGATCGGTGACCCGCTCGCGCTCCTGGACCGCCTCGACCGTGAAGGTCGCGGCCCGGATCGCCTGCAGATCGTCGGGCGTCGGCCCCTCCATCTCCTCGCAGGCGGCGACCTCGACGTCGCGCCAGGCGTCGAGCTTGGCCTGATCGGTCCAGACGGCGCCGATCTCGGGACGGGTGTAGCGCGGGATCATCGCGGCGGATTCTGGCGGATCGACGCCGCCCGCGACCGCTTGGCGATCGTTCGCACGACGTGAACGATCGCCAAGCGCGGTCGTCGCGCCGACCACCGCCACGACCACAACGACCCGAAGCTCCCCGAACGGGTGGCCGTCCACCGCGGCTTCACGGCGTCACGCGGACGCGGCCATAGGGTTCGGGGCATGAGCCCGTCGATCTATCCCCAGATCCTCGAGGACCCGCTCCGCAACCGGGGGACGGCGTTCACCGCCGAGCAGCGGCGGGTGCTCGGACTGGACGGCCTGCTGCCGCCCGCGATCGAGACGCTGGAGCAGCAGGCCGCCCGTTCGATCGAGGTCTTCCGCCGGCGCCCGGGGGCGCTCGACAAGTACGTCAACCTGCGCCAGCTGCAGGACACCAACCTGGTCCTCTACTACCGGCTGCTGGTCGACCACCTGGAGGAGGTGCTGCCGATCGTCTACACGCCGACGGTCGGCCTGGCCTGCCAGCGGTTCCACCGGATCTTCCGGCGCCCGCGCGGCCTGACGCTGTCGTACCCGATGCGCGACCGGCTCCCCGAGCTGCTGCGCAACCGCCGCCAGCGGGACGTCGACGTGATCGTCGTGACCGACGGCGAGCGGATCCTCGGCCTCGGCGACCAGGGCGCCGGCGGGCTCGGGATCCCGATCGGCAAGCTCGCGCTCTACACCGCGATCGGCGGGCTCGATCCCGGCCGGACGCTGCCGATCGTGCTCGACGTCGGCACCAACAACGAGGAGCGCCTGGCCGATCCCGGCTACCTCGGCTGGCGCCACGAGCGGATCGCCGGGGCCGAGTACGACGACTTCGTCGAGCGGTTCGTGAGCGCCGTCGAGGCCGAGCTGCCGCAGGCGATGGTCCAGTGGGAGGACTTCGCGACCCACAACGCGCGGCCGATCCTGGAGCGCTACCGCGACCGGATCTGCACCTTCAACGACGACATCCAGGGGACCGCGGCGGTCGCGCTCGGGGCGCTGATCGGGGCCGCGCGGGCGTCGGGCACCCGCCCCCGTGAGCATCGGATCGTCGTGCTCGGCGCCGGCTCGGCGGCGATCGGCGTCGCCGACGAGATCCGCCAGGCGCTGGTCGACGACGGGCTCGACCCCGAGCAGGCCCGGCGCCGGTTCTGGGTCCTGGACGTCGACGGCCTGCTGACCGAGGAGCGCGACGACCTGACCGAGGAGCAGCGTGTCTACGCCCGTCCCGCCGGCGAGCCGAGCGGCGGCACGACCCTGGCCGACGTCGTCCGCAGCGTCCACCCGACCGCGATGATCGGGCTCTCGACCGCCCGCGGCGCCTTCACCGGGGAGGTCGTGCGCGAGATGGCCGCCCACGTCGAGCGGCCGATCATCTTCCCGCTCTCGAACCCGACCGCGCGCTCGGAGGCCGACCCGGCCGACCTCGACCGCTGGACCGACGGCCGCGCACTGGTCGCGACCGGGTCGCCGTTCCCGCCGATCGAGCGCGACGGCCGCACGATCCCGGTCTCGCAGTCGAACAACGTCTACGTCTTCCCCGCCGTCGGGATGGGCGTCGTGGCGGCCCAGGCGGCGCGCGTCACCGACGGGATGCTGCGGGCCGCCTCGGCGGCGCTCGGGGCGCGGTCTCCGGCGCTGACCGATCCGACGGCGCCGCTGCTGCCGCCGATCTCGGGACTGCGCGAGCTGGCCGACCACGTCGCGCTGGCCGTCGCCGTCGCGGCGGTCGCCGACGGCGTCGCGCCGGAGCGCAGCGAGCAGGACCTCCACCGCCGGATCGCCAACGCCCGCTGGGAGCCGGTCTACCCCGAGTGACGCCCGGGCCGTCGTCGCTGGCGCGGGCAGGGCGCGCGGCCGCGTCAGGCCAGGCCGTGCCGGCGGGCGAGGTGCCAGGTGGCGATCGAGGCCGCGTCGACCACCTCGCCGTCGTCGACCATCGCGTCGAACTGCTCCGGCGTGACCGCCCGCTGGACGAGCAGCCCCTCCTCCTCGGCCTCCGGCTGCGGCGGCCCCGGCCGCAGGTCGGTGGCCAGCCACGCGGTGAAGGTCTGGTTCGCCATCCCGGGAGCGAACGCCAGGTCGCCGATCCGCGTCAGCGTCCCGGCCTCGAAGCCGGTCTCCTCTCGCAGCTCGGCGCGCGCGATCTCCGCGTGGTCGTCGATCGACGACGAGGCCCCGTCCGGGGCGTGGGCGGCGCCCTGCGGCAGCTCCCAGCTCCAGCGGCCGAGCGGGTAGCGGTCCTGGCCAACGAGGTGCAGGTGGACCCCGTCCCACGGCACGACGACGGCCGAGTGCGGCTTCTCGACCACGGCGTAGATCCCCGGCCGCGGGACGCCGTCCGGCCCCGGCCGCTCGATCGCGTCCTCGCGCAGCACCATCCACGGGTTGCGGTAGGCGACCCGCGTGGAGACGGTGCGGATCCGCGGGCGGTCCTCCGGGACGGACACGGGCGCGCGGCCGGTCCGCGCCTAGGCGCTGACCGGCGCCTGCTGATCGCCGCTGCCGAGGATCCGGATCGCCAGGTGGGCGGCGTTGCGGGGGTTGTCGAGGCCGACGGCCGCGACCGGGACGCCCGGGGGCATCTGGACCACGGAGAGGATCGCGTCGAGGCCGCCGGCGGCGGAGAGCCGGCTGGAGAGCGGGACGCCGACGACCGGCAGGTCGGTGTGGGCGGCGGCGACGCCGGGCAGCGCGGCCGAGAGGCCGGCGCCCGCGATGATCACCCGCAGGCCCCGCATGCGGGCGTTCTTGCAGTAGTCGGCCACGACCTCGGGGTCGCGGTGCGCGCTCATCACCCGGATCTCGAACGCGACGTTGTGCTCCTTCAGCACCGCGCCGGCCTTCTCCATCTCCGGCAGGTCGCTCTTGCTGCCCATGATGATCCCGACCCGCGGCGCGTCGCCGGGAACCTCGACGGCGTTCTCCAGCAGCTGGGTCTCGGGGTCCTGGGTGGTGGCGGGGCTGTCGGACATCTGGCGCTCGGTCGGTCGAGGGATGGGCGAGATTGCCAAGCCTACGAGACGCGCTGCGCCCGCGCAGCCGCCCCGGAGGGACGCGCCCCGTCACGTTCTGGTCGCTGGACGACCGGAACGTCGCAGCCGCCCCGACGCGCCTCGTCCGTCGACCGGCCGCCTGTCACGTTCCGATCGCTCGTCGACCGGAACGTCGCAGCGGCCCGCTCAGCTGACGGCGCCCCACGACTCGGTGCTGCGGGCCGCCGCGGCGACGGCCTCCGGCAGCGCGCCCGCCAGCGTCGCGGTCGCCCAGCCGTCGCGGGCCAGGCGCGCCAGCAGCACGCCGGCGATCGTGTCGCCGGCGCCGGTCGCGTTGACGGCGCGGGCGGCCACGCCGGGCACGGTCCGCTCGACGCCGTCGGCGACGAGCAGCGCCCCGTCCGGCCCGAGCGTGACGACGACGTTCGCCGCTCCGGCCCCGAGCAGCGCCCGCGCGCCCGCGATCGGGTCGTCCTCGCCGGTCAGCATCCGCAGCTCGCCGCGGTTGGCCTTGACCAAGAAGGCCCCGGGGACGCCCTCGCGGGCGACGGCGATCGCATCGGCGGGATCGGCCCACAGGTCCAGCCGCAGGTTGGGGTCGAACACGACCGGCATCCCGCGCTCCAGCGCCCGGGCCCGCGCGGTCCGGGCGACCTCCCGGTGGTCGCGCTCGACCTGCATGCTGGTCCCCAGGAAGAGCGCGTCGCAGCCGTCGACGGCCGGCTCGATCACGGCCGCCAGCGCGCCGAACCCGGGGGTCAGCCCCGCGCCGTGGAAGGCGTAGGAGGGCTCGGCGTCGGCGTCGGTGGTGACGAACGCCACCGGCGTCGCGACCCCGTCGACCGAGAGCAGCCAGTCCAGGTCGACGCCCTCGACGGCCAGCCGCCGTCGCAGCCAGCGACCCCACGGATCGGCGCCGACGACGCCGGCCAGCGCCGCCCTGCCGCCGTGCCGCGCCACGACCACCGAGACGTTGGCCTTGGCGCCGCCCAGATGCGGGACGAAGCCGTCGACCTCCTCGAAGCGCGCGACCGGGTGCTCGCAGATCGCGTCGACCAGGACCTCGCCGAGGACCAGCGTGCGCGGGATCCGGTGGCTCGGGGCGATCACGGACGCCATGTGCCTCAGCCGAACCGCTCGACCGCCCGCTGCGCGATGTCGCGACGCAGCTGGCGGCCGGCGAACCGCACGCCCTCGGCCGCGGCGTAGGCGCCGTCGCGGGCCGCAGCCGGCGAGTCGCCGAGGACGGTCAGGTTCAGGACCCGGCCGCCGGCGGTGACGATCCGGCCGTCGCCGTCGCGGGCGGTGCCGGCGTGGGTCAGCTCGACCCCGTCGGCCAGCCCGTCGAGGCCCTCGACCACGTCCCCCTTCGAGGCCGACGCCGGGTAGCCGGCCGAGGCCAGCACCAGGGTCACGGCCCAGCGCGGGTCCCAGTCCAGGACGACGTCGGCCAGCGAGCCGGTCGCCGACGCCCCCATCAGCGCCAGCAGGTCGCTGCGCAGTCGCGGCAGCACGGCCTGGGTCTCCGGATCGCCGAAGCGGGTGTTGTACTCGAGGACCTTGATCCCGTCGGCGGTCAGCATCAGGCCGGCGTAGAGGATCCCCCGGAACGGGGTGCCGCGGCGAGCCAGCTCGTCGACGATCGGCTGGTGGACGTCGGCCGAGATCCGCGCCGCCCGCTCGCCGTCGACGCCGACCACCGGCGAGTAGGAGCCCATCCCGCCGGTGTTCGGTCCCTCGTCGCCGTCGAAGATCCGCTTGTAGTCCTGGGCGGGCGCCAGCGGGATCGCCCGCTCGCCGTCGCAGATCGCCAGCAGCGACAGCTCCTCGCCGTCGAGGAACTCCTCGACCACCACCGCGGCGTCGCCGAACTGGTGGTCCTCCAGCATGTCGACGAGGGTCGCGCGGGCCTCGCCCTCGTCCTGCGCGATCACGACGCCCTTGCCCGCGGCCAGGCCGTCGTACTTGAGGACGACCGGGTAGCGGTCGATCGCCGCCATCCCGTCGGCGACGGTGGTGACGGTCGCGTGGCCGGCGGTCGGCACGCCGGCGGCGATCATCACCTCCTTCGCGAACGCCTTCGAGCCCTCGAGCGCCGCTGCCGCCGCGGTCGGGCCGAAGGCCGCGATCCCGGCGTCGGTCAGGGCGTCGACGAGGCCGGCGACGAGCGGCACCTCGGGCCCGACGGCCACCAGGTCGACGGCCAGCTCGCGGGCCAGCGCCACCAGCCCGGGCACGTCGTCGGCGGCGACGTCGTGGACCTGCGCGTCGGCGGCGATCCCCGGGTTGCCAGGGGCCGCGTGCAGCTCCGGAGCCTGCGGCGAGCGACCGAGCGCGCGGACGATCGCGTGCTCCCGACCACCGGCGCCGACGACGAGGACCTTGGGCATGCCGGGGAACCTACCGACGACGCCCGATCCGGGCCCGCGCGACCGGCCGGCGACGGACCCTCGATCGATATACGCCGCACGATCGGATAGGAACCAGGGCATGGCGACCCTCAACGTGCTCCGCCGCGACGGCGTCGAGCCCAGCGTCACCAACATGGAGCTGTTCTTCGACCTCGTCTACGTCTTCGCGGTCACCCAGCTCTCCCACACCCTCGTCGAGCACCTCGACGCGCGGACCGCGGTCGAGGTGCTGGTGCTCTTCGCCGGCGTCTGGTGGGCCTGGAACTACACGGCCTGGGCGACCAACTACGTCGACCCGGACCGGCTGCCCGTGCGGGTGCTGCTCGCCGTGCTGATGTTGCTGAGCCTGGTGATGTCGGCCTCGATCCCCGACGCGTTCGGCGACCGCGCGCTCGCCTTCGCCGGCGCGTTCGTGGCGATGCAGCTGCTGCGGGCTGGCTTCATGGTCTGGGCGCTGCGCGGCAGCCCGATGGGTCGCAACTACCTGCAGCTGGGGATCTGGAGCGCGTTCGCGTCGGTCTTCTGGATCGCGGGCGCGATCGTCGACGACTCCGACGCGCGGCTGGCGCTGTGGGCGGTCGCGGTGCTGGTCGACTACGGCGCGCCATCCATCGCCTACGCCCTGCCGAAGCTGGGCCGGACCCCGATGAGCGCCTGGCGGCTGTCGCCCGGCCACCTCGCCGAGCGCTGCCAGCTGGTCGTGATCATCGCCCTCGGCGAGTCGCTGCTGATCAACGGCCAGGGGTTCGCCGAGATCGACCGGACGGCCGCGACCGTGGCCGCGTTCGTGCTGGCGTTCCTCGGCACGGTGGCGCTCTGGTGGCTGTACTTCGCCCGCCACGCCGAGGCCGCGCTCGACCGGGTCGCCCGCGCGGCCGATCCCGCTCGGCTCGGCCGTGGGGGCTATGCCTACGGCCACGCCGTGATGGTCGCGGGGATCATCGTGGTCGCGGTCGGCGACGAGGTCGTCCTCCACCACCCGACCGGGCACGTCGATGCCGCGATGACGCTGACGGTCATCGGCGGGGTCGTCCTCTACTTCGCCGGGATGGTGCTGTTCACCCTGGCGACCGAGGGCCTCGATCGCCAGGAGCGGATCGCGACCGTCGTCGCCTTCGCCGGGCTGGTGGTGGTGGCGGCGATCGCTCACTGGCTGACGCCGCTGCTGCTGGTGGGCCTGACGAACGTGGTCCTCTTCGGCCTGGTCGGGTACGCCGCGTTCCACGCCCGCGGGTCCGTGACCGGGGCCGAGGTCGAGACGGCCGCCGGCTGAGCCCTCAGCGCGGGCGGGCGACGACCGTCGTGTGGTAGACGGTCCGGTGCTCCTCGACCAGCTCCAGGCCGGTCGCGGTCAGCATCGCCCGCAGCGCTCCCGGCGAGATCCCCCAGTACCAGTTGACGTAGCCGGCGTCGGGATCGAACGGCTCGCTGTGGGTCGGGTGGGCGCCCGGCTCGGGGGCGAAGACGCACTGGTTGCCGCGCAGCGGCAGCGTCTCGGTCGCGAGGATCAGCGTCTGGCCGGCGAACGCCTTCAGCCGCTCCAGCGTCAGCAGCGGATGCGGTGCGTGGTACAGGACGCCGGAGCACCAGACGACGTCGTGGACCCCGGCCTCGGCGAGCGTCTCGGGGTCGTGCAGGTCCCCCGCGACGAACCGCATCGACGAGCCGCGGCGCGCGTGCTCGGCCTCGTAGGCGGGGGTCGGCGGCATGATGTCGATCCCGGTCACCCGGCTGGCGCCCGCGTCCTCGGCGGCGAACGAGAGCGCGCCGTCGATCGACCACATGCAGCCGACGTCGAGGAACGAGCGGCCCTCGACGTGGCGGGCGATCAGCTGCTCGCGGGGCGGGACGGCCCGGGACAGGCGGTGGCGCAGCGCGGGGAACAGCACGGCGGCGATCGTACGCGGTGCGGGCGAGGCGAGGCGGCGGGGCCGCGGCGACGTTGCGGTCGCTGACCGGCCGAAACGTCGCAACACCGCTCGTGATGCCGAGGGTCCGGTGTTCGCCTGTCACGTATCGGTCGCTCAGCGACCGATACGTCACAACGCGGCTCGCGGCTCGCCCCCGCGCCTAGGGCTTGCTGTCGCTGAAGAGCGTCGCCGTCCGCAGCTTGCCGCCGCTGACGGTGGCGCGGGTCCAGGCGACGGTGAAGCGTCCGTCGGGCAGGGCGCCGACCGCCGCCGAGCCGAAGGCGTTGCTGCGGTCCAGCAGCTGGGCGTCGCTGAGCGCCTCGACCGTCGCGGGCGAGCCGAGCGTGCCGCCCGCCGGGCGGAGCGCCAGCTGGACGGCGACGCCGCGGTCGCCGTTGGAGCCGCCGCGCGGGACCTCCTGCTCGCGGACGATCACCAGGCCGGTGGCGCCGCGGGCCGTGGCCAGGCCGTGGACGCGGCCGGCGGCGGCGATGTCGCGCGCGCCGCCGAGGCCGCCGCTGGCGTCGCCCTCGGCGATCCGCGGGATGTCGTGCGCGGTCCCGTCGGCGACGCTCCCGACGACCTGGCTCCAGGCCACCAGCGGCCGGTTGCCGCGGTCGATCGACGCCGCGAGCGTGCCGCCCGG
>NZ_AGUD01000046.1 GCF_000240225.1 Patulibacter medicamentivorans
CGACGGTCGGGCGGCCCGCCGTCGGCCCGCCCACCCCGCCGCCGCGCCTCAGGCCGCCCGGCGCCGCAGCAGCCCGAGGCCCGAGAGGCCGATCGCGACCGCGGCCAGCACGATCGCGACGATCGTCAGGGCGTCGGTGCCGTCGTCGTCCTTCGTCGCGGCAGCCGTCGTCGCGCCGGCGGTCGAGCCGCTCGCCGGCGTCTCGCGTCCGCCGGCGCCGCTCGCGGGGGCGGCCTCGCCGTGGGTGCTGACCACGTCCTGGGGCGTGGCCGACTCCGACAGCGTCACCGTCGGGGCCGGGTTCTCGCTCTCGGCGCTGCCGATCCAGCGGGCGACCTCGCCGTCGGAGTAGTCCTGCAGCGCCTTGAACGCCAGGCCGCCGGTCCGGACGGGGTTGCGGGCGATGAAGTGCAGCTCGGCGTAGCCGCCCGGCGGCACCCGGCCGCCGGTCCAGCGGATCTCGGACGGCTGTCCGCCGCGGCGGACGACCTTCGCCCTCCACCCGGGCGCCGCCTCGACCAGCAGGAAGTCGATCCCCTTCGGCAGCTGCATCCGCACCGCCGTGGTGTCGGCGGACGTCTCCTCGTTGGGGACGATCACGCGGTAGCGCTGCAGGTCGGCCGGCCGCGACGCCGCCGGCTGGATCGTCACGTGGGCCGCGGCGGTCGCGGCGGGCAGCAGGACCGCCGCGGCGAGCGCGGGCGCCAGCAGGCTCCCGCGCCGCGCCGTCCGGCGGCCGCGACCCGCGCGCGGCTCACGGCCCCGACCGGGGCCGCGCGGCGCTGGGGTCGCGGTGCTCACGTCGCCGGCGCGCTGGCGACGACGTCGATCACGGACGCCGGGTGGTCCGAGCCCGGGCCGCCGGCCCAGCGGACGACCTCGGGCCGCTTGCGGCTGCCCTTCCTCGACGTGTAGTACTGGTCGATCCTGAACGTCAGCGCCTGCGGGGTCGCCGGGTTCTGGAACCGGATCGGCCACTCGCCGTAGAAGTGCGGCGCGATCTCGTCACGGGTCGTCCGCGCGGTCCAGGTGATCCGGCTGATGGCGACGACGTCGCCGCCCTCGGCGTCCTTCTGGCCGGTCTTCCTGGTCTTCAGGGAGACCTTCCAGTCGGGCAGCTGGCGGATCGAGATCGACGTCCGGATCGCGGTCGGCACCAGCAGCGAGACCTTGTAGGTCCGCTGGCCGTCGGTCTCGTTGGGGGCGCGCAGGACGTAGGTCCCGCGGGCCGCGGTCAGCGCGGCGCCCTGGGGCTGCAGCGGGCTGACGGTGGCGTGCGCGCCGGCGACGGCCGGCAGCGCGAGGGCGGCCAGCGCGGTGCCGGTGGCCAGGGCGACGGTGATCTTGCTCATCTGGGGTCCTTTGGAAGCGGGGTTCGGGGCGGTCGCGCGCTCAGCTGGCACGGATCGCGAAGCGGGCGCTGAAGCTGCGCCGCTTGCCGGCGCGCGTGTAGCGGCCGGAGACGGTGATCTGGTAGGCGCCGGCGCGGGGGAACGTCAGCCGCGCCGAGCGGCTGCGGGCCTTGCTCGCGACCGTCCTGCCGCTGCTGTCGGTGACGCGGATCCGCGCGCTGGAGAACGAGAACCGCGCCGTGCGCGGGACCTTGACGGCGACGACCTTGACGGTCGCGGGACGGCGGGCGACCGGCTCGTCGTCGGGCAGCACGTGGATCGTGACGACGGCGCCGTTGGACGACGCGGTCTGGTGGGCCTGGGCGGTGCCGGCGAACGCCAGCGCGCCGGTCAGGGCGAGCGCGGCGAGCGTCGCGGGGATCGAGCGGTTCATGGGACCTCCGGGGTCCGTGGTGGGGGTGCGGCGCGCGGGTCCGGCGCGATCGGGCGATCGCGTTCCGGACGCTGCGGCCGTCGGATGCGGCGCGCCGCCCGGCGGGCGGCGCTGCGGTGCTCGGAGCCGGCTCGCGCAGGACCGGGACCCGTCGTCGACGGGCGGTCGCAGGCGAGCCGGTGCCCGGCGGGGTCGTGGGTCGACCGTCGCCGGGCGACGCAGGAGCGCACCGCGGATCCGGGATCCGGCGGTGGTGCCCGATCCCCGGACGGGGCGGGTGCGCTAGAGCGTCGCGGGTGCCGCTGGCGGCGGCCGGACCGCGAGCGCCGAGGCGATCAGGCGACCGCCGCGGGGGACGAGGCCGTGCGGGCGGTCGCGAGCGACCCGCGTCGCGCGGGCCGGACGGACTCGGCGCGCGCGGAAGGCGCGGGCCAGGCGGGCGATCCGCTCCTCGCCGACGTAGTGCCCGCTCAGCAGCAGGGCGAACAGCGCGACGGCTGGTGCCAGCGTCAGCAGCACCGACGCGCTGTCGGGCACGAGCGCCGCGACGACGAGCATGCCGACCGCGACGAGCGCCGCGGTCCCGCGGATGCCGGTACGGATCGACATTCGCACGGAGCCTATCGGGCGCCCGCCGACGGTGGTCTGCGAGCGCCCGCCCGCGAGGGGGGCGGCAAGCGCGGCCTCAGCGGGCGCCGAAGACGGCGAAGACCCGCCGGCTCAGCAGCCGCATCACGACGTCGTAGCCGAACGGGAAGTAGCGCTGGGCCAGGTAGCCGAAGCGGATGTCGGGCGAGGTGAAGACCATCTCGCGGTTGCGCTCGACCCCGCGCAGGATCGCCGCGGCCGCGCGCTCGGGGCTGACGGCGTGGCGCGCGAAGCGGTTGATCTCGCGGTCGACCCGCGGGTTGCTGCGGTCGACGCCGACCAGGTCGACGCTCTGCACCAGCGGGGTCGCGACCGCGCCGGGGCAGACCAGGCTGACGCGGATGCGGTGCTGGCGAAGGTCGAAGCGCAGCACCTCGGAGACCCCGCGGAGCCCGAACTTGCTGGCGCTGTAGGCGGCGTGCAGCGGCAGGCCGAAGAGCCCCGCGGCCGAGGAGACGTTGACCAGGTGGCCGCCGCGGCCGGCCTCGATCATCGGCGGGACGAACGACTCGATCACGTGGATCGGCCCCATCAGGTTGATGTCGACCATCCGCTGCCAGTGCTCGTGGCGGAGGCTGGTGACGGAGCCCCAGGCCGAGACCCCGGCGACGTTCATGACCACGTCGACGCTGCCGTGCTCGGCGTGGACCGCGTCGGCGAACCGCTGGACCGCCTCGTGGTCGGAGATGTCGAGCGCCTCGGCGGCGTGGACCGTCCCGCCGAGCGCGCGGATCTCGTCGACCGTCCGCTGCAGCGCGTCGGCGGCGATGTCGGTCAGCACGAGCGACGCGCCGCGCTCGGCGGCGGCCAGCGCGGTCGCCCGTCCGATGCCGCTCGCGGCACCGGTGATCAGGCAGGTGGTTCCGGAGAGACGGGTCACGAGCGGGACGGTAGCATCCACGAACAATGATGTACACCGATCGGCCGGTCCCCGCGCGAGGGGGGTGACGCGGCCGCGCGCGCCTCAGCCGGCCGCTCGCCGCGCGACCGCGATCCGCTGCGCGGCGTCGCCGATCCCGACCGCCAGCTCGGCGCAGTCGGTCGCCAGCTGCTCGCGGGTCACGCCCAGCGACCCGTCGAGCCAGGCCAGCAGCAGCTCGGCGATCCCGCCGGCCAGCAGCGCGGCGGTGATCCGGACCAGCGACTCGCTCTCGGGCGTCGCCCCGTACTCGGCGCGGCCGTAGCCGGCGATGATCTCGGCCAGCTCGCCCATCGTCGCCATCCGCCGGCGGGTCAGGGCCTCGCTGCCCATCGCCTCGACGAAGACCACGCGCGCGCGGCGGGGATCCTCGGTCAGGGCGTCGAGCATCGCCTCGATCGCGGCCGTCGCCCGCGCTCGCCGGTCGTCCCCGGCGCCGGCGACGGCGGTCGCCAGCGCGGCGGTCGCGTCCTCGACGATCTCGTCGTAGATCGCGACCGCCAGGTCGTCGAGCGAGGGGAAGCTCTCGTAGAAGAAGCGCGGCGTCAGGCCGGCCCGCTGGCAGACCCCGCGGACGGTGGTCTGGGCCCAGCCGTGCTCGCCGAGCAGCTCGAGCCCGGCGTCGAGCAGCTGCCGGCGTCGCGTCGCGCGCCGCTCCTCGGCGGACCTCCCGGCGTAGCTGCGCGTCCCGGCCACCGCTCGATCATCGCAGTCGCGGTAAAGGGGAAACGTCCGTTGCTCGATGGGGTACGATTAGGAAACGCCCATGCTCACTTCCGCTGAAGCGCCCTCGACCGGCCGCCGCCGGTCCGCCGGCCGGCCCGATCCGACAGCTGCCCCGTCGCGCGCCGCGCTGCTCCCGGACGAGGACCTGGCCGCCCGCCTGGCTGCCGGCCGCCACGAGGGCGATCCGCTGGCCGACGCGCTGGTGGCGACCTTCGCCGAGCTGCCGGGCGGCCACGGCTGGCGGCTGCTCGACCAGGCCCTCGACGCCGCGCCGGGCCCGCTGCCGGCCGATGCGCCACCGGCGCTGCGGGCGCTGATCGAGCAGGCCGGCAGCGCGCCGCCGTGGCTGGACCTGGACCTGGTCGACGCGGGCGCGACGAGCTTCTGGCGGGTCGGCGCGCCGGCGCTGTTCGTGTCGCTGCTCTACGGCTCGCTGGCCTTCGGGTACCAGTACGCCGACCTGTCGCGCCCGCTGGTGGCGACCGGGCGGCTGGAGCGGATGGCCTCGCGTCGGATCGGCGAGACCGCCCGCTGGTCGCTCGACGTGACCCGGCCGGGCGGGATGCACCCCGGAGGGGCGGGCTGGAAGAGCTCGATCCGGGTCCGGATCGTCCACGCCCTCGTGCGCGCGCGCCTGACCCGGTCCGACGGCTGGGACCACGAGCAGTGGGGCGTCCCGATCAGCGCCAGCGGCATGATGGCGACCGCGATCGGCGGCTTCCACATCGTGCCGGAGCGGGCCCTGCGCGACATGGGCGCCCGCTGCAACGACGCCGACCGCGAGGCCCGGACCGCGCTCTGGCGCTGGGTCGCCTTCGTGATGGGCGTGCCCGAGGACCTGCTGCCCCAGAACGCCCGCGAGGCCGAGCGCCTGATGGCCACGCTCGAGGGCTTCTTCCCCGGCCCGAGCGAGGACGGCCCGCGCCTGATGCGCGCCCTGACCCACTACGGCCTGCCGCTCGAGGGCGCGATGCCGGCCCCGCTCGTCGGTCCCGCGCGTGCCCTCAGCGCCCCGGTCGTCGCCTCGTTCATCCGCCGCTTCCTCGGCGACGAGATGTCCGACCAGCTCGGCCTCCGGCGATCGCCCCTGCGCCGCCTCTTCCCCCTCACCCGACCGGTCGTCCGCGCCCACGCCGTCCTCCTCGCCCTCGGCGTCCTCGGCGACGAGCGCACCTCCGCCGCCGCCCAGATCCGCGCGATCGAGCGACTGCTGGACCTGGCCGGGGACCCGAAGGCACCGGTGTCGCCGGGGGCGGTGGCGGGGTAGGGGTGGGTGGGGCGCGGGGGCACGCGCATCTCGCGGGCGGGCTGGCGCGGTACGGTTCTGCGCTCAGCAGGATCAGCCGAGGACACGACGGTCGTCGGCCAGTCCGGCATCGGCGACGTGACGACGACCACGCGTGCCGAGAACGGCTACGTCGGTGAGCGTCTGGAGAAGACGCGTCGGTGGGTCGAGACGAAGGTGCCGACCGGCCAGAACGCGATCGGCTCGTCGTCGGGGCAGACCGATTGCTACGGCTACAACACGTTTGGGTCGATGACCGTGACCCGGCGTCAGTCCGAGAAGCGGAAGGGGACGGTGGGGGACCCCAATCCGGCCGCGCCGACACCGGCGACTGCCTGCTCCGGCTCGGAAGGCCAGGCGCTTGGCGCGGTGGAGGTGCAGTACACCTTCGACACGTTCGAGCGGATGGTCGCGGGCCGCGAGCGCACGCACGAGGATGCCGACGAAGCGGACACGGACAAGGTCCTGAAGCCGACCCAGGCCTACTGCTACGACGCCTTGGATCGCCGTGATCGGCGGTTGGAGAACCTGCCGTCGGGCAGCGACCCGGGCGAGGATCCGGACCCGATCGAGCAGCTGCGGCGGGCTCGGTCAGCGTGCACCGCGAGCGATCTCCCGTCGACGGTCAAGCCGTTCGACTACAGCTACCTGGGGCAGACGGAGCAGTTGACGCGGGAGAATCGCGACGGGAACGTTCAGAACTACGAGTACGCAGCGAACGGCGAGCGGCTCGGACGTCTGCGGACGCCGAAGGACGCACCGAACGACGATGTCTGGCGGGCCTACGAGACCGACGCGGTCGGGTCGGTCGTCGGATTGGAGGCTCCAAGCGACGGTCGGGTCGACGAAGACAACGAGTACCGGACGGACCCGTTCGGCGATCCGGTGGCCAGGGAGGGCCTCCTAGACGAGGGCGCGCAGGAGAACCCGTTCCGGTTCCAGGGCTTCTACAAGGACCAGGACACCGGGACCTACGACATGCAGGCTCGGTCCTACCGGACCGACATCGGCCAGTTCCTGCAACAGGACCGGTTCATGGACCCGCAAGCGGATCTGCAGTTGGCCGCGGATCCGCTGACGTCGGCCAGGTACTCGTTCACCGCGGGCAACCCGGCAACCAGGGCCGAGTACGACGGGCACCTGCCGTGCAGGAGGGCGCTCGTGATGGGGAACGCCGACTGCGCGAAGGTCAATAAGGCCGTGGCGGACGCTGAGCGGGAGTGCGGGCAGCGGTGCGGGCGCGCTATGGCGGACGCGCTCTACAACCAGTCCAAGGCGCGCCCGTTGAGCGATATGGGCAAGCCCTACGCGCCGCCGAAGATCGCCAAGGCGCTCTTCGGTCCGGTGGCGCGCAGCCTGGCAGGCGTTCCGCAGAAGCCATCGTGGCTGGACCGCGGCTTGAACGTCGTGAAGACGATCACGGGGAAGGCCTACGGGCAGACTGGCCGCTTCTTTGGGTGCGTGTCGGAGCGGCTGGCGATGAAGCCGTGCGACACCGGCGACGCGATCGAGGCGCGGGAGAAGCTGGGCGAGCAGATTCCGGGGATGGCGGGTGCCGCGCTCGATCCGCGGTGTGGCGGCCCGATCGACTGCGCGATGAGCATCCTCCCGCTGCGGTTCGTACGGGGTGGGAAGCGCTTTCTGGAGGCGGCTGAGGACGCGAAGAAGGCGGCCGGTAAGGGCGCAGAGACTTCAAGCGCGCTCAGGAAGGCGAACGCTGGTGCGTTCGAGGCTGCAGATCGCATCCGAGAGTGGACGCCAAAGAGCTACCATCTGGCCGGCGCGACGGGGAGACGGGCGAAGTTCGCTGAAGGCGTTGACCCTCGGGTTGAGGTGGCCGCAGCACTGCGAAGCGATAGCGGGCAATTTCTGTCGAATGAACAGATTCCCGGATCGTTCCGATATGTCGGTGATGCCGGTCGGGTGATCGGTACTCGAGGGGAGACGAAGATGCGGATCATCGTCGTTGACGGTCGCGTTGCCAACGCCTTCCCAGTCAGGACGCGATGAGAGAGGGCTTTCAGATGGTGCTGTCGGATCCCCTCGCTGAGGTCGATCGGGAGACAGCTGCCGATCTCCTGTGCGGCGTGACCGCGACGCTCGAGATCTCGCGCGGTGACACAACCTGGCGGGATGAGCATTTCCCCGTGCTCGAACTCGCGCTCGCCCTCGTTCGCTCAACGGAGCCTGAGTCTCTCCGATTTCGGTCGATGTGCCTTGAAGAAGACCCCGCGTTCGCCGTGGTTCCAGGGCCGGGATTTGTCAATGTGATCACGTACGACCGCATGAGCTTTCAGGTCCCGGTCGATGAGTTCCGACGCGCACGCGGCGCATTCATTGAGCAAGTGGATCGCGTTCTCCAAGCGATGTTTGGCTGGACGATCAGCGATATCGACAGGTCGACGCGGTGACGCACTCCGCGGGTCGGAGATCCAGAAGCTCGGCGGCTTCTACGTCGCCGATCTACGTGCCGGGGCCGTGGTGGAGGGCTGCGGACCGGTCCATGGCCAACGGAGTCCGATTGGGCGGTCTGCTCGTGCCAAGTTCCCCGCGCACCGCGCCTACCCCACCACCCGCCCCAACCACTCCACCTGATCCCCCGCGATCCGCTCCGCGTCCGCTCCGACGAACGGCTCGAAGTGGTCGACGTCGTAGCGGTGCAGCTCGCCCTGCGGCGCCCGTTGCGCCAGGCGCTCGACGGCGCGGTTCGAGACGCTGACGTCGCGCTCGCCGAGGCCGACCCAGAGCGGGATCCGGATCTTGGCGGCGTGGCGGACGGGGCGGTGGGTGGCGACGGTGAGGAAGACGCCGGGCGAGATCTGGTTGCGCCAGGGCGATCCCTCGGGAACGGCTCGGCGGAAGCCCTGGGCCTCACCGGGCAGGTTCATCGCCGCGTGCTCGTGGGGCTCGCCCGTCACCGGCACGAGGACGTGTCGCCCGGCTCGGTCGGCGATCGCGCGGGGCAGGATCCAGGCCACGTCGCGGACGCTGCTGGACCGCACGCGCGCCAGCCCGTCGAGGAACGGGCACAGCACCATCGCCGCGGCCAGCTCCGGCTCGCTCACCGCCAGCGTCGCGACGTGCCCGCCGGAGAACGAGAAGCCCCACAGCGCCACCCGCTCGCTCGAGCCCCGCGCATGGGCGATCGCCGCGCGCCAGTCGGCCAGCTGCTCGCTCGTCCGGAACCGCTGGCGCCGCTCGCCGCCCGAGTCCCCGAGGTGCCGGTGATCGAAGGCCAGCACGTCGTGGCCGGCGGCGGCGAAGGCCTCCGCGTAGCCGTCCAGCCCGTCGTGGCGGGTCAGCGAGAACCCGTGCGCCATCACGACGCACGCCCCCGATCGCCGCGACCCGCGGCCCGGGTACCTCCACGCCGCCAGCTCGCCGATCCGCAGCTCCTCGCGCTCGCCCATGGCCGATCCTGGCCGCCGCGGCCGGCTCGCCGCCGGTGGCCGGGCCACAGATCAGCCGTTCGGACGGCTCGTCCGACCACAGTTCGGGCGTCTGCATTCCCGCGTCCTGCCACCCCGACGCGCCGCCGCTGCCGCCAAGAACCCCCCGCCCGGGCGGTGGGTCCTTCGTCCGCGCCCGTCCCCGCGCCACCCCGCCGCGTCTACCGTCACCGGGACGATGCACGTCCTGCCCGACGACGCCCTCGTCCCCTTCCCGACCGTCGGGCGCGTCTACCAGCAGGCCCTGCGCGTGACCCACGGCGACGTCACGCCGCTCGGCCGCTCGCGGCTCGACGCGATCGCCTCGTGGCTGCAGCACCTGGCCTTCTGCGACGTCGTCGACGCCGGCGTCGCCCACCAGGCCGCCTGGATCGCCCGCCGGACCCGGATCCGGATCGACCGCTTCCCGCGCTTCGGCGAGACGCTCGAGCTGCGAACCGCCTGCTCCGGCGCCTCCGGGCTCTCCGCCGAGTGGCGCACGGCGATCCGCGGCGAGCACGGCGCCGCCGTCGAGGCCGCCACGCTCTGGGTCTCCGTCGACCCCGAGACCTGGCGCCCGCGCCCCAACCCCGACGAGATGCGCGCGGTCTTCGGCCCCTCGACCGAGGGCCGTCGCGTCCGCGTCCGCCTGACCCACCCGCCGGCCCCGGACGACGCTCCCGTCGCCGATTGGCACTTCCGGACCGCCGACCTGGACATCGCCGGCCACGTCAACAACGCCGCCTACTGGCAGGCCGCCGAGGAGCGGCTGCGCGACCTGCACCCCGACGCGGTCGTCGAGGCCGAGATCGAGCACCACGGGGCCGCCGGCGCCGGCCCCGCGACCATCCGCCGCGCCGGCGACCGGACCTGGATCGACGACGCCGACGGGCAGCTCTGCTCGTCGTTCCTGATCCGGGTGCTGGCGCAGCCGGCGGGCTGACCGAGCCATCCGGCTCGGCGTCGGCGCCCGGCCGTATGTGACGTTCCGGTCGCTGAGGGGCCGGAGCGTGGCACGTGATCGCGGAGCAGCCGCGGCGGTCAGGGCGTGGTGGAACGGATCGGTCGCTGAGCGACCACGACGTCACATCGGGCCACGTCGCCACGTCGCCTGCGCCCGCCACGGCACCGCGACGGCGCTACGCCAGCCCGACGGTCCGCAGCCGCCGGCCCAGCGCGGCGATGACGTCGTCGCGCAGCGCGGGATCGACCAGATCGCCCCAGCCGGCGACGGCGGCCGGCGCCTCGTCGGCCAGCCGCCGCGCGACGGCCGGGCCGTCGGGGCGGTCGACCAGGATCCGCATCCCGAGCGAGACGTGCCAGCGCTCGTCGCGCTGGATCCGCTCGACGATCTCGGTCAGGCCCGGCAGCGCGTGGTCGGTCGCCAGGTCGACCAGCGCGTGCTGGCCGGCCAGGAAGATCACCCCTTCGAGCAGCCCGTGGTAGAGCGCGACGGCCGTCCCGAGGCCCGGTCCGTCCTGATCGCCGACCGTGGCCGCGATCGCCGGCAGCCGCTCGTGGAAGAGCGCCACGAAGCCGGGATCGAGCAGCTCTCGCGGATCCTGCCCCGGCGTCGCGAACGCGGCCCAGAGCCGCTCGATCGCCCGCGCGTGCCGCTCCTCCTCGCCGTGCTGCGCGCGCAGCACGGCGGCCAGCCGCGGATCCTCGGCGGCCAAGGCGAACGGGGCCAGGTGCTCGGCGACCGCCTGCTCGCCGACCAGGAACCCGGCCAGCAGCCCGAGCAGCCGCCGTCGCGGCCGCGAGCCCAGCGACGGCCAGCGGAGCAGGTCCTGGTGCAGGTCGATCGCGTCCGGGTCCCAGCTGCCGCGGGCCGAGATCCCGAGCAGGTGCTCGTAGTCGGGAAGCCGGGTGCGGGCGACGGTGCTCACGCGATCGATTGTCCCGCGCCGGCGCGAACGGTGACGCGCGCCGCCTGTGGCGTTTCGGTCGCGGCCGGCGCCCGCAAGGTCCCGGCCGCGCCCCACACGACCGCCGCGGCGATCGCGGTGGTCACGGCCGCCAGCGCGAAGGCCGAGGGGACCGACACGGTCGTGATCAGGACGCCGCCGAGCGCCGAGCCGAGCGCGGCGCCGCCGAAGATCCCGCTGCCGAGCCAGGTGTAGGCCTCGGTCGTCGTCCCCTTGGCGGCCAGCTCGCCGGTCAGCCCGTAGATCACCGCGAACAGCGGGGCCACGGCGGCGCCGGCCAGCACCAGCGCGCCGCCCAGCGCCCACAGGTTCGGGGCCGCGGCGGCCAGCAGGGCGTGTCCGACGGCGGACGCGGCCAGCAGCAGGGTCAGCGCCCGGATCGGTCGCGGCCACGCGCCGCGGGCGGCCGTCAGCAGGCCGGCGGTCAGGCTGCCGATGCAGTAGGCGGCCAGCAGCGGGCCGACCGCGCCGGCGTGCTCGGCGTGCTCGGCGGCCGCGGTGATCGACACCTCGGCGGCGCCGAAGGTCGCGCCGACGCCGACGCCGACGGCCAGCAGGGTCCGGATCGCGGTCGAGCGGAGCGCGCCGCCGCGGCTCTCCCCGTTGCGCAGGGCCGGCATCGTCCGCGACTCGCGCGAGCCGGCGAAGGCGAGCGTCGCCAGCAGCAGCGCCGCACCGCTGGCGATCAGGCCGAGCGCCGGGTCGTGGGCGGCGATCAGGCTGACGAAGACCAGCGGCCCGATCATGAACGACAGCTCCTGCAGCGACGCCTCGACGGCGAGCGCGGCGTGACGGGTGTCGGCGTCGGGCAGCATCCGCCGGAAGAGCGTCCGCAGGCAGGCGGCGACCGGGGGCTGGGCGGCGCCGGCGACCACGGCCAGCGGCAGCAGCGCGAGCGGCGAGGTGCCGTCCGGGACCAGCCCGGCCAGGACCATCGCGGTCGCGGCCACCAGCACGCTGGCGGTCAGCACCAGGCTCTGCCCGCGCCGGTCGATCGCGCGGCCGAGCAGCGGCGCGCCGGCGGCCAGGCCGAGCGCGCCGGCCGCGGCCACCGCGCCGCCGAGCGCGTAGCTGCCGCCCAGGTCCCGCACCCGCAGGATGAAGAGCAGGCCGAGCACGGCCTCTGGCGCGCGGGCGACGAGCGACAGCACGAGCAGCCGACCGACCCCGGGCGCCCGCACGGCGGCGGCGACCGGAGAGGTCGGGGTCGGGCGGGTGGCGCCAGGGTGGGGGGACAGCAGCAGGTCGGACATGGTCGGCCGCCGGAGCGGGCGCGCGGAGGATCCGCGGGCCAGGGCGGCCCTCGATAGTGATGATCGTATCATCACTTAATGTGCGAATCGTCCGGAGCGAGGACTCGCTCACCCGTCCACCGGTCGGGTTCGATTCCGGCTGACGGCGCCGGCCATCCCGGTCCCGTCCCACTCGCTCTCTCGGTCGGTCCGACCCCGACCGACCCGCAGGCCACCGCCGTCGGCGCCGCGTCGCCGGCCCCCGGGCGTGAGAGCTAGGCCGCCGGCCCCAGCATCGCCGCGACCGCGTCGTCGACCACGCTGCCGGCGCGGGCCCGATCGATCAGGCTCGAGCGCAGCGACGGCGCCAGCCCGTCGACGACGGTGATCAGGAACAGCGCGACCCGCTCGGGGTCGACGTCGCGGGCGACGCTGCCGTCCTGCTGGCCGGCCTCGATCAGCCCGGCCAGGTGGCGGATCCAGGCCGCCTGACGGGTCCGGACCGCCTCGTGGATCGCGGTCGAGAAGGTCGCGTGCGTCCACACCTGATGCCACAGCTCGAGCCCGTCGTCGGGCTCGGCGTCGGCGCTGACGCAGCCGTGGAGGAACGCGACGACCCGCGCGTGGCCGTTGGCGGAGGCGTCCTCCTCGACGATCAGCGTCTGCAGCGAGCGCTCGTCGGCGCGCACGAACGCCTCGAGGATCAGCTCCTCGCGCGAGCGGAAATGGGTCGAGACCAGCGGCTGCGAGACGCCGGCCTCGTCCGCCACGTCGCGGATCCGGAAGGCGTGGAGGCCCTGGGCGACGATCACGCGCGCGGCAGCGTCGAGGATCTCGGCCCGTCGCTCGGCGAAGGTCAGGCGGGTGCGGGGTGCCCCGGACATCGACCCCAGTATCCCAGCCCGGGCCGCCGACGACCCCTCCCGGTGGCGCAAAGCCGCGCATCGCGCCCGAGCGGCCGGGAGCAGCCGCTAGCCTCGACCCCAGCCATGGCCGCCGCGAAGGACCCCTCGAACGCCGCGATCGCCGAGCTGCTGGACGAGCTCGGCGACCTCTACGAGCTGGAGGGCGCGGTGGTCCACCGGGTGCTCGCCTACCGCAACGCGGCCAAGGCGATCCGCGACGCCCCGCGCTCGGTGGCGGCGATGACCCGCGAGGGCCGGGTGACCGAGCTGCCGGGCGTCGGCAAGACGCTCGAGGAGAAGCTGACGGCGCTGGTCGAGACCGGCGAGATCCCGGCGCTCGAGAAGCTGCGGTCTCGCGTTCCCGCCGGCCTGGTCGTGATCACCCGCCTGCCGGGACTCGGTCCGAAGCGCGCCCGCAAGCTCCACGACGCGCTCGGCGTCGACGGTCCGCAGGCGCTGCGGGCGGCGATCGAGCAGCACCGGGTCCGCGACCTGGCCGGCTTCGGGGCCAAGAGCGAGGAGCGGCTGCTGGCGGCGCTCGACGCGGCCGGCGACGCGGTCGACGGGCCCAAGCGCGAGATCCTCTCGCGCGCGCTGGCGGTCGGCGAGGCGCTGGTCGCCGAGCTGCGCGCCCACCCGTCGAGCGACCGCGTCGAGCTGGCGGGGTCGGCACGGCGCTGGGCCGACAGCGTCAAGGACCTCGACATCATCGCCACCGCCGACGACCCGCAGGCGCTGATCGACGCCTTCGCCGCGTCCGACCTGATCGCCGAGATCTCGCGGTCGGGCGTCGCCGGCGCCCACGCGATCGCCCAGTCGGGGATCGCCATCGACCTGCGGGTCGTCGCTCCCGACCAGTTCGGCAACCTGCTCCAGCACTTCACCGGCTCGAAGGCCCACAACGTCGCGATCCGCGAGGCCGCCGTCCGCCGCGGGCTGCACGTGTCCGAGTACGGGATCCTCGACGACGAGACCGGCCAGAGCGAGCGGTTCGCGACCGAGGAGGAGGTCTACGCCCGCCTCGGCCTGCCGTGGATCCCGCCGGAGCTGCGCGAGGATCGCGGCGAGCTGCAGCTGACCGAGGTCCCGCCGCTGATCGAGCAGGCCGACCTGCGCGGCGACCTGCACATGCACACCACCGCCAGCGACGGCCGCGCGAGCGTGCGCGAGATGGCGCAGGCGGCGCGGGCGCTGGGCCTGGACTACGTGGCGATCACCGACCACTCGGCGTCGCACGGGTTCGGCGACGCCGTCTCGCCCGACCGCCTGCGGGAGCTGATCGCCGAGGTCCGCGCGGTCGACGACGAGCTGGACGGGATCACGGTCCTGGCGGGGAGCGAGGTCAACATCGGCGTCGACGGGTCGCTCGACTACGACGACGAGCTGCTGGCCGAGCTGGACTGGATCGTCGCGTCGGTCCACACCGCCTTCACCAGCGACCCGACCGCCCGGATCGTCGCCGCCTGCGAGCACCCGCTGGTCGACGTGATCGGCCATCCGACCGGCCGCAAGCTGGAGGAGCGGTTCGCCTACGACCTCGATGTCGACGCGGCGATCGCCGCCGCGCTGCGGACCGGGACCTTCCTGGAGATCAACGGCTCGCCCCGCCGCCGCGACCTCGACGACGTCCATGCGCGCGCGGCGCGCGACGCCGGCGTGCTGCTGACGATCGACTCCGACGCCCACGGCCCCGAGGCCCTGGCCAACACCCGCTGGGGGGTCGCGACCGCCCGCCGAGCCTGGCTGTCGGCGGCCGACGTCGCCAACACGCGGCCGTGGGAGGAGCTGCGGAAGCTGCGCAAGGGCGCCCGCTGACGGCGCGGTGCGAGGGCATCGGTAGGGCTCCCTTCTTAGGCTGTCCTAACGCCGACCTGTACACTCGGAGATCGCGTTCGGTCCCGTCCGCAGCAACGACCTCGACTCCGAGAGGGAAGCGCCTTGAGCCACGACTCCGCCCTGCCCGTCCACGACATCGTCGGCATCGGGTTCGGGCCGTCGAACCTCGCCCTCGGGATCGCGATCGAGGAGCGCAACCGCTCCGCCGCGCCCGGCGACGAGCTGGACGCCGTCTTCCTGGAGCGCCAGCCGCGGTTCGGCTGGCACCGGGG
Source organism: Patulibacter medicamentivorans (assembly GCF_000240225.1). GTDB lineage: Bacteria > Actinomycetota > Thermoleophilia > Solirubrobacterales > Solirubrobacteraceae > Patulibacter > Patulibacter medicamentivorans. The sequence continues at coordinate 14,965 of NZ_AGUD01000046.1, forward strand.
GATGCTGATCGACGACGCCACGATGCAGGTGTCGTTCCTCAAGGACCTGGTGACGATGCGCCAGCCGGCGAGCGACTTCTCGTTCCTCGCCCACCTGCAGGCGGCCGGCCGGCTGGTCGACTTCATCAACCACAAGACGATCTTCCCGACGCGGATCGAGTTCCACGGCTACCTCGAGTGGGTCGCGGGGCGGCTCGACCACCTGGCGGTCTACGACGCGCGGGTCGAGGAGGTTCGCCCGGTCCTCGACGGCGACGGCCGGATCGCCGCGCTCGACGTGGTCGCGCACCACGGCGACGGCGCGACCAGCGTTCGCCGCGCCCGCAACGTCGTGATCGCGCTCGGCCTGCAGCCGCGGATCCCGTCCGGCGCCGCGCTCGGCGAGCGGGTCTGGCACAACTCGCGGCTGGTCCCCGGGGTCGCGGGCTGGTCGGGAGCGGCGCCGGAGCGCTGCGTCGTCGTCGGCGCGGGCCAGAGCGCCGCCGAGACCGCCGAGTACCTGCACCGCAGCTTCCCCGAGTCCGAGGTCCACGCGGTCTTCGCCCGCTACGGCTACAGCACCTCCGACGACACCTCGTTCGCCAACCGGATCTTCGATCCCGAGGCGGTCGACAGCTACTACGTGGCGTCGGACGAGGTCAAGACGATGCTGCGCGGCTACCACGGCAACACCAACTACTCGGTCGTCGATCCCGACCTGATCGAGGAGCTCTACCGCCGGGTCTACCGCGAGAAGATCGACGGCCGCCAGCGGCTCCACATGCAGAACATGACCCGCGTCGACGAGGTCCGCCAGGACGGCGACCGGGTCGCGGTCGCGGTCGAGCACCTGCCGAGCGGCGAGCGACGACGGATCGACGCCGACCTGCTCGTCTACGCCACCGGCTACCGGCCCGCCAGCCCGGACCAGCTGCTCGGCGGCCTTGGCGAGCACACCCCCGACGGCGGCCTGGCGATCGGCCGCGACTACCGCGTCGCGACGGCCGAGCCGAGCGACTGCGGGATCTACGTCCAGGGCGCGACCGAGCGCACGCACGGGATCAGCTCGACGCTGCTGTCGAACACGGCGGTCCGGGCGGGCGAGATCCTCGGATCGATCGCGTCGCGGGTGCCGGCGCGGGCGGCCGCCTGAGCGGCCTGCCGCGCCGGCCCGGCTTCAGGACGCGGACGCGCGCTCGATCGCCGCGGCCAGGCTGCGCGGGCGCATGTCGGTCCACTCGGCCTCGACGTGCGCCAGCGCCTGCTCGCGCGGGACGCCCCGCAGGGCGACCGTCCAGCCGTCCGGGACGGCGGCGAAGGTCGGCCACAGCGAGTGCTGGCCCTCGGCGTTGATGAGCACGGAGAAGGTGCCGTCGGCGTCGTCGAACGGGTTGGTCATGCGGGGGCTCCTGGCGTCTCGGGCGGCCGGCTCCCGCGGCGAGCTCGTCGAGCGGCGGGAGCCTGGCGGGGCACTGGTCTCGGCAAGCCTACGTCATCCAGACTTCCTCGGGCGGAATTGCTTAGGATCACCTAATCAGGCGTCGTCCGCGGCGCTGCGTCCTGTCGCCGTCCTCCACCTCCGGGAAGCCATGTCCCCCAGCTCGCAGACCAGCACCCCGCGCGCGACGGCCGAGCCGGCGCGGCTGACGGAGCGCACGCCGACGGTCGCCGGAGTGCTGCGACACCACGCCGTCGTCCTGGACGCCGAGCGCCGGGCCGCGCTCGAGGTCGCCGCCGACCGCCACGGCGTCGACCGCGCCGTCGTCGTCTCGGCCGCCGTCGCTGCCTACGTCCACCGGGTCTCGGGCGCGCGGCGGCCGACCCTCGGCCGCTGGACCCCCGACGGCGGCACCTGGGCGCTGGCGCTCGACGTCGAGCCGGGACTGCGGGCGTCGGCGCTGATCGCGGCGGTCGCGGCGGCCGATCCGATCGCGGTGCCGGCGGGCGGCGACCTGGTCGATCTGGTCGGTCCGATCGTCGGGGTCGCGCCGATCGGGGATCCGGCGCCGCCGGCGCCGGACGTCAGCGTGGTCCTGCGCGAACGGGTCGACGGCCCGGCCAGCTGCGCCGGGGTCGGGGAGCTGTCGCTCGAGCTGCTGGCCGACGAGGCGGTCGCCGACGAGCCGGCGCTGGCCGCCCACGGACGGCGCCTGCTGGCCGTCCTCGACGCGCTGACCGGCGACGCCGACCCGCTCGTCGCGGCGCTCGACCTGCTCGACGAGGCCGAGCGGCGGACGGTCCTGGTCGACCTGGCGACCGACGAGCTGGCGGTCGACGAGCGCTCCTGGACCGCCGCGTTCGAGGATCGCGCCGCCGAGGATCCCGACGCGATCGCCGTCGTCTGCGAGGACGAGCGGCTGACCTACGGCGAGCTGGAGGACCGCTCGCGCCGGCTGGCGCGGCTGCTGCTCGCCCGCGGCGTCCGCGACGAGGACGTCGTCGGCGTCGCCGTGCCGCGGTCGGTCGAGCTGGTCGTCGCGCTGCTGGCGGTGATGCGGGCCGGCGGCGCCTACCTGCCGCTCGACCTCGACCACCCGCCGGAGCGGATCGCCTACATGCTGGAGGACGCCGGCGCCGGCACCGTCGTCAGCGTCGGCGAGCTCGACGGCGAGCTGCCGGAGCTGCCCGGGATCGCGCGGGTCCTGCTCGACGACCCGCTGGTCGAGGCCGAGTCGGCGGCGCTGGCCGGCGACCCCGGCGCACGGCAGCCGCGCGGACCGGTCGACCTGCACCAGGCGGCCTACGTGATCTACACCTCGGGATCGACCGGCCGGCCGAAGGGCGCCGTCGTCTCGCACGAGGGGATCGGCAGCCTGATCGCGACCGCCGTCGAGCGGCTCGGCGTCGACCGCCGCAGCCGCGTGATCCAGTTCGCGTCGGTCGGCTTCGACGTCGCGGTCTGGGACCTCTGCATGTCGCTCTGCGTCGGCGGTCGCGCGATCGTGGTGCCGGCCGAGCGGCGGGTCGCCGGGCCGGCGCTGACCGACTACATCGCCGAGCAGGGCGGCAGCCACATGATCCTGCCGCCGTCGCTGGTGGCGGCGCTGCCGTCGGACTGCCAGCTGCCCGAGGGCGCGGTGCTGGTCGTCGGCACCGAGACCGTGCCCTCGGAGCTGATCGCGCGCTGGTCGCGGCGGCTGCGGGTCGTGGCCGCCTACGGCCTGACCGAGGCGACGACCAACTCGACCCTGTGGCTCGCGGAGCCCGAGCACCGCGGCCCGGTCCCGATCGGGCGGCCGGACCCGAACACCCGCTGCTACGTGCTGGACGGCGCCCTGCAGCCGCTGCCGGTCGGCGTCGTCGGCGAGCTCTACGTCGGCGGGCGCGGCCTGGCGCGCGGCTACCGCGGGCGCCCCGGCCTGACCGCCGAGCGGTTCGTCGCCGACCCCTTCTCCGCGGTCGACGGCGCCCGGATGTACCGGACCGGCGACCGCGCCCGCTGGCGCCCCGACGGCTCGCTCGACTTCCTCGGCCGCGGCGACGGGCAGATCAAGATCCGCGGCTTCCGGATCGAGCCCGGCGAGATCGAGGCGCTGCTGATGCGCCGTCCCGGCGTCGCGCAGGCGACGGTGATCGCGCGCGAGGACCAGCCCGGGGTCAAGCGGCTGGTCGGCTACGTCGCGCCCGAGGGCGACGCGGCGCTCGACGGCCCCGGCCTGCGCGCCGCCGTCGCCGAGGCGCTGCCCGAGTACCTGGTGCCGGCCGCGATCGTGGTCCTCGACGGCCCGCTGCCGCTGACGCCCAACGGCAAGCTCGACCGGGCCGCGCTGCCGGCCCCGGACTTCGCCGCCCTGACCGGCCAGGAGCGGGCGCGGACGCCGACCGAGGCGACGCTGGCGGCGCTCTTCGCGACCGTCCTCGGCTTGCCGCGGGTCGGCGTCCACGACAGCTTCTTCGAGCTCGGCGGCGACAGCATCGTCGCGATCCAGCTGGTCAGCCGGGCCCGCGAGGCCGGCCTGACGATCCGCCCGCGCGACGTCTTCGAGCAGCGGACGGTGGCCGCCCTCGCGACGGTCGCGACGGCGATCGACCAGGCCGCCCCGGCGGTCGCCGACGACGGCACCGGCGAGGTCGCGCCGACCCCGATCGTCCACTGGCTGCGCGAGCTGGGCGGGTCGATCGACCGCTTCCACCAGTCGGCGCTGCTGCAGACCCCGGCCGGGCTCGACCGGACCACGCTGACGGCGATCCTGCAGGCGCTGCTCGACCGCCACGACCTGCTGCGCGCGACGCTGCGGCGGCCCGCCTTCGCGCTCGACGTGGCGCCGGCCGGGAGCGTCGACGCGGAGCGGCTGCTGACCCACGTGCTGGTCGGCGACGCCGCCGACCGCGACGCGGCGGTCGCCGACCAGACGCGGCGAGCGGTCGCGCGGCTGGCGCCGGAGCGGGGGCGGATGCTGCAGGCCGTCTGGTTCGACGGCGACGGCGAGGGACGGCTGCTGTTGGCGATCCACCACGCGGTGGTCGACGGCGTCTCGTGGCGGATCGTCTTCGACGACCTCGCCGAGGCCTGGCGGGCGGCCGAGGCGGGGCAGCCGATCGTCCTGCCGGCGGTGGCGACGTCGTTCCGGCGCTGGTCCTCGCTGCTGCGCGAGGCCGGCGAGTCCGGTGCCCGGCGGGACGAGCTGGAGCTCTGGCGGCGCGCGGTCGCGACCCCCGACCCGCCGCTCGGCCGGCGGCTGCCGGACCCGGCCCGCGACACCGTCGCGACCGCCGGCAGCCTGACCGTCTCGCTGCCGGCCGGCGAGACCGCGCCGTTGCTGAGCACGGTGCCGGCGCTCTACCACGGGGCGGTCAACGACGTCCTGCTGACGGCGCTGGCCGTGGCGGTCGGCCACTGGCGCGCGCGCCGCACGACGGCGGGATCCGCGGTCCTGGTCGACCTCGAGGGCCACGGCCGCGAGGACGTCTTCGGGGACGTCGACCTGGCCCGCACCGTCGGCTGGTTCACCACCCTCTTCCCGGTCCGGATCGACCCCGGCCAGGTCGACTGGGACGCCTTCCGGACCGGCGGCGCCGCGGCCGGCGCGGCGCTGCGCGCGGTCAAGGAGCAGCTGCGCGAGCTGCCCGACCGCGGGCTCGGGCACGGGGTCCTGCGGCACCTCGATCCGGTGACCGCCGACGAGCTGCGCGGCGCCGCCGTCCCGCAGGTGCTCTTCAACTACCTGGGGCGCTTCGCCGTCCAGGACGGCCGGCCGTTCGCGCCCGCGCCCGCGCCCGAGGCCGCGCCGATGGCCGACCTGCGGGACCCGGGGATGCCGATGCCGCACGCGCTCGACGTCGACGCGCTGGTCCGCGACGGTGCCGACGGGCCGGTCCTGCAGACGACCTTCGCCTGGCCCGGCGCGCTCTTCGACGAGGCCGAGATCGGCGAGCTGGCCGACCTCTGGCTGCAGGCGCTGCGCGGCCTGGTCCACCACGCCGACGACCCGGCCGCCGGTGGGCGCACGCCCTCGGACTTCCCGTTCGCCGCGGTCGACCAGCCGACGCTCGACGCGCTGGAGCGATCGGTCCCGCGACTCGACGACCTGCTGCCGGCGACGGCGCTGCAGGCCGGGTTCTACTTCCATGCCCAGCTCGACGAGGACGGGCCGGACGTCTACCTGGTCCAGCAGCGGCTGGAGCTGCGCGGCCCGCTCGATCCGGCGGCGCTGCGGCGGGCCGTCGACGGGCTGGTCGAGCGCCATGCGCCGCTGCGCGCCGGGTTCCACCAGGGCGACGACGGGCGGGTGCTGCAGCTGATCGCCGGCGACCTGCGCGTGCCGTGGGCCGCGGTCGACCTGCGCGACGAGCCCGCGATCGAGGCGGCGGCGACGGTCGTGGCCGACCGCGAGGCGCAGCGGCGCTTCGACCTGGCCGCGCCGCCGCTGCTGCGCGCGGTCCTGCTGCGGCTCGGCGACGAGCACCACCGGCTGCTGCTGATGCTCCACCACGCGGTCGCGGACGGCTGGTCGGAGGGCGTGATGCTCGACGACCTGATGGCGCTCTACGCGCCCGGCGACGAGCTGCCGCGGCTGCCGGCCGTGACGCCCTACCGCGAGTACGTCGCCTGGATGGCCCGCCAGGACCGCGACGGCGCGACCGCGGCCTGGCGCGCCGCCCTCGACGGGGCGGAGCCGTCCCGCGTGGTCGCCGCCGAGGCCGCGCCGACCGCGCTCGAGTTCGCCGACGTCCACGCCGCGCTCGGCGAGCGGGAGACCGCCGCGCTGCTGGCGCGCACGCGTGAGCGGGGGCTGACCCTGAACACCGTCGTCCAGGGCGCCTGGGCGCTGGTGCTCGGCGCGCTGACCGGCCGCGACGACGTGGTCTTCGGGACCACCGTCTCCGGTCGCCCGCCGGAGATCCCCGGGATCGAGCGGCTCGTCGGGCTGTTCATCAACACGCTGCCGGTCCGCGTCCGCAGCCGTCCGTCGTGGACGCTGGCCGAGCTGCTGGGACGGCTGCAGGTCGAGCAGGCCGACCTGCTCGACCACCAGCACCTGGGGCTGGCCGAGATCCAGCGGCTGATCGGCGGCCGCGAGCTGTTCGACACCCTGGTCGTGTTCGAGAACCACCCCGGCGCCGGTGAGGACCGCGGGGGCGGCGACCACGTCCGTCGCTCCCACGGGCTGGCGCTGACCGAGCACCGGACGCTCGACGCCGACCACTACCCGCTGGCGCTGGTGGCGACCCCGGGATCGCGGCTGCGGCTGCTGCTGAAGCACGACGTCGCGCGCTTCGCCGCGCCCGAGGCGGAGCGGATCGCGGCGGCGGTCGTGGTCGTCCTGCGGGCGCTGGCCGACGACCCCGCGCGACCGGTGGGCGCGATCGATCTGGGCCTGTCGCCGGATCGGGAAGGCGTCGCGACGCCCGCGGTCGGGGATCGACCGGTGGCGGCCAGTCCCCGCCGCGACCGGGCGCCTGGTGGCGCGACGCTGCTCGACGCCTTCGACGCCCAGATCGCGCGCGATCCGGCCGTGGTGGCGGTCGTCGACGGCGACCGGCGGCTCGACTACGGCGAGCTGGCCGCGCGGGCGGACGCGCTGGCCACGCGGCTGCGCGCCGCGGGGGCCCGCCGCGAGACGCTGGTCGCCGTCGCCCTGCCCCGCTCGGCCGAGCTGCTGGTGGCGCTGGTCGCGGTTCTGCGGGCCGGCGCCGTCCACCTGCCGATCGACCCCGACCACCCGGCAGAGCGGCGGCGTCACCTGCTGGAGGACTCGGGTGCCGCGCTGGTCGTGAGCGCCGACGGGGATGGTGTGCTGTCGGTGACCGGCGTCGATCGCGGCGCCGACGCGGACGCGAGCCCGCGCGACGTCGACGTCGACCACGACCGGTCGAGGACGGGAGCCGCGGCCGTCGATGCGTCACCGCGGGAGCCCGTCGCGACCGACGCCGGCGACGCGGCCTACTGCATCTACACCTCGGGCTCGACCGGGGCCCCGAAGGGGGTGCTCGTCAGCCACGGCGCGATCGTCCGTCAGCTCGACGCGGTGCAGCGGGCGTTCCCGCTGGCGCCCGGCGAGCGGGTGCTGACGAAGGCCTCGCCGAGCGTCGACGTCTCGCTGCTGGAGCTGCTGTGGCCGCTGCGCTCGGGCGCCACGGTCGTCGTCGCGCCGCCCGGCGCCCAGCGCGATCCGGTCGCGCTGGCGGCGCTGGTGCGCAACCACCGCGTCAGCGCGATCGACTTCGCGCCGTCGATGCTCGACGGCTTCCTGCGCTACGTCGAGGAGACGGGCGCGCTCGCCGCGCTGGCGACCCTGCGCTACGTCTTCAGCGGCGGCGAGGCGCTTGCTCCCGAGCTGGCGGCCCGCTGGCGGGCGGCGACCGGCGTCCCGGTGATCAACGCCTACGGGCCGACCGAGGCGGCGGTCCAGGTGACGTGGTCGACCACCCCGGCCGACGGCGATCGGGTGCCGATCGGCCGCGCGGCCGACGGCTCGGTGGCGCGCGTGCTCGACGGCGCGCTGCGGCCGGTCCGGCCCGGGGTGCCCGGCGAGCTGTACCTGGCGGGCGCCCAGCTCGCCCGCGGCTACCTGGGGCGTGCCGCGCTGACCGCCGAGCGGTTCGTCGCCGACCCGTTCGCCGACGGCGAGCGGATGTACCGCACCGGCGACCGCGTGATCGAGCGACCGGACGGCGAGCTGGAGTTCCTCGGCCGGGTCGACGACCAGGTCAAGATCCGCGGCCACCGGATCGAGCTGGGCGAGGTCGAGGCGCGCCTGCGCGAGCAGCCGGGGGTCGCCCAGGCGGTCGCGTCGGTCCGGCGCGACGGAGGCGTGGCGCGGCTGGTCGCGCACGTCGTGGCCGAGCCCGGCGCCGCGGTGACCGCCGCCGCACTGCGGGCGGCGCTGGCGCACCACCTGCCGGAGCCGATGGTGCCGTCGGCGATCGCCCTGCTCGAGGCGCTCCCGATCGGTCCCAGCGGCAAGGTCGATCGCGGTGCGCTGCCGGCGCCGATGGCCGCACGCGGAGGATCGGCGCTTCCCGATCCCGAGGGTGCGGCGCCGAACGGCGGCCGTGGCCTGGCGGGTGCCGCTCGTGCCGCCGGTGCCGGCGGCGAGGCCACCGATCCCGGGGATCCCGCCGATCCGGTCGATGACGACATCCGCACGATCGCGGCCGTCTTCGCCGACGTCCTGGGCCTGGACGCGGTCGCGGGCGACGACGACTTCTTCGTGCTCGGCGGCGACAGCATCCTCTCGATCACGGTCGCGATCCGGCTGCGCCGCGCCGGCTTGACCGCGACCCCGCGCGAGGTCTTCGCGCACCGCACGCCGCGGGCGCTGGCCGCGGCGGTTGGCGCCGCGCGGCTGGAGGGCGTGGCTGGAGCGGCGGCCGCGGCGGGCGGTGACGTTCCGGTCGATGGACGACCGGAAGGCGACAGCGGGCGGTCGCGCGGCGGGGCGGCCGCGGCCGGTCGTGACGTTGCGGTCGGTGGACGACCGGAACGTGACAGCAGCCGGGCCGACGACGGGGTCGGGCCGATCGTGCCGCTGCCGATCGTCCACGACCTGCGGGAGGCCGGCGGGCCGATCGACCGCTTCAACCTCTCGATGCTGGTCACGGCGCCGGCCGGACTCGACGGCGCCGATCTGACCGCGATCCTGCAGGCGCTCGTCGACCACCACGACGCCCTGCGGCTGCGGCTCCGCCGGCCGGTCCCTGGGGTCTGGTCGCTCGAGGCCGGCGCCGTCGGGACGGTCGGCGCCTCGACGCTGACGACCCGGATCGACGTCCGCGAGGCCGACGACGCGACCCTGCGGGCGGCGATCGCGGACGCCTCGGACGCCGCCGTCGGCCGACTCGATCCGGACGCGGGCGTCGTGTTGCAGGCCGTCCACCTGGACGCCGGCCCGGACCGCCCCGGCCGGCTGGTCCTGGCCGCCCACCACCTGGCGGTCGACGGCGTCTCGTGGCGGATCCTGTTCGAGGACCTCGCCGCCGCCTGGTCGGCGATCGCTGACGGCCGATCGCCCGTGTTGGAGCCGGTCGCGACGTCGCTGCGCGGCTTCGCCCGCACGCTGGCCGAGCAGGCCCAGGCACCCGAGCGGCTGGCCGAGCTGGAGCAGTGGACGGCGACGCTCGCCCCCGGCGCCGAGCTGGTGCCCGGTGCCGAGCTGGCCCCCGGTGCCGAGCCGGTGTCCGGCGGACCCTGGCCGACGATCGGCGAGGCCGTTCGCAGCAGCGTCCGGGTCGAGGGCGGCGCGGAGCTGGTCACGACCGTCCCGGCGTCGACCGGTGCCGGCCCCACCGACGTCCTGCTGGCCGCCCTCCGGATCGCGGTCGGCCGCTGGCGCGCGACCCGCGGCGTCGCGGACGGCGACCTGCTGATCGACCTCGAGCGCCACGGCCGCGAGCCGCTCGCCGGCGCGGACCTGAGCCGCACCGTCGGCTGGTTCACCAGCGTCCAGCCGGTCCGGCTGCCGGCGGTCGCGACCGTGGCGGGCGGTGCCGGCGACCCGCTGGCGATCCTGACGGCGACCGCCGAGCGGCTGGCGGCGGCGCCCGACGGCGGCATCGGCCACGGGCTGCTGCGCCACGCCAACGCCCAGACCGCGCCGCTGCTGGCCGGGCTGGCACGTCCCCAGATCCTCTTCAACTACTTCGGCCGCTTCCCCGCCGCCAGCGGCGAGCCGTGGACCCCGGCGGCCGAGTCCGACGCGCTCGCCGTCGCCTACGACGGCGGCCAGGGCCAGCCGCACGCGCTCCAGGTCGACGTCGTCGCCGAGGAGCGGGACGGCGCCCTCGCCCTGCGCGCCGACTGGACCGCCGGGCCCGCGCTGTCCGAGCAGGACGTGGCGCTGCTGCAGCGCGAGTGGCTGGCCGCGCTCGACGAGCTGCGAGCCGCGGCGCCGGCCGCCGCGCCGCCGCGCCCGCGCGCCGCCGACCTCGACACCGTCGCCCTCACCCAGGAGCAGCTCGACGCGCTCGTCGCGGAGGGCCGGGCGCGCGGGCTGGCGATCGAGGACGTCTGGCGGCTCGCCCCGCTGCAGGAGGGCATCTACTTCGAGGCGACCTTCGACGGCGGTGGCGCGCTCGACGTCTACACCGCCCAGGCGATCTTCGACGTCGCCGGGGGGATCGACGTCGAGCGGCTGGCCGCCGCCGGCCGGACCCTGCTGCGCCGCAACCCCGCCCTCCGCGCCGGCTTCGTCAGCGACGGCCTGCCGCAGCCGGTCCAGCTGATCGCCCGCGATCTCGAGGTGCCGCTGGAGGTCGTCGACCTGACCGACCTGAACGAGGACGAGCGTCGCCGCGAGGCCGAGCGGCGGACCGCGGGCGAGCGCGCGCGCCGCTTCGACCTGGCTCGTCCGCCGCTCTTCCGGTTCCTGGTCCTGCGGCTCGGCGACGGGCGCGACCGGCTGGTGGTCACCAACCACCTGGTGCTCTGGGACGGCTGGTCGCAGGGCCTCTTCCGCGACCAGCTGTTCGCGCTCTACGAGCGGGCCGGCGACGACGCCGATCTGCCGTCGGCCGGTGACTACCACGACTACCTGGCCTGGCTGGCCCGGCAGGACGCCGATGCCGCGGCCGGCCACTGGCGCCGGGCGCTCGACGGGATCGAGGGCCCGACGCTGGTCGGGCCGTCCGGTCGCGCGGGCTCGCCGGTGATGCCGGAGGGCTGCCGGGTCGCGCTCTCGGCCGAGGCGACAACCCGCCTGCGCGACGCCGCACGCCGCTCCGGGGTCACCCTCAACGCGGTCCTGAACGCTGCCTGGGGACTGGTGCTGTCCGGCCTCACCGGCCGCGACGACGTGCTCTTCGGGGTCACCGTCGCCGAGCGGCCGGCCGAGGTCGACGACGTCGACAGCGCCCTCGGGATGTTCATCAACACCGTTCCGGCGCGGGTCCGCCTGGACCCCGCCGAGCCGGTTCGCGAGCTGCTGCGACGGCTCCAGGACGAGCGCGCCGCGCTGATGGGCCACGAGCACCTGGGCCTGGCCGCGATCCAGCGGGCGACCGGCCACAGCGAGCTGTTCGACACGCTCTACGTGCTCCAGAACTTCGCCGGCGCCGACGAGGAGGCGCTCGGCGAGCTGCGCGAGCGGCACGGGATCGAGGTCCAGGGCGGCGACGACGCGACCCACTACCCGCTGACGCTGGTCGTGACGCCGGGCGCGCGGCTGCGGGTCCTGCTCGACTTCCGGCCGGACCTCTTCGACCGCGACGCCGCCGAGGCGATCGCGACCCGCTTCACGACCGTCCTGGAGCGGATCGCCGACGACCCCGAGCAGCCCGTCGGTCGGCTGCCGCTGCTGACCGACGCCGAGCGGGTCGCCGTCGAGGAGCGCTGGCGGGCGACCGAGCGGCCGCTCCCCGAGGAGACGGTCGCCGACCTGCTGGAGCGGCAGGTGGCGCGGACGCCGGACGCGCTGGCCCTGGTCAGCGGCGACGAGCGGCTGACCTACGCCGAGCTGGGCGCTCGCGTCGACCGCCTGGCCCGGCTGCTGCTCGCCCGCGGCGCGGGGCCGGAGCGGGTCGTCGGACTGGCGCTGCCGCGCGGGACCGAGATGGTCGCGGCGCTGTTCGCGGTCCTCGCGACCGGGGCGGCGTACCTGCCGCTCGACCTCGACTACCCGCCCGAGCGGCTGGCGACGATGGTCGACGACGCGCGGCCGATCTGCGTCCTCTGCACCGTCGCGGCGGGCGAGCGGCTGCCGGCCGCCGCGCCGCTGGTGCCGCTCGACGATCCCGACACGGCCGCCGAGCTGGCGCGGCTCGACGGCGGGCCGCTGGCCGACCACGAGCGGCCCGCGTTCGCCCCCGGGACCCCGGGCCGGCTGGAGCACCCGGCCTACCTGATCTACACCTCCGGCTCGACCGGGCGGCCGAAGGGCGTCGTGACGCCCTACCGCGGCCTGACCAACATGCAGTTCAACCACCGCGAGGCGATCTTCGACCCGGTCGTGGCGGCGGCCGGCGACCGCCGCCTGCGGATCGCCCACACCGTCTCGTTCTCCTTCGACATGTCGTGGGAGGAGCTGCTGTGGCTGGTCGAGGGCCACGAGGTCCACGTCTGCGACGAGCAGCTGCGACGCGACGCCGAGGCGCTGGTCGCGTACTGCGACGCCCAGCGGATCGACGTGGTCAACGTGACGCCGACCTACGCCCACCACCTGATCGAGCAGGGGCTGCTGGAGGAGGGCGATCGGCGCCACCGCCCGCCGCTGGTCCTGCTCGGCGGCGAGGCGGTCGGCGACGGCGTCTGGACGGCGCTGCGCGAGACGCCCGGAACGCTCGGCTACAACCTCTACGGGCCGACCGAGTACACGATCAACACGCTCGGCGGCGGGACCGGGGACAGCGCGACGCCGACCGTCGGGCGGGCGATCCACAACACCCGCGGCTACGTCCTGGACGCGGCGCTGCGACCGGTGCCGACCGGTGCCCCCGGCGAGCTGTACGTCGCCGGCGTCGGCTTGGCGCGCGGCTACCACGACCGGGCGGGCCTGACCGCCGAGCGCTTCGTCGCCGATCCGTTCGCGGCCGACGGCACCCGGATGTACCGCACCGGCGATCTCGTCCGCGAGCGGCCCGACGGCAACGTCGACTTCCTCGGCCGGACCGACGACCAGGTCAAGATCCGCGGTCACCGGGTCGAGCTGGGCGAGGTGACCGCGGTCCTGGAGGAGCACCCGGAGGTCGCGCAGGCGGCGACGGTGGTCCCGCGCGGAGGCGACGGGCCGGGGCCGGGGGCCACGCGGCTGCTGGCCTACGTGGTGCCGGCGGCCGATCGCCCCGCGGCGACGGCGACCGCGGTCGCCCTGGCGGATCGCGAGGCCCTGGCCGAGGCGCTGCGCCGGCGGCTGCGCGACCGGCTGCCGGAGCACATGGTGCCGGCCGCGGTGACGATGGTCGACCGGCTGCCGCTGACCGTCAACGGCAAGCTCGACGTCGCCGCGCTGCCCGAGCCGCTGCTGCCCGCCGCGTCGACCGGTCGCGCGGCCGAGGGGCACGAGGAGCAGGTGCTCGCCGGGCTCTTCGCCGAGGTCCTCGGGGTCGAGCGGGTCGCGGCGGAGGACGGCTTCTTCGACCTCGGCGGCCACTCGCTGCTGGCGATCCTGCTGGTCGGCAGGATCCGCGCGGCGCTGCCGGTGACGGTCTCGGCCCGCGACCTGTTCGAGGCGCCGACGGTGGCCGGGCTGGCCGCGCGGCTGGCGGCGCGGGCGGGGGAGCCGTCGTGAACCCGGCCGCCGACTGGGTCCGCCGCTACCGCCCGCCGTCGGCCGGCCAGCGGCCCCTGGTCTGCTTCCCGCCGGCCGGCGCCGCGGCGAGCTTCTTCCAGGGGCTGGCCCGCGCCGCTCCGGCCGCCGTCGACCCGTGGGCGCTCTCCCTGCCCGGGCGCGAGGCGCGGATCGGCGAGCCGGCGATCGAGCGGATGGACGCGCTGGCGGACGCGACGGCCGACGCGCTGCTGCGGCTGCTGGCGGACGCGCTGCCGCCGGCGATCCTCTTCGGGCACAGCATGGGGGCCTCGCTGGCCTTCGAGGTCGCGCGGCGGATCGAGGCGGTCCGCCCGGACGCGGTCGGCCACGTGGTCGTCTCCGGCCGTGCCGGTCCGCGCGGCCAGTGGGCCTATCCCGAGGCCGCGCCGCCGACCGACGACGAGCTGGTGGCGGCGCTGCGGATGCTCGGCGGGACCCCGGAGGAGCTGCTCGCCGAGCCCGACATGCTCGAGCTGCTGCTGCCGCCGCTGCGCTCCGACTACCGGCTGCTGCACGACTACCGCCCGCGCCTGGACCCGCCGCTGCGCTCCGGGATCACCGCGATCGCCGGCGACGAGGACCCGTCGGTCGGTCCCGGCGAGCTGGCGTCGTGGGCCGAGGTCACGGCCGGCCCGTTCGCGACCGCCACGGTCCGCGGCGGCCACGTCTACCTGGCCGACCGGGTCGACGAGGCGGCGGCGCTGATCGCGGAGGTCGCGGAGGCGCTGCAGCGGCGGCCGGGGTCCTTGTAGCCTGCGAGCGTCCCCCTGAACGCGATGATCGTGCCGGTCGACAGCCCCCGTCGGTCGCCGGCACCGGAGGCGCTCCCGCATGTCCCCCAGCTCGAAGTCGTCCGCCGCCCACCGGCGGGCGCGCACCACCGCGATCGGCGCCACCGGCGCCCTGCTGCTCGCCGGCGCGCCGGCCGCGCGCGCCGACGGCCCGATCGGCGCCACCGCCCCGGCCTACCCCGGCAACACGATCGAGGCTCGGGTCCCCGGTGGCTCGCTGGTCGCCGGATCGGTCCAGCGGGTGAAGCTCGCGGGTCGCGCCACCTGGAACCGCGAGGGCGACACGACCTCCTACACGCTCGGGGTCTACGTGCAGGACGCCGACGTCGAGCCCCACTGCTCGCCGACCTTCGGCGGTCAGCGCCAGCAGGCGATCAACCTCGGCGGCCTCAACGCGAGCGCGTCGAACAGCGGCTGGGTCGTCGACGAGAGCCAGCAGATCAACGCCCAGGAGGGGCAGCCGGCGTTCGACTGGTCCGGTGACTCGCTGCCGTTCACGGTCCGTCCCGGCGTCCGCCGGATCGTCGTCTGCAGCTACGTCCGCTACGTGATCGACGACGTCGCCTACCACGAGCTGCCGGTCAGGATCGTCCAGCCGCGCTGCTCGATCGTCCCGTCGAGCGTCCGCCGCGGCCGCTCGGCGAAGGTCCGCTGCAACGTCGCCGGATCGATCACGGCCAAGCTGACCCGCCGCGGCGCCGGCTCGCGGACCGTCAGCTTCCGGGTCACCGGCAAGGGCAGCGGCCAGCTGCCGACCCGCCGCCTGGGCAGCGGTCGCTGGAGCGCCCGCTTCACCGCGGCCGGCTGGAAGCTCGGCGGCGACCGTCTGCGGGTGCGCTGATCCTGGACGCCGACCACGCGCCCCACAGCCGCGCGTAGCTGCCGCCGCGCGCCAGCAGCTCGTCGTGCGCCCCCTGCTCGACGACCCGCCCGGCGTCGAGCACCACGATCCGGTCGGCCGCCGCGGCCTGGGTCAGGCGATGGGCGACGACGAGCGCCGTGCGCCCGGCCAGCGCCCGCTCGGCGGCGTCCTCGAGCAGGCGCGCCCCGGCGCTGCCGGCCTCGGCGGTCGCCTCGTCCAGCAGCACCACCGGCGGGTCGCGCAGCACCAGCCGCGCCAGCGCCAGGTGCTGCGACTGGGTCGGGGTCAGGCGGTGGCCGCCCTCGCCGACGATCGTCTGGAGCCCGTCGGGCAGCGACCGCACCCAGCCGTCGGCGTCGACCCGCTCGAGCGCCGCCCACAGCGCGTCGTCGTCGGCGTCCGGACGCGCCAACCGCAGGTCGTCGGCCAGCCGGCCGGCGAAGACGTGGACCTCCTGGGTGACCAGGTTGACCGTCCGCCGGGCACCGGCCGGGCCGAGGTCCTCGAGCCGGGCGCCGCCGATCCGGACGTCGCCGCGGGTCGGCGGATGGATTCCGGCGATCAGCTTCGCCAGCGTCGTCTTGCCGGCGCCGGTGGTCCCGATCAGCGCCACCCGCTCGCCGTCGCCGATTCGCAGGTCGACCCCGTGCAGGACCGGATGGCCGTCGACGTAGCCGTGGTGGACCGCGTCGACCGCGACCGATCCGTCGCCGGCGATCGCGGGCCGCTCGGGCTCGGCGGGAGGATCGATCGACGCGACCCCGATCAGCCGGGCGAGCGCCGTCGTCGCCTCCTGCAGGTCGTCGAAGAACATCAGCAGCTCGCCGATCGGGTCGAACGCGCGGTGGAAGTAGAGCGCGCCGGCGGTCGCCGTGCCGACGGTGATCGCGTCGGCGTCGACCAGCGCGAACCCGGTCACCAGCACCGCCGAGAGCCCCAGCAGCTCGGCGCCGTTGAGCGCGTGCAGGAACCGCTTGACCTTGGCGACGCCGAGCATCGCGACGTCGACCGCCTCCTGCGAGCTGGCGCGCACGTGCTCCTCGCGGGCGTCGCCGAGCCCGAACGCGCGCGAGGTCGCGGCGCCCGAGACGGTGTCCAGCAGCTGCTGCGTGCGCTCGCCCTGGACCTCGCGCTCGCGGCGGTAGATCGGCACCACCGAGCGCAGGTACCAGCGCAGGCCCAGGACCTGGATCGGCGCGGCCAGCAGCGCCGCCAGCGCCAGCCGCCAGTCGAGCACGACCAGGCCGACGACCGTCAGGCCGACCGTCAGGCCCGCCCGCGCGATCGCCGGGAAGACCAGGGTCACCGCCTGCGAGACGACGGCGACGTCGCCGCTGACCCGGCTCAGCAGGTCGCCGGTGCCGGCCCGCTCCAGCTGCGCGACCGGGATCGACAGCGCGCGCTCGACCACCCGCTCGCGCAGGACCGCCAGGATCGTCTCGCCGAGTCGCGCGGTCAGCGCGCCCCCGGCCCCGGTCAGCAGGCCCTGGGCGAGCGCGGCGGCGGCCAGCAGGACCGCCGGCGCCGTCAGCTCGCCGCTGTCGCCGCCGTCGATCACGATGTCGATCAGGCGGCCCAGCAGCGGCGGGACGACCAGGCCGATCGCCGCCGCGCCGACCAGCGCGACGACGGTCAGCAGCGCGAGCCCGCGGTGCGCGCGGGCCAGGGCCCAGAGCTCGCGGCGGGCGGCCCGCGGCGAGGCCGTCGGCAGCAGCTCGCGGACGCTCATCGCAGCACCGCCTCGCGGTAGCGGGGGCTGGCGTCGGCCAGCTCCTCGTGACGGCCGACCTCGGCGATCCGCCCGTCCTCCAGCAGCAGCACCCGCTCGCAGGTCGCCAGTAGCGCCGGGCTGGTGGCGACGACGATCGTCGTGCGGTCGTGGCGCAGGGCGGTGACGCCGTCGGCGATCCGGGCCTCGGTGGCCGCGTCGACCGCCGTCGTCGGATCGTGCAGGACGAGCACCGGCGGGTCGGCGGCGAGCGCGCGCGCCAGGGCGATCCGCTGGCGCTGCCCGCCGGAGAGCCGCGCGCCCCGCTCGCCGACCGTCGTCGCGGCGCCGTCGGGCAGCGCGGCCACGGCCTCGTCGGCGCCGGACGCCGCGAGCACCGCGCGGCGCCGCGCGGCGCTCAGCCGATCCTCGTTCGAGACGGCCGCCGTCAGGTTCTGCTCGACGCTGCCCTCGAAGAGGTCGGCGTGGTGGTCGGCCACCAGCAGCAGCCGGTGGGCGTCGGCGACCGGCAGCGCCGGCACGTCGATCCCGTCGACGGCGAAGCCGCCGGCGTCCGGGTCGCGGCGACGGGCCAGCAGGTCCAGCAGCCGCGCGGCGTCGCTCGGGTCGGGCGCGACGATCCCCAGCTGCTCGCCGGCGGCGGCCTCGAAGCTGACGCCGTTGCCGTGGCCGAGCGACAGCCCGCGCACGGAGAGGGCGCCGGCCGCGGTGGCGGGCAGGGCGGCGGTGCCGCCGTGGACGGCCGGGGGCACCGCCAGCACCGTCGCCGCCCGTCCGGCCGATCCGCGCGCCTGGGCCAGCAGCCCCAGCGCCCAGCCGATCCGCTGCAGCGGCCCGAGCAGGAACTGCGTCAGGCCGACCGCCGCCACGAGGTCGCCGATCGTGATCGAGCCGTCGAGCGCGAGCCGCCCGCCGACGTAGGCGACCAGGGCCAGGAAGGCGCCGCCGATCACGACGTTCGCGCCCTCGAGCACGTTGTCGGAGACGGCCGCTCGCAGCGTCGCCCGCTTGGCGGTCTGGCTGGCGCGCCGGTAGCGCGCGGCAGCGGCGGGCTCGGCCCCGATCCCCTTCAGCACGCGGATCCCGCGAACCAGGTCGCTGGCGACGCTCGCCGCCTCGGCCGCGCGCGCCTGCTGGACGGCGCTGCGGCGCTCCAACGGCCGCGCGATCAGCGCCAGGGCGATCACTACCGGCGGCGTCCCGAGCAGGATCAGCAGCCCCAGCGGCAGCGAGATCGTCAGCAGCGCGACGGCCGAGATCGTCAGCGCGGCGACCGCCCCGATCGCGACCACGACGCCCTGGATCCCCTGGGCGGTCTCGCGGGCATCGGAGCCGGCGACGTTGACCAGCGCCCCGGCCGATCCGACGGTGTCGGCCGGCGCCAGCGGCCCGCCGGCGACGATTCCGGCCGGGTCGAGGATCCGCCGGGTCAGGCGCATCCGCAGCGCGTGCTCGCTCTGCTCGCGCGCCAGCATCCCGACGCCCAGCTGGACCCGGTAGGCGACGGTCAGGACGACGAACAGCGCGGCCAGGACCACGAGCCAGAGGGCCAGCGCGCCGCCGTCGCCGGGCGCGACCGCGCGGTCGATGACGACCCCGATCATCACCGGGACGAGCGCCTCGCACGCCTGGTGGACGATGCTGCCGGCGGCGGCCCCGGCGACCCGCCGCCGCTCGGCCCCGACGACCGTGCGGAGCAGCTGCGCGCCGGCCCGCTGCGGATCGGACGGGGCCACCCGCCCGGCGTCGCGCGCGTCGCTCACACCGCGACGGGGGCGCCCGCCGGATGCCGGGTCAGGTACCCGCCCATCCGCGTGAAGTACTCGCGGCCGGTCAGCTCGCGGCCGTCCGCGGTCCGCAGCCGCTGGATCACCAGGCCGCGGTTGCGACCGCGGTGCGCCTCGGGCCCGCAGACGATCGCCACGCCGTCGCCCTCGCGGTAGAAGATCCGCCCGGCGGTGCCGCCGTAGACCTTCTCGGCGACGGTCGCCCAGAGGATCTCGATCCGCTCCTCGCCGCGGAACGTGAACGCGTTCGGGTAGGGGTCGGCCTGGGCGCGGACCAGGTTGACCAGGTCCTGCGCCGACCAGGTCCAGTCGATCCGGTTCTCCTCGGCGGTGCGCTTGTGGAAGAAGCTGGCCTGCGAGCGGTCCTGGACGATCCGCTCGCCGGTCCCGGACTCGATCGCCTCGAGCGCGTCGAGGGTCAGCGGGCCGAACAGGTCGAGCGTCTTCTCGACCAGCGTCGCGCTGGTGTCCTGCGGCTCGACCGCGACGCTGCGCTGGCCGATGATGTCGCCGGTGTCGAGCTCGCCGTCCATCTCGTGGGCGGTGATCCCGACCCGCTCCTCGCCGTTGATCAGCGCCCAGGTGATCGGGGCGAAGCCGGCGTACTTCGGCAGCAGCGAGTCGTGGGTGTTGAGCGTGCCGTAGCGGGGGATCGAGAAGATCTCGGGCGCGATCCAGGTCCGCCAGTTGACCGCGACGATGATGTCGGCCCGCGAGCTGCGGATCCGCTCGGCCAGCTCCTCGTCGCCGGCCAGCGCCTGCTCGCGGTGGACGGTCGGGATCGCGTGCTCGGCGGCCAGCTCGGCGACCGAGTCGGGCCACAGCTGCTCGTAGGCGTCCTCGCCGTCGGGGTGGGTCACCAGCAGCACGGCCTCGTGCCGCGACTCGAGCAGCGCCTGCAGCAGCCGGTGGCCCCAGGTCTGGTAGCCGAAGAGGGCGATGCGCATCAGTCGCGGACGGGGGTCGACGGGGAGGGGCGACGGGCGCCGGCGAGCGCACCCGGGACGGTGGCGGACATGGCGAGTTAGGCTACACTAATTCCTATCGCGGAAGTCGGCTTCGTCTCGCCCCCCGATCCCGTCGCGCGGCACTGGCCGGCGGGTTCGCCGACGGCCGTCCGCGACGACGGCAAGGTCCATGTCTGGCGGGTCGACTGCACCCCGGCGGCCGCCGCGGTCGAGCACGCCCGGCGGCTGGTCGGCGACGACGAGCTGGCGCGGGCCGCCGCCCTGCGCCGGGCCGGCGACCGCGAACGGCGGCTGATCGCCCACGCGGCGGTGCGGGTCCTGCTCGGCGCCGCGGTCGGGGCGGATCCGCGCGCGCTGCGCTTCGCCCGCCGCTGCGGCGAGTGCGGGGGAGAGGGCCACGGCAAGCCGCAGCTGGTCACCGATGGGAGAGTCGGCGGCGGGGGCGAGGCGGCCGGCCGGCCGCCGAGGCGCGCCGCCGCCGCGGGTTCGCCGTCGTGCGGCGGCGCCGTCGAGTTCAGCCTCAGCCACGCCGGTGATGTCGCGCTGATCGCGATCGCCTGCGGCCGGCCGGTCGGCGTCGACGTCGAGTTGGTGGCGCGCGCCGGCGCGGCGGAGCTGGCGGGGGAGTTCCTCTCGGTCGCCGAGCGGGCGGCGATCGACAGGCTGCCACCGCAGGAGCGGTCGCTGGCCACGGCGCGCGGCTGGACCCGCAAGGAGGCATTCCTGAAGGGCCATGGCCGCGGTGTGACCGGCGATCTGCGGGCGGTCGAGGTGGAGCCCGAGCGCCCGGGACCGTTGGTGCGGGCCGGACTCCGTGGGGTGGTCGGCGGCGCGGCGGATGGCGGTGCGGTGGCCGGCGGCGGCGCGGATGGCGGTGCGACGACCGACGGCGGCGCGGATGGCGGTGCGACGACCGACGGCGGCGCGGATGGCGGCGCGGATGGCGGCGCGGCGGATGGCGGCGGTCCGGTCGACGATCGGCGACCGTGGCGGATCGTCACCCTCGACCCGTCGCCGGGCCACGTC
>NZ_AGUD01000045.1 GCF_000240225.1 Patulibacter medicamentivorans
GCGTGCGGCTGCGCGCCAGCGGACGGCCGCGGCCCTGCCCGGCCGCGGCGGCCGCGCGTCGGGGGCGGTCCCGGTGATCCGCCGCGTCCTCCGCTTCGGCGTGGTCGTCGCGCTGTCGCTGTCCGTGGCCGCTGCTCCGGCCGCCGCGGCGGACCCGCCCGACCCCGGCACGGTCGAGCGGCTCTCGCACGGGACCGGCGTCGCCGCCTATCCGTCGCTCGTCTACACCCCGAAGTCCTACGACCCCGCGCGGCCCGCGCCGCTGCTCGTGATGGTCCACGGCTGCCAGACGACCGCCGAGCAGCAGATGCGGGCCAACCTCTACAACCGCCTCGCCGAGCGCGAGCGGTTCGTCGTCCTCTACCCGGACGTCGACTTCGGCGCCACCACGCAGCCGGGACCGCTGGCGCGCTGCTGGCGGTTCTTCTGGCCGGGCAGCTGGCACCGCGACGGCGGCGACGCGGGCGCGATCGCCGGGATGACGCGCGAGGTGATGGCGCGGCGGCGGATCGATCCGGAGCGGGTCTACCTGATGGGCATGTCGGCGGGCGGCTTCATGACCTCGATCATGGCCGCCGCCTACCCCGACCTCTACGCCGCCGTCGGGATCATGTCGGCCGGTGCCTACGCCGACCCGCTCTGCCTGCTCGGCAGCCCGGTCACGACCCCGGTGGCCGACAGCGCGTGGCAGGCGTTCAAGGAGATGGGCCCGCGGGCGCGCGTGGTGCCGCGGCTCGTGATCGGCGGCGACGCCGACACGGGCATCGTGCCCGCGTGCCAGGAGAAGGCGCTCGAGCAGGGCCTGCGCACCAACAACCTCGTGATCGGCGGGCGCCAGGACGGGCCGATCCCGCTGACGCCCGCGACCGTGCGGCAGGAGCGCCAGGCCGGCGGCCACGACTCGACCGCCCGCACCTACCGCGACCCGAACGGCTGCCTGATCGGCGAGCGCTGGGTCGTCCACGGCATGAACCACTTCTGGTCCGGGGGCTCGAGCGATCCGAAGCTCGCGAGCTTCACCGATCCCAAGGGCCCCAGCGGCGCCGAGATCTCGTGGCGGTTCCTCTCCCGCTACACCAGGCGCTCGACGGCGATGCCCTGCGCCGAGGCTCCCGTCGCGCCGCCGCCAGCGGCCGCCCCGGTCCCGGCCCCGACGCCGCCCCAGCGCTGTCGCGAGCGGTCGATCGCGCTGCGGCTGCCCGCTGGCGCGACGGCGGCCACCGCGACCGTCAACGGGCGTCGGGTCGCGGCCCGGATCGCGCGCGACCGCCTGCGCCTGCGCCTGCCGGCGCGCGTCCGGACCCGGACCGTCGTGGTCGTCCGCGCGCGCACCCGTGGCGGCGACCGCGTCACCCGCCGGCATGCCTACCGCGGGTGCGGCCCGCGGCGCGCCGGTTCCTCGTGAGCGGCGCGGGCGGACGCGGCAGACTGGGGCGATGGAGATCGACCGCGA
Organism: Patulibacter medicamentivorans; assembly: GCF_000240225.1. GTDB lineage: Bacteria > Actinomycetota > Thermoleophilia > Solirubrobacterales > Solirubrobacteraceae > Patulibacter > Patulibacter medicamentivorans. The sequence goes on from NZ_AGUD01000045.1 coordinate 1,454, forward strand.
CGACCCGCTCCGCGACGACGTCCGCGCCCTGCTCGAGCAGCACCTGCGCGACATGCGCGCGAACTCGCCGGCCTGCAGCATCCACGCGCTCGATCCGCTGGCCCTGGCCGGGCCGGACGTCAGCTTCTGGACGCTGCGGGCGGAGGGCGCCCTGCTCGGCTGCGCGGCCCTGCGCCAGATCGCCGCCGACCACGGCGAGATCAAGTCGATGCGGACCACCGCCGCGGCCCGCCGTCGCGGAGTGGCCGCGCGCCTGCTCGCGCACGTGCTCGACGAGGCGCGCGCCCGCGGCTACGCCAGGGTCAGCCTGGAGACCGGCGCCCAGGGCTTCTTCGCCCCGGCCCGGGCCTTCTACGGCTCGCGCGGCTTCGTCGAGTGCGGGCCGTTCGAGGGCTACGGGCCGGATCCCAACAGCGTGTTCATGACGCTGGCCCTGGGCTGAGCCCGGCGGCGCCGGGGTCGCTGCGGCTGCGGAGGGCGGCGTGCCCCCGCGGGGCCCTCTAGCATCCACTCGATGCCCGAGACTGCCGGCGAGGACCCGGCCTCCAGTCCCGAGCGCGCCCTCGCGCGCGCTGCTCCCGGACCGACGACGGCCCGGGATGCTCCCGGGAGCGGCCGATGATCGAGCTGCTCCTGCTGCTGGTCGCGATCGCGCTGGTCGTCGCCTGCGGCTTCTTCGTCGCGGCCGAGTTCTCGCTGCTGACCGTCGACCGGCCGACGGTCGAGCGCGCGGCCGACGGCGGCGACCGTCGCGCCGGCGGCGTGCTGGCGGCGCTGCGCACCCTCTCCACCCAGCTGTCCGGGGCGCAGCTGGGGATCACGGTCACCAACCTGGCGATCGGCTTCCTGGCCGAGCCGTCGATCGCGCGCCTGATCGACGGGCCGCTGCGGAGCGCCGGGATCCCCGGGGGCGCGGTCGACGGGGTCGCGGTCGCGATCGCGCTGATCCTGGCGACCGCCTTCACGATGATCCTCGGCGAGCTGGTGCCGAAGAACCTGGCGATCGCCCGGCCGCTGGCGACCGCTCGCAGGGTGGCCGGGTTCCAGCGCGGGTTCACCCACGCCAACGCGATCCCGCTGCGGGCCCTCAACGGGACCGCCAACCGGATCCTGCGCCGGCTCGGGATCGAGCCCCAGGAGGAGCTGGCCTCGGCCCGCTCGGCCGAGGAGCTGGGATCGCTCGTGCGCCGCTCGGCCGAGCAGGGGACGCTCGAGCCCGAGACCGCCCACCTCCTGCAGCGGTCGCTGGCGTTCGGCGACCGGCGCGCGCTCGACGTCATGACGCCGCGCGTGCGGACCTACGCGATCACGCCGCTGGCGACCGCCTCCGACGTCCTGCGGCTCTCGCGCGAGACCGGCCACTCGCGGTTCCCGGTCGAGGGCGAGGGCGCCGAGGAGGTGATCGGCATCGTCCACATCAAGCAGGCGTTCACCGTCCCCTACGAGCAGCGCGACACCGTCACCGTCGGCCAGATCATGAGCGAGCCGGTCGTCGTGCCCGACACGCTCGAGCTCGACCCGCTGCTGGCGATGCTGCGCGAGGGCGGGCTGCAGATCGCCGTCGTCGTCGACGAGTTCGGCGCCGTCGCCGGCGTCGTCACGCTCGAGGACCTGATCGAGGAGATCGTCGGCGAGGTCACCGACGAGCACGACGCCCCCGAGACGCTCGCGCAGCGCGACGCCGACGGCAGCTGGCTGCTGTCGGGGCTCCTGCGTCCCGACGAGGCGACGGCGGTCGTCGGCGTCGAGATCCCCGAGGACGAGGACTACGAGACCCTCGGCGGGCTGGTCGCGCTGCACCTGGAGCGCGTCCCCGACGCCGGCGACGAGGTCCAGCTGCTGCTGCCGGACGGGGAGCGCCCGCGGTACGAGCTGACCCTGACCGTGACCCGGATGGACGCCCTGCGCGTCGACGAGCTGCGGCTGCGGGTGCGGCCGATCGAGCACGAGGACGGGGACGACGAGGATGTCGCCGCCGACGGGGAGCAGCGGCGATGAGCGACGGGATCGCGCTGCTGGTGGCGATCGCGCTGCTGGCCGCCAACGGCTTCTTCGTCGGGGCCGAGTTCGCGCTCGTCTCGGCCCGGCGGACCGTGATCGAGCCGCGCGTCGAGGCCGGCTCGCGGCGGGCGCGGATCACGCTCGGCGCGATGGAGGACGTCTCGCTGATGATGGCCGGCGCCCAGCTGGGGATCACCATCTGCTCGCTCGGACTGGGCGCGATCGGCGAGCCGGCCGTCGCCCACCTGCTCGAGGGGCCGTTCGCCGACGTCGGCGTGAGCGAGAGCCTGCTGCACCCGGTGGCGTTCGCGATCGCGCTGACCGTCGTGGTCTTCCTGCACGTCGTGATCGGCGAGATGGTCCCCAAGAACATCGCGCTGGCCGGCCCGGAGCGCTCGGCGATGGTGCTCGCGCCGATCCTGGTCGTGGTCGTGCGCGTGCTGCGCCCGGTGATCGCGCTGCTGAACTGGATCGCGAACCTGGTCCTGCGGGCGATGGGGGTCCAGCCCAAGGACGAGGTGACCAGCGCGTTCACGCGCGACGAGGTCGCCGGGCTGGTCGAGGAGTCGCACCGCGAGGGCCTGCTGGAGCACGGCGAGGGCCGGCTGCTGCTGGACGCCCTGCAGTTCGAGGACCGCACGGCGCGCGCGGTGCTGCTGCCCGCTGCCGGCCTCGAGACGATCCCGGCCGGCGCGACGCTGGAGCAGATCGAGGCGCTCGCCGGGCGCACCGGCTTCTCGCGCTTCCCGGTCCGCGGCGCGGACGGCGGCTGGAGCGGCTACCTGCACGTCAAGGACCTGCTGCGGGACGAGATGGTCCCGCGCGCCGCGCCGCTCCCGGCGCGCTTCGTGCGGCCGCTGCCGGTGGTCCGCGACAGCGATCGCCTGCGTTCGATCCTGCGCACGATGCAGCAGTCGACGGCGCACCTGGCGCAGGTCCGCGACGCCGACGGCCAGGTCGTCGGCATGGTCGCCTTCGAGGACGTGCTGGAGGAGCTGGTGGGCGAGATCCGCGACGAGAGCCAGCGGCTGATCGGGCCGTGAGCCGCCGGCCCCGCGGCGTGCGGGGCCGGCGGCGCGCGTCGATCAGCCGATGCGGACCGGGAACGACAGCCGGTCGCGGCCGACCGTCACCCGCAGCGTGTAGCGGCCACGGGCGATCGCGCGGCGGGCGGCCAGCTTGGCCGTCGTGCCGCGGGCGTAGGTCCGGCCGCCGCGGACCAGCTGGGCGCGCGAGCGGACCAGCGTCGCGCGCGTGCTCCTGCCGACGCTGCGCACGCTGCAGGACACGGTGCGCTTGCCCTTCCGCCGCGTGACGCGGCAGGAGACCTTGGCGTCGCGGCCGGCCGGGCCGCGGGAGCCCTTCGGGCCGGTGGCGCCGCTGTCGCCCTTGGGGCCGCTGGCGCCGTTCTGGCCGGCGTCGCCCTTGGGGCCGGCCGGCCCCGCCGGACCGGTCGCCGGGACGTCGCTGCCGCGCACCGGCACCTGCGGGATCGTGAAGCTGTCGACCGGCTGGCCGGTCGCCATCAGCTGGTGGGTGACCGGGTCGAGCGCGTCGGTGCGAACGAACTTGGCGCTGATCGCCTTGGCGCCGAAGGTGAACAGCAGCACCGCCGGCATCGTCTCCGCCGACTGCGACCAGGCGACCCAGGGCTCGCCGTCGAGCAGGCCGTCGTAGTTCTTGCCGGTCGTCGACTGCTCCAGGTACGTGGTGCCCTTGCCGGGCGCGACGATCTCGGGCGAGAGCTTCGGCTGCCCGGCCTGGCGGTCCGGCGTCGGCACGCCGACCAGCGGGTAGCTGCGGACGTTGTGGGCGTCGTGGCCGGAGACCACGACCTCGACCCCGTACTTGTCGAACAGCGGCATCACGTCGTCACGCAGCTCCGGGTCCGCGTACTCGGGGTAGACCCGGCTGGTCTTGGAGTGGAACGGCGGCTGGTGCATCACGACGACCTGGAACCGCGTGCGGGTGACGGCGGACGCCAGGTCGGCGTCGAGCCACTCCAGCTCGTGCTTCCAGTAGTCGGGGTAGACGGACGGCTTGGAGCCGGGGCTCGCCTCGAGGATCGTCCAGTGGACGCCGTTGTAGTCGTAGGAGTACGAGCGGTTCTCCTGGCCTGACGGCCCGTTGGCCGGGTTCGGGAAGTGGGCGTAGAAGAGCGGCGACGCGGTGCCCGGCTGCGCGGTGTTCTTGTACTCGTGGTCGCCGAGCGCCGACAGGAACGGGACGCTGCCGAGCAGGGTCCGGGTGGGCGAGCCGTCCAGCGGCGTGCCGTTCGGGAAGCTGTAGGCCGCGCTCAGCAGGCGGTCCCACATGTCCTCCTTCGTCCCGTCGTTCAGGTTGTCGCCGGAGGAGACGACGAAGGCCGGCCGCTGGTTCTGGTTCCAGGAGACCTTGTTCGCCTGGTTCAGGCCGATGACGCCCGGGACGCTGTAGTCGCCCGGGCCCGACGCGCCGAACGCGACGACGTCGTCGCCGTCGTCGACGTGGACCTCGCCGTAGGTCGCCGCGGTGTAGGGCTTGTCGCCGCCCTTGGCCGTGGTGAACGTGCCGGGGGCGACGCCCGCCGGGGTCGCGCTGCTGGTGGCCAGCCAGTCGTAGCTGGCGCCCGGCGTCAGGCCGGTGAAGGTCCCCGTGAAGAACGTGAAGACCGGGCCGGGACCGCCGGCCTTGCCCTGCGCGTCGGTGCGCGTCAGCGGCAGCGTCAGGCAGTCGCCGGGGGCGCCCGCCGCGGCGCAGGCGGCGACGCCTCCGGCGGCACCGGCCGGCCGGGCGTAGGCGGTCGCGGTGGTCCCGGCGACCGCCGCGTCCTCCTTGAAGGTGACCGTCATCGCCGTGCTGGTGTTGCCGGCGAAGCCGAGGTGCGCCTGCGTGATCGCGGCCTGCGAGGCGGCGCAGGGCAGCAGGGCGAGCGCCGCGGTGATCGCCGTCAGGCGACCGAGGCGGCGTGGGGTGGCTGAAGCCATCGGGGAAGTTCCAAATCGTTTGGTGACGTGCGGAGCCAACCAACCAGTTCGAAAGCCGCCGAACGTTGCCGTGCGGTGAAGCGGGCCCCAAGTCGCGAGCGCCGGCGCGCCCGGTTCGTCGACCGGCGCCAGCCTGATCGCCGGAAGCCGACGGCCGGCCTCGCTAGCCTGCGGAGACCCGCTTCCACCAGGGCGGCCCGTGGCCGCGAACGGGGACGACGATGGCTGACCGCCAGGACCTCGAGTTCACCTACTCGCTGATCGACCGGATCTTCCGGCTGAGCCTCGGCGAGTCCGCCGACTTCAGCGGCGCGAAGTACGACGGCGACTTCTCGCTGACCCTCGAGCAGGCGCAGCGGCGCAAGCACGACTACGTCGCCGAGCAGATCGGGATCGAGCCCGGCCGCCGGATCCTCGACCTCGGCTGCGGCTGGGGACCGCTGCTGTCGGACATCCGCCGCCGCGGCGCCGAGGGCGTCGGCGTCACGCTCTCGTCGGCCCAGGCGGCGGCCTGCCGGCGCCACGGCCTCGACGTCCACCTGGAGGACGCGCGCCAGGTCGATCGCGACCGCTTCGGCGGCTTCGACGCGGTCGCCAGCCTGGGCGCCTTCGAGCACTTCTGCTCGCCGGAGGAGGCCGCGGCCGGCCGCCAGGAGCAGATCTACGGCGACCTCTTCGCGAACGTCGCGGGGCTGCTGCCCGACCGCGGCCGCTTCTACCTGCAGACGATGGTCTTCGGCCGCAACATGATCGATCCCGAGCGGGTCAGCATCGATGCGCCGCGCGACTCGGACGAGTGGTACCTGGCGCTGATGGGCCGCCAGTTCCCCGGGTCGTGGCTGCCGTTCGGGCACGAGCAGATCGTCCGCAGCGCGGCGCCCCACTTCCGGCTGGTCTCGGCGGTCAGCGGCCGGCTCGACTACATCGAGACGATCAAGCAGTGGCGCAGCCGCTTCGCCGAGCCGAGCCTGCGCAAGACGCTGATGAAGGCCCGGCTGGTGCCGCGCTGGCTGACCAGCTCCGACTTCCGGCTGGCGTTCACGTCGGGGGTCAGCGCCAACAGCGTCTGCTTCGAGCGCGAGCTGCTCGACCACTTCCGGCTGGTCTTCGAGCGGATCTGAGCGATGGCCGAGGCCCGCCACCGCCGCAGCGCCGGCCTGCTCCTGCACCGCCGCGACCGCGACGGCCTGCGGGTCCTGATCGCGCACATGGGCGGACCGCTCTGGGCTCGCAAGGACGAGCGGGCGTGGTCGATCCCCAAGGGCGAGCACGCCGACGACGAGCCGCCGCTGGACGCCGCTCGCCGCGAGTTCGTCGAGGAGCTGGGGCTGGCGGCGCCGGACGGCCCGGCGATCGACCTCGGCGAGGTCCGCCAGGGCAGCGGCAAGCGGGTCCGGGCCTGGGCGGTCGAGGCCGACCTGGACCCCGAGGCGATCGTCCCCGGCACCTTCGAGATGCCGTGGCCCCCGCGATCGGGACGGACGATCGTGGTCCCCGAGGTCGATCGCGTGGCCTGGATGACCGTCGACGAGGCGCGCCCGCGGCTGGTCGCCGCGCAGGAGGCGTTCCTCGACCGGCTGGTCGCGGCGCTCGCCGACTGACCGCCGGCCCCGCGAGATCGCCCGCACGGCCGATCGCGCAGGCCGCTGCCAGCCGCGATGATCCGCGGCGAGATGGCCGCCGACCAATGGGACCAGGGCTACGCCAAGACGCCGCTGCCGAGGAAGCTCGGCGTCAAGGAGGGCCTGCGGATCGCCGTCCTCGACGCGCCGGAGGGCTTCGTCGAGCGCGGCCTCGGACCGCTGCCCGACGGCTCGACGGCCGCGGCCGGGCTCGACGGGCCGGTCGACCTGGCGATCGCCTTCGTCAGCGAGCTGGCCGCGCTCGAGGCGCAGCTGCCGGACCTGGCCCGGGCGACCGCCCCCGACGGCGCCTTCTGGGTCGCCTGGCCGAAGAAGGCCAGCAAGGTCCCGACCGACGTGACCGAGGACCGGATCCGCGACGTCGTGCTGCCGCGCGGCCTGGTCGACGTCAAGGTCTGCGCGATCAGCCCGATCTGGTCGGGCCTGAAGATCTGCCTGCGCCGCGAGCTGCGCGCCTAGGGCGCGTCGCGCCGCGACCGCGACCGCGCCCGGCGGCGGCCCGCGGGTTGACCGCCGCCCGGGCCTGGAGAAGACTGACCGGGACCGGCTCCCGTCCCGGCTCCGCGATGACCGACGACGCCCTGCCCCTCGCCCCGCCGCACGCCGACGCGGCGCCCGCCGGCCGCTCGGCGGCCCCCGCCGTCGGCCGGGAGTCGCGGGTCGGCGCGCCGATCGTCGCCCGGCGGGTCGTGGCCGTCGCGCCCGGCCCGCTGTTCGCCTTCCTCGCCGATCTCGAGAACCACTGGCGGATCGCGGAGCGGTTCGTGCGGGTGGTGCGGCTGGAGGGCCGGCGGGGCGCCCACCACGGCAGCGTGCTGCGGGTCGCCGGGCCGCTCGGCCTGTACCGCACCACCCAGGCCGAGATCCAGGCGACCGTCCGCGAGCGCGAGATCGTCGGGGTGGCGCAGGTCGGGCGGCGGACCGCGGCGCAGGTCGCCTGGCGACTGGAGCCCGCCGGCGACGGCACGGCGGTGACCCTGCGCGCCGACGTGCTGCGGGTCGGCCGGGGCGACCGGCTGCTGCTGGCGCTGGGCGGCCGCTGGTGGCTGCGGCGGGGGTTCGCGGCGGCGCTCGGATCGCTCGAGGCGGCTTGCCAGAATCCGGTCGATGCCGACCGGTGACCGCGTCCTCGTGCCCTTCGACGATCTGGCCGAGGTGGCCGGGCCGGAGTGGCCGTTCGGACTGCGGGTCGACGTCTGGGACGGCACCGGCGATCCCCCGGCGGACCTCGACGACGTCGCGCTGCACGTCCTCCCCTACGGGGTGCCGCGAGCCTACGAGGCGCTCGACCGGCTGCCGGGCGTGCGGATCGTGCAGAGCCTCCGCGCCGGCGTCGACGAGCTGCTGCCGCTGGTCGGGCCCGACGTGGTCGTCGCCAACGGCCGCGGCCTCCACGACGCCTCGACCGCGGAGCACGCGCTGGCGCTGATCCTCGCCGCCCAGCGCGAGCTGCCGCGGTGGGTCCGGGACCAGGACGCCCGGCGCTGGGATCCCCACTTCGTCGGCTCGCTCGCCGACCGCCGCGTGCTGCTGGTCGGCGCCGGCGCGATCGGCGGCGCGATCGCCCGCCGGCTCGAGGCCTGCGAGGCCCAGGTCGTCCCGGTCGCCCGGCGCGCGCGGCCCGACGAGGGCGTCCATGCGATCGACGACCTCGACCGGCTGCTGCCCGATGCCGAGATCGTCGTCCTGGTCGTGCCCGACACCGCGGACACCCGCGGGCTGCTCGACGCGCGGCGGCTGGCGCTGCTGCCCGACGGGGCGCTGGTGGTCAACGTCGGCCGCGGCAGCGCGATCGACACCGCGGCGCTGGTGGCCGAGGCCGGTCGGCTGCGAGCCGCGCTCGACGTCGTCGACCCGGAGCCGCTGCCGGCCGACCACCCGCTCTGGACCGCGCCCGGGATCCTGATCACGCCGCACGTCGCCGGCGGCTCGGCGACCTTCCCGCCGCGGGCCCGGCGGCTGGTCGTCGAGCAGCTGCGGCGGTTCGCGGCCGGCCAGCCGCTGGCGAACGTGATCGAGCGGCCGTAGCTCCGACGTCGGCCCGACGCCCGGGTCAGGCGGGGACCGCCGCGGGCACCCGCGCCAGCGCCGCCGCGACCATCATGTCGACGCAGGCGTCGAGCGGGATCGTCGTCGACTCGATCACCAGGTGGTAGTGGGACGGATCGCGCGGGTCGCAGCGGTAGAAGTGGCGGACGTAGGCCTCGCGGGCGCGATCGGTCTGCTCCAGGCGCCGCTCGGCCGTCTCGCGGTCGATGCCCTCGATCCGCATCGCCTGGGCCAGCCGCCGGTCGCGCGGCCCGTCCAGCCGGACGTGCAGCGCGCCCGGGTGGTCGCGGAGGGCGAAGGCGCCCGCCCGGCCGAGCACGACGGCCGACCCGCGCCTGACCCGGTCGCAGATCACCCGCTCGGTCACCTGCTGGTAGGCGCGGTCGTCGAGCAGCTCGTCGCGCTCCAGGCCGCCCCCGCCGTAGACCTGCGCCACCGGCGCCAGTCGCACGAGCAGCCGCTCCAGCGCACTGCCCAGCGACTCGTCGCGGCGCAGCGCGTCGTCGAGCGGGACCGCCAGCCGCTCGCTGACCTCGGTCGGGATCGCGCGGTCGAGGAAGGTTGCGCCGAGCCGCTCGGCGACGGCCGGGCCGATCCGGCTGCCGCCTGCGCCGTAGGACGCCGAGATCGTGATCACCGTCATGTCGCGCTCCTCCGCTCCAGCGCTCGGCGGGGTGGCCCGGCGGGCGCGTTCCGTAGCCCCCACGGTACTCCGGACGGCGGCCGACGGGGGACGGATGAGCGGCCGCGTGCGACGGTTGCCGCGGCGGCGCTCGATCTGCCACCCTTGGCCGCGGCGGCCGCTCGCGGCCGCAGAGCGATGAGGCCCGCTCCACAACCGCGGCGTGACCGCTGATGGCTTCTACGACCACGTCATCCGACGCTCGTGGAGCCTGCCCGCCCGATGCCCCAACCTCGTTCCTCGTCGCCCGATCCGCGCCTGCTGCTGGCGGTCTTCGCCGGGGGCGCGCTCGGCGCGCTCGCCCGCGCCGGCCTCGTCGAGGGGTTCCCGCACGACCCGGCCAGCTGGCCGTGGGTGACCTTCCTCGTCAACGTCCTCGGCGCCGCGCTGCTCGGCTGGGCCGTCACGCGGCTGCAGGAGCGGCTGCCGGTCTCCACCTACCCGCGGCCGTTCCTCGGGACCGGGGTCTGCGGCGGGCTGACCACCTTCTCGACCATGCAGCTGGAGATCGTGCGGATGGCCGATGCCGGCGCCTGGGGCCTGGCGATCGGCTACGCGGCGGCATCGGTGGCGGCCGGCCTGACGGCGATGACCCTGGCGACGAACCTCGTGCGGCGAGCACGCCTGCGGCCATGAGCGGGGTGCTGGTCTGGATCGGCGTCGGCGTGCTCGGGGGCACGGGGGCGCTGCTGCGGTTCCTGCTCGACGGAACGGTCTCCCGGGCGACGGCCGCCCGCTTCCCCAGCGGGACCCTGGCGGTCAACGTCAGCGGAGCCCTGGTGCTCGGCGTGCTGTCGGGGATCGACCTGGACGGCGACGCGCTGCTGCTGGCCGGCACCGCGCTGGTCGGCGCCTACACGACGTTCTCGACCTGGATGCTGGAGAGCCACCGGGCGGCCGAGGAGGGGCGGTTCGGCGTGCTCGCGGCGAACGTCGCGGGGAGCCTGGCGCTCGGGCTGCTGGCCGTGCTGGCGGGGCGCGCGATCGGCGGCCTCTGGTGAGCGCCGGCGAGCGGGTCGTCCACGACGGCCTGCGACTCACCAGCTACCTCGGCGAGCGCGACCGCGACGGCGCCGGGCGGACCGTCGACCAGCTGCTCGACCGGTTCGCCGAGCGCGGGGTCGCGGCCAGCGCGCTGCTGCGCGGGGTCGCGGGCTTCGGGCTCCACCACGCGCTGCGCAGCGACCGGCTGCTGAGCCTGTCGGAGGACCTGCCCGTCGTCGCCGTCGCGATCGACCGTCGCGAGCGGATCGCGTCGCTGCTCGACGACGTGCTGGCGGTCCAGCGACGCGGCCTGGTGACGGTCGAGCGGGCCTGGGTCTCCGGCGCGCCGGGGCCGTTCGATCGCGAGGGGCAGCGCAAGCTCACCGTCCTCGTCGGCCGCCAGGCCCGCGTCGACGGGACCTACGCCTACGAGGTCGCGGTCGCGCGGCTGCGGGCGGCCGGGATGGCCGGGGCGACGGTCCTGCCGGCCGTCGACGGCACCCGCGGCGGCGTGCGGCGGCGCGCCCGCTTCCTGTCCGCCAACGCCGACGTCCCGGCGATCATCCAGAGCGTCGGCGACGCCGCGGCGGCCGAGCGCGCGCTGGTCGCGCTCGACGGCCTGGCCGTCCCGCGCACGGCGACGATCGAGCGGATCCTCGTCTGCAAGCGGGACGGCGTCCGGCTGGCCGAGCCGCCGGCGCTGCCCGACGTCGATCCGGCCGGCGCGGCGATCGGCCAGAAGCTGGTCGTCTACGCCTCGGAGAGCGCTCGCCACGACGGTCGGCCGCTGTACGCGGCGCTCGTCGATCAGCTGCGGGCCGCGGGTGCCGCCGGCGCCACGGTCCTGCGGGGGTCGTGGGGCTTCCACGGCGACCATGCGCCGCACGGCGATCGCCTGCTGGCCGTCCGCCGGAGGGTGCCGGTGGTGACGGTGATCGTCGACCGGCCGTCGCGGATCGGCCGCTGGTTCGCGATCGCCGACGCGCTCACGAGCGAGACCGGGCTCGTGACCTGCGAGGCGGTGCCCGGCTTCTCCGCGGCCGGCTCCGACGCCGGCCACGGTGGCCTGGCGCTGGCGGATCTCCGCTGACGGCGGGGCGCGGGCGCGCAGCCTGGATCCACCGGTCGCCGATCCTCGGCGGATCGCGCTCAGTCGTCGGCGCTCGGCCGCTGGCGGCCGCGCTTGACCTGCGCGCGGCGGCCCTTGGCCTCGACCCGGCGCTTCTTCGACCCGAGGGTCGGGCGGGTCGCGCGCCGCGACGGCGGGACGTAGAGGGCCTGCCGCAGCCGGTCGGCCAGCCGCTCCATCGCGAGGTCGCGGTTGCGGGCCTGGCTGCGGGCGTCCTGGGCGATCGCGCGGACGACCGGCCCGAGCCGCTCGATCACCTGGGCGCGCTGGCCGGCGCTGAGCGCGTGCGTGTGACGGACGTCGAAGCTGACCTCGATCCGCGACGCGGTCACGTTGGCGTGCTGGCCGCCGGGGCCGGAGGAGCGGCTGGCCCGCACGACGATCTCCCGCAACGGGATCCGGACGCTCCCGGTGATGCGCAGGTGCTGGTCCTCCATCGTCCGTCGCAGGCTACGCGAGTCGCCGCCGCGCGACCGTCGGCGCCGACGCACGCCGGACGGCGGTCGGCGACCGTGCCCGCCGGTCGACCGGCCCGCCGGCTGCCGTCGTTCGCCCCGATCCTGGCGCGATCGCACTCGCGCCTGCGAGGATGGGGGAACGATGAGCGATCTGCAGCGCCGATCCCGCAGCGGCCTGAGCCGCACCCAGCGCGTCGACAAGGCGTTCCGCCTGACGGTCGCGACCGGCGGCCTCGCCGTGGCCGCGATCGTCGGCCTGGTGGTGGGGCTCGGCTGGCTGGTCGCGATCGGCGTCGTCGGCGCGGTGCTCAGCGGCTGGATGCTGCGCAACACGCTGCGCTAGCCGGACCCGCCCGCGGATCGCCGTCTGGTCGCCGCAGCGACGGCGAAGCGGCGATCCGACGGCCCAGCGGCCCCGGATCGCCGTCTCGGCCCCCGCTCGATCACGAGAGCGCGATCGAGCGTCCGGCTACCGGATCTTGACCGCGGTCCCCATCGGCACCCGGCCGTAGAGGTCGATCACGTCGCTCGGATGCATCCGGATGCACCCGTGCGAGGCGCGGCTGCCGATCGACCACGACTCGGCCGTGCCGTGGATCCCGATCCCGTCGCGAAGGCCCAGCCAGCGCGCCTTGAGCGGGTTGTTGGGCGCCCCGCCGGGGATCACCTGGCCCTGCAGCGATCCGGCCCACGGCGAGTTCGGGACGTGCCAGGCCGGGTTCACCTGCTTGGAGGTGATCGAGTACATCCCCGGGGGCGTGTCGTGGCCGGCGGCGCCGACCGCGATCCGGTAGGTCTTCGACAGCCGCAGCTTCTTGAACAGCCGCAGGTGGAAGGTCTGGCGGTCGACGGTGATCAGGGTTCCGTAGCGGCGCTTCAGCGACGCGATCGTGACCGACGGCGAGGTTCGGATCACCGGCAGCAGCAGGGCGGAGCGGTCCTTCGCCGGGTCCAGCAGGACCGGAACGACCAGCTTGCGGAGGGCGCCGCGGCTGAGCTTCCAGCCCTTGCGCGATCCGCGGATCCGCTGCTTGGTGATCCCGATCCGGACGGTCGCGTCGCGGGTCCGCTTCTGCATCGAGGAGAGCGCGTCGAGCCACTTCGAGAAGGCCGCCGAGTCCCAGCCGATCGCCGGCTGGACGGTCTCGCCGCCGCGGGCCTTGAGGGCGCGGCCGGCGGTCGTGTCGGCGTCGTAGCCGTAGCCGATCCGCTCCATCGTCAGCCGGTGCGGCCGGTTGGCCACCCGCACCACGACGTCGGCGTTCGAGGCGCGCTTGCCCTGGTAGGCCTGGGTCAGCAGCTGGACGGCCTCGGCCCGGGTCCTGCCGGACAGGTCGAGGTCGCCGACCTTGACGCCGGCCTTGATCAGCGGCGCGGTCGGCGTGGTGGTGGTCGGCGTCGGGTCTTGGGCGGACGCGAGCGGGACGATGGCCAGCAGCGAGGCGGACGTGAGCAGCGCCAGGCGCACGGGGACGCCGAGGCGGCGGGGTGACGACGGCATCACTCCAAGGTAGGCAGACCGCCGCGATCCCGTGCCACCTGCAGCCGCTCGTGCAGGCGGGCCGGCGCGCTCAGCCGTGCGCGACCTCGCGCCGCGGATCCTCGGTCGGCGTGTCGCGGACGCGGACGCAGAAGTCGTGGATCAGCTCGCCGACGCGGGCGGGGACCTCGAGCTGGGGGCAGTGGCCGACGTCGGCCAGCAGCTCGTACTCGGTCGAGGGCAGGGCGGCCAGCAGGTGCCGCGAGCCGCGGTGGCTGACCATCCGGTCGCGGTCGCCCCAGATCAGCAGCACCGGGCACTCGATCAGGCTGTGGTCGAACGGCTCCAGCAGCTCGGGCAGCAGCCGTCGGCCGGTGTGGAGGATCCGGCGCACGTCGCGGCGGGTCTCGTAGTGCTGCGTGAAGCGGGCGAGGACCTCGCGCCGGGCTCGCAGCGGATGGGCGAACGCCAGCTGCCGGAAGACCTGCGCGAGGATCATCCGCACCAGCGGCGTCGGCACCGGGTTGACGTCGCTGAGCAGGAAGCGCAGCAACGGCTGCTGGTCGATCAGCTGGAACCAGCGGGGGTGGTCGAAGCCGGCCGGGTCGATCGGGATGATCCCGGCCGGGGAGGGCCGCCCCTCGGCCGCCAGCAGCGCCGTCGCGCCGCCCATCGAGTTGCCGGCGATCACCGGGGCCTCGCCGTCGCCGATCAGCGCGCTGAGGCCCGCGACCAGCCGCACGTACTGGGGCAGCATCGGCTCGTCGGGCAGCAGTCGATCGGCCTGCCCGAAGCCCGGCAGATCGATCGCGACCGAGCGCTGGCCGCGGGCGGCCAGGTCGAGCATCACCGGTCGCCAGGTGTCGGCGGAGTCCGTGAACCCGTGCAGGAGCAGCAGCGGCGGCCCGTCCAGGCCCGGGCCCGCGAGCTCGAGGAGACGGGTGCGGACCCCGTCGATCTCCACCGAACGCTCGTCGATCACCACGCGGGGCATGGACGGACGCTAACAGCCTGTCAAGCGGATCCCCGGCCGCCTGGCCAGGCGTTCGAGGGCCGCGGCGGTCCGAACTGGACGGACCGTCCGGTTGCGGTGATCGCGTCGATCGCGGCACGGAAAAGTCGCAATCTGCAGGGAGTTTCGCGCGCTCGTGACGGGCTCGGTGCTGTCCGGCGGCGTCCGTACCTTGGCCGCATGGAACTCCGCGACCTCGACGACGGCGCACCGGTCGACCTCGTGCTGCTCGTGCGTGCCGTCTCGCGGCGGGTCCGTCGCGAGGGTGGCGAGCCGTTCCTGAAGCTCGAGCTGGCCGACCGCTCGCAGACCCTGCCGGCGATCGCCTGGGAGGACGCCGACGAGGTCTCCGCCTTCGCCGTCCGCGGGGCGACGGTGCGGGTCGAGGGCAAGATCGAGGTCTCCGAGCGCTACGGCCGCCAGCTGGCGATCGGCAAGCTCTCGCCGGTCCCGCGCGAGCAGGTCGACCTGTCGACCCTGCTGGAGGGCCCGTCGGTCCCGGTCGCCGAGCTGGAGCAGCGGCTGGCCGCGCTGATCGAGCGCACCCGGGACGGCTGGACCCGGCGGCTGCTGGACCTCGTCTTCGCCCGCGACGGCGCCTTCTGGAGGCGCTTCCGCGAGGCGCCGGCGGCCAAGTTCTTCCATGAGGCCTATCCCCACGGCCTGCTCGACCACACCGTCCGCGTGGCGGAGGCGGTCGAGGCGCTGGCGCCGATGTTCGGCGGCGTCGACCGCGACGTCGCCGTCGCGGGGGCGCTGCTGCACGACATCGGCAAGGCCCAGACCTACACGACCGACCCGGTCGCCCCGGACCTGACCGACCTGGGACGGCTCGAGGGCCACATCGTCCTCGGCTACGAGATCGTCCGGCGCGTGATCGGCAAGCTCGACGGCTTCCCCGAGGAGACCGCCCGCTCGATCCGCCACATCGTGCTCAGCCACCACGGCAAGCAGGAGTACGGCAGCCCGGTCGTCCCCGCCACGCGCGAGGCGGTCCTGGTCCACCACGTCGACGACCTCGGCGCCCGGATGGGCAGCTTCGACCGGCTCCAGCGCGGCCTCGCGCCCGAGGAGCAGTGGAGCGGCTACGACCGCGCGATCGGCTCGGCGGCCTACTTCGGCCCGGCCCGGCGCGAGGTCGAGCCGCTGGAGTCGGTCGACCCGCCGCCCGCGGACGCGCTCGCCGCCGCCCCGGCCGCGGTGCCCGACGCGGTTCCGGCGACGCCCCCGTTCGAGGCGCCGCAGGCGGCGTAGGCCCGGGGCCTACGCCGAGCGCGCCAGCGCCTCGCGCCCGGCCGCGGTGATCGTGACCGTCGTCGGCGGCTGGGACCCGCAGAGCCCGTCGGGCCCGCAGTCCGGAGGCGCGTTGCGGGCCACCCAGCCGCGCTCGACGGCGTCGTCGAGGGCCCAGCCGAGCAGCTCGCGGTCGGGATCCCCGAGCCGGCTCCGCAGGCCGTCGAGCGTCGTCACCCCGCCGTGGCGGAGGGCGGGCAGCAGGTCGTGGGCTCGTGGCGCGTGGTCCACGGAGCGAGCGTAGCGCGGCCGCCCGGCCACCCCGCGAGCCCGCCCGATCGGCGTCCGGGCGACGTCCGCCCGCGGCCTCCGGAGCCCGTCGCCGACCGCACCGATCGTCCAGTACCAGGCCGCAGCAGTCCCCGCCGGGCCCCTCCGGGCCGTACAGTCCACCGGCGATGGCGAAGGACACCGAGAAGCTGATCAGGCAGCTCTCGCTCATCTCGTACCTCATGGCGGAGCGGCGGCCGGTCACGGCGCTCGAGATCCGGCGTGACGTCGAGGGCTACAGCGGGATGAACGAGGACGCGTTCGCGCGGCGGTTCTACGCGGACCGGGCGGAGCTCGAGTCGCTCGGGATCCAGCTGACGATCGAGCGGCCCGGCGACGGGACCGCCGAGCAGGAGCACTACTCGCTGCGGAGCGAGAACTTCCACCTGCCGCCGATCGCCTTCACCGACGACGAGCTGGCCAGCCTGCAGCTGGCGCTGAACCTGCTCGACGGCGAGTTCGCCTACGCCGAGCCGCTGCGGCTGGCGCTCCAGCAGCTGTCCTGGGGGCGTCCGAGCCCGCTCGGCGGCGGTGGACGCGGACTCGGGATCGGCACGGTCGGGCTCGGCGTCACCGCCCAGGTCCACGGCCGCGACCCCTCCCAGCGGCTCGCCAAGGTCGAGTCGGCGATCTTCCGCAACAAGACGATCACCTTCGAGTACCACTCGATCCACCGCGACACGGTCGAGCCGCGCAAGGTCGACCCGTACCACCTGCTCTTCCGCGGCGGCCAGTTCTACCTGCTCGGTCGCGACCACGAGCGCGACGAGCTGCGGGTCTTCCGGCTCTCGCGGATCCGCGACAAGGTCGCCTACGCGACCAAGGCCGAGCACGACTTCCGGCGCCCGGTCGACTTCGACCCGCGGCCCTACGGCGACCGCGCCGACTGGCAGATGGCGGAGTCCGTCGGGACCGCGCGGATCCGGATCGCCGAGCGGATCGGCTGGCAGGTCCAGCGCGCCCACGGGCGGCAGGGGACGTTCGCCCCGGCGGACGGCGACCCCGCCGTCCCGCCCGCGGTCGACGACGACGGCGTGATCCGCGGCGACGTGGTCTTCACCACCGAGTACGGCGTGACCCGCTCGCTGCTCGGCTGGGTGATGCGGATCGGCGAGCACGCCGAGATCCTCGAGCCGGCCGACCTGCGCGAGGAGTACGAGCGCCGCGTCGCGCTGGTCCGCGAGCGGCACGACGGGGCCTTCCCGGTCGCCGCCGGCCACCCGTTCGTGCTCGAGGAGGAGCCGGGCGTGACCGCGCCGGCGACCCGCGACGGCGTGATCCGGCCCGAGCGCTTCGCGCGGCTGGTGACGCTGGCGTCGATCCTGATCCACGCCGGCCGCCAGCACGAGCGGCTCGAGGTCGAGGAGCTGACCAGCCGCCTGAACGTCAGCGAGCCCGAGCTGCGGGACGACATCAACGTCCTCAACGTCGTCAACTTCGGCGGCGGCTCCTACGTGCTCTACGCCGAGGTCACCGACGACGGCCACGTCGAGGTCGACAACGAGCCCTACAGCGACCACTTCGCGCGGCCGGCGCGGCTGCTGCCGGTCGAGGCCAAGGCGCTGGTCGCGGCGGTCGACCTGATCGGGGACCACCTGCCCGAGGGCACGCTGGGAACGGTCCGCGCGAAGGTCGTCGCGGCGCTCGGCGAGGATCCGCTGGAGCACGGCCTGCAGGTCGCGCACGGCGGCGGCGACGACCGCGACCTGGCGCGCCTGATCTCGGGCGCGATCATGGACCGCCAGCTGATCGAGTTGGACTACTACAAGCCCAACGAGGACGAGTTCGTCAAGCGCCGGGTCGAGCCCTACGCGCTGATCAACGGTCGCGAGGGCTGGTACGTCGCGGTCTTCGACCCGATGCGCGAGGACGTCCGCCACTTCCGGCTCGACCGGATTCGCTCGGCCGAGGTGCAGGAGGACACCTTCGAGCGCCGGCCCGAGGTCGACCCCGCGGCCGATGTCGCCGGCTGGCCGCGGACCGGCCAGCTGCCGGCCAGCCGCAGCGCCCGCGTCTGGGTCAGCCCCGAGCGGGCCCGCTGGGAGCGCGAGCGGCGCACGATCCTCGAGGAGCTCGAGGACGGCGCCCTCGTCACCGAGATCGCCTTCGCCGGCGTCGACTGGCTGGTCCGCGAGGTCCTGACCGAGATCGGCGACCTGGTGGTGCTGGAGCCGCAGGACGCCCGCGACGCGGTGCGCGACGCCGCGGCCGGCATCGCCGGCTGAGCGCGCCGTCCGGTCCCGCCGCCCCGCGGGACCAGGAGGCTGCCCGACGGTCGGGCTGCGGTGACCGTCGAGACGGGACGGCCGGGGTTCAGGGGCGGCTCCCGATTGTCGGCGGGTAGGCGGTCGGGTTCGATCGCGCCGTGTCCACACCACGGAGGGGGAACCGCATGGATCGTCGATGGGTCAGGGGGTCGCTGGCCACGATGCTCGTCGCCGCGACCGCGGCCGCGGCCAGCGCGCCAGCCCAAGCGCGACCGACGCCGCTCGAGCCGCTGCTGAAGCCGCTGCTCGATCCGCTCCAGCTGCTGGACCGCGGGCTGCTGGACCTCGACCGCGACGGGGCGGGGACGCTCGAGGAGCTGCTGCTCCAGGGCTGCAACCCGCTCAGCGCCCGCGATACCGACGGCGGCGGCCTGGCCGACGGGGTCGAGATCGATCGCGGCACCGACTGCCTGAACCCCCGCGACGATGCCGAGGCGCCGCGGCCGGACGCCGACGGCGACGGGGTGCCTGCTCCCGAGGACTGCGACGACCACGACGCCGCGGTCCGCCCGGGGAACGAGGACCCGGCCGATCCGGACGCGATCGACGCCGACTGCGACGGCTTCGACGGCGATCCGGCCGGCGGCGTCTTCGTCAGTCCCGAGGACGGCGACGACGCCAACGCCGGGACCCGCGAGGCTCCCAAGAGGAGCCTCCAGGTCGCGATCGACACGGCGGCGGCGGAGGGCAAGGACGTCTTCCTCGACGCGGCCGTCTACCGCCTGCCCGAGGGCGCGCGGCTGCGCAACGGCGTGAACCTCTACGGCGGCTACCGCGCCGCCGACGGCTGGAGCCGAGTCGGCGCGCCGGGGATCACCCGGATCGAGGGTGCGCCGCAGGGCGCGATCGCCAAGGACGGCGTCAGCGCGGAGTTGCAGCTGCTCGAGCTGCGCGGCGATCCGAGCGCCGAGTCGCCGACCGCCTACGGCCTGCGCGCGGTCAACGCGTCCGAGACGTCGACCGTGACGCTGCGGCGGGTCCGGGTCCGGGCGGCCGACGGCGCCAGCGGCGTGGGCGGCGTCGACGGTACGCCGGGCGGCGACGGCAACCCCGGGCAGGCTGGCGGTCCCGGCGACGAGGACGGCGGCCGGGGCACCGGCGGCAACGGCGGCACCAGCCCGCTGAACTACGGCGGCCGGGGCGGCAGCGGCGGCCACGAGGACCAGGACGGCATCATCGGCGCACCCGGCGAGGGTCCCTTCGGCGGCAATCCCGGCCGCGGCGGCTTCGAGCACGGCTGCGACGGTGGCGAGGACGGGGTCGACGGCTTCCCCGGCGGCACCGGCACCCGTGGCGCCGACGGCCGCAGCGCGAGCGACAGCCTCGACGACGCCCACGAGACGTTCCTGCCCGACGAGCCGTTCCCGGGCGGTCAGGGAAGCGACGGCAGCGGTGGCGGTGGTGGTGGCGGCGGCGCCGGCCAGGGTGGCGCGGCGTGCGTCGACGGTGGCGGCGCGGGCGGTGGCGGCGGCGGGGCCGGCGGCTTCGGCGGCAGCGGCGGCGCG
>NZ_AGUD01000044.1 GCF_000240225.1 Patulibacter medicamentivorans
CGCAGGTCGAGGACGAGCCACGGGGCGTCGTCGGTCCCCGGGGCGCTGGTGCTCGCATCGCCGCTCCCCGCGGCCGCCGACCCGTCGACGACCGCGAAGCCGGCGTCCGCGGCGGCCGCGCGCAGCTCCTCGGCCAGCGGGATCGTGCCGGCGATCGTCACCACGCGCCCGTCGCCGCCACCGGCCGCCGGCGGGTCGGCGTCGTCGGGCCGGTGCGGCGCGCCGTCGGCGTAGGCGTACCAGCCGCGGCCGGTCTTGCGGCCCAGCTGGCCGGCCTGGATCTTGCGGGCCGCCAGCGGCGAGGGCTGGTAGCGGGGCTCGCCGTAGGTCTGGCGCTGGAACGCCTCGGCGACGGCGTGGTTGGTCTCGATCCCGATCAGGTCCATCAGCTCGAACGGGCCCATCCGGAAGCCGCCGGCCTGGCGCATGATCCGGTCGAGCTGCTCGACGTCGGCGACCCGCTCCTGCAGCAGCCGCAGCGACTCCAGCGAGTAGGGGCGGTTGACCCGGTTGACGAGGAAGCCGGCGACGTCGGCGGCGTCGACGACGTGCTTGCCCATCGCCCGGCCGGTCGCGCGGGCGACGGCGAGGGCGGTGGGGGAGGAGTGCTCGCCGGCGACGACCTCGACCAGCTTCATCACCGGGGCCGGGTTGAAGAAGTGCAGCCCGACGACCCGCTCGCTGCCGGGGGTCGAGGCGGCGATCTCGGTCACCGAGAGCGACGAGGTGTTGGTGGCCAGGACCGCGTCGGGCGCGACGATCGACGCCAGCCGGCCGAACAGGTCGAGCTTCAGCTGCAGCCGCTCGGGCGCGGCCTCGATCACCAGGCCGGCGCCGGCCAGGTCCTCGAGCGCGGGGGCGGCCGAGATCCGGCCGCCGATCGCCGCCGCGTCGGCGGCGTCGAGCTTGCCCTTCGCCGTCAGTCGCTCGAGCGTCGCGGAGATCCCGGCGATCCCCCGCTCGAGCGCCTCGGGGACCGGGTCGTGCAGCAGCGTGCGCGCGCCCGCCTGGGCCGCCAGCTGCGCGATCCCCGCGCCCATCGTCCCCGCGCCGATCACGGCGATCGTCTCGGGAACCCCTGTCGAGCCGGTCATGGCGCGCAGCGTAGCGCCGCGAGGGGCCGGCGTGCGGCCTGGTCGTACAAGTTGTCCAGACAGAGCGTGAGGATGTCGGCTACGATGCCCGGGATGGCCGAGTCGCTCGACGCCTCCACCCCTGCCGAGCCGGTCGTGCTCGTCGCCCGCGACGGCGCGATCGGGCGGCTCACGCTCAACCGCCCGGCGGCCCGCAACGCGATCACGACCGAGCTGGGCGTCGCGCTCGAGCGCGGCCTGCGCGACCTGGCCGGCGACGAGCGGATCGCCGTGATCGTGATCCGCGGCGCCGGCGGCCACCTCTCGGCCGGCGGCGACTTCCACGAGCTGGAGCGGCTGCGGGCCAGCGTCGACCCGTCCCCGCGCGAGGCATTGGCCGCGCTCTTCGTCGCCTTCCGCCGCGCCTGCGACGTGATCGCCGAGCTGCCGGTGCCGGTCGTCGTCGCCGTCGAGGGCTACGCGATGGCCGGCGGCTTCGAGCTGATCCAGGCCGCCGACGTCGCGATCGCCGCCGAGGACGCGACGCTCGCCGACAACCACTCGAACTTCGGTCAGGTCCCCGGTGGCGGCGGCTCCCAGCGGCTGGCGCGGCTGGTCGGCCGGCCGCGCGCGCTCGGGCTGATCCTGACCGGCGACCGCCTGAGCGGCGCGCAGGCGGCGGAGTGGGGACTGGTCTACCGGGCCGTCCCCGCGGCGGACCTCGACGACGCGCTCGCGGCGCTGCTGGACCAGCTGGCCGGCAAGGACCGGACGGCGATCGCCCGCAGCAAGGCACTGGTCCGCGGGGGCCTCGACGGCTCGCTGGCCGCCGGCCTCGACCGTGAGTTGGACGTCGTCCTGGAGCACCTCGACGGCGACAGCGCCGGCGCCGGCATCGACCGCTTCAAGGCCCGTTCGTGACCCCTCCCGAGGAGCATCCCGCGATGAGCACCGAGACCGCCCCGATCACCAGCGAGCCGCTGATCGCCGACGGGCCGGTGCTGCTGGACCTGGAGTCGACCGGCGTCGCCCGCCTGCGGCTGAACCGCCCCGACGCGGCCAACGGGATGAACGTGCCGTTCCTCGAGGCGCTCTACGCGGCGATCCTCCGCTGCCTCGGCGAGCGGCGCGTGCGCGCGGTGCTGCTGACCGGCGAGGGCAGGAACTTCTGCGCCGGGGGCGACGTCCGCGAGTTCGCGGCCAAGGGCGAGGCGCTGCCCGAGTACCTGCGCGAGGCGACCGCCCACCTGCAGAACGCCGCCTCGGGCCTGATGCGGCTCGAGGTCCCGGTGATCGCCGCGGTCCAGGGCTTCGCGGCCGGCGGCGGCGGCTTCGGCCTGGTCTGCGCCGCCGACCTGGTCTACGCCGGCGAGTCGGCCCGCTTCATGTCGGCCGCGACCCGCGCCGGGATGGCGCCGGACGCCGGCACGTCGGTGACCCTGTCGCGGATCGTCGGCCACCGGCGGGCGATGGAGATCGTCCTCGGCGACCGGATCCTGAGCGCGGCCGAGGCGCTGGAGATCGGCCTGATCACGCGGGTGGTCGCCGACGACGCGCTGCTCGACGAGTCCCTGGCCTTCGCCCGCCGGCTGGCCGCCGGGCCGACGCTCGCGCTGGGCGCGACCAAGCGGCTGATGTGGGAGGGCCTCGGCGGGACCGTCGAGGCCCGGCTGCCGGACGAGGCGCGAACGGTCTCGGAGCTGTCCGGCACGTTCGACGCGCGCGAGGGCCTGGCCGCGGTGCTGGAGCGCCGCGAGCCCCGCTACCAGGGCCGCTGAGCCACCCGACCCTTCGACGAGGAGCAACCGCCGTGAACGGCATCGTCAGCTACGGGGCCTACCTGCCCCGCCACCGCCTGGATCGCGCGGCGATCCGGAAGACCCTCGGCCAGGGCGGCGGCCGCGGCACCCGCTCGGTCGCCGGCTACGACGAGGACACGACCTCGATGGCCGTCGAGGCGGCGCGCCGCGCCCGCTGGGGCGCCAGCTTCGCGCCCGCCTCGCTGCAGTTCGCCACGACTGCCCCGGCCTACGCCGACAAGACCAACGCCAACGCGATCCACGCGGCGCTCGGGCTGGCCCCGGAGGTCTTCGCCGACGACCACGCCAGCGCCGTCCGCTCGGCGATCGGCGCGCTGCGGGCGGCCGCGGCCGACGGCGGCCTGGCGGTCCTGGCCGACGTCCGGCTCGGACGTCCCGGGTCGGCTGACGAGGCCGGCGGCGGCGACGGCGCTGCGGCGTTCCTGTTCGGCTCCGGCGACGACGTCGTGGCCGAGATCGTCGGGCGGGCCTCGGTCACCGCCGAGTTCCTCGACCGCTGGCGCACGCCCGGGCAGACCGCCAGCTCGACCTGGGAGGAGCGCTTCGGCCTCGGCGAGTACCTGCCGCTGGCGCAGCAGGCCGCCCAGCGCGCACTGGCCGCCGCCGGCGTCGAGCGGCCGGACCACGTGGTCGTCGCCTCGTCCCACGGGCGGGTCGCCAGGACCGTCGCGAAGTCGTTCGGCGACGCCGCGACCGATCGCCTGGAGCCGGTCGCCGGCAACCTCGGCGCCGCCCACCTGGGGGTCCAGCTGGTCGACGCGCTCGACCGCGCGCAGCCGGGCGAGACCGTGCTGGCGCTGTCGGTCGCCGACGGCGCCGACGCCTTCCTGCTGCGGGTCACCGACGCGATCGCGCGCCGGCCGAGCGGGCAGGGGGTCGTCGACCAGCTGGCGCTCGCCGCCGACGTCGACTACGCGACCTTCCTGACCTGGCGCGGCGGGCTCGACCGCGAGCCGCCCCGCCGCCCCGACCCGGTCCGCTACGAGGCGCCGCCGGCGGCCCGCGCCGCGGCCTGGAAGTTCGGCTTCGTCGGCAGCCGCTGCCAGCAGTGCGAGCGGATGCACGTGCCGCCGCAGCGGGTCTGCGCCGGCTGCGGCGCGACCGACCTGATGACGGCCGAGTCGCTGGCCGACGTCGAGGGGACGATCGCCACCTACGCCGTCGATCGCCTGGCCTACTCGCTGTCGCCGCCGACGGTCACCGTCGCGGTCGACTTCGACGGCGGCGGCCGCTTCAGCTGCGAGCTGACCGACGGCGACCCGTCGGCGGTCGCGGTCGGCGGGCGGGTCGAGATGACCTTCCGCCGGATGTACAGCGCCCAGGGCGTCCACAACTACTTCTGGAAGGCGCGGCCGGTGGTCGCCGCGCCGACCGCCGACGAGCCGGCGCTCGCCGCCGCCACCGCGAAGGAGCTTTGACATGGCCAGCAACGGCATCCGCGACCGGGTCGCGATCGTCGGCATGGGCTGCACGCCCTTCGGCGAGCACTGGGGACGCTCGATCGACGACCTGCTGATCGACGCGGTCAAGGAGTGCGTCGGCTCGGTCGACGGCTTCGAGCAGGACACGGTCGACGCCTACTGGCTCGGCACGATGGGGTCGGGGACCTCGGGCATGACGCTGTCGCGCCCGCTCAAGGTCGACCGCCCGGTGACCCGGGTCGAGAACTACTGCGCGACCGGCTCCGAGGCGGTCCGCAACGCCGCCTACGCCGTCGCCTCCGGGGCCTACGACTGCGTGATGGCGGTCGGCGGCGAGAAGCTCAAGGACTCCGGCTTCTCCGGCCTGGTCGTCCCGCCGGCGTCGAACGACGGCACCGCCTCGGAGCCCTCGGCCCCGGCGATGTTCTCGCTGCTGGCCCCGGCCTACTGCCAGCGCTACGGCGTCTCGGAGGAGCAGCTGAAGGAGGTCCTGACGCGGATCGCCTGGAAGAACCACAAGAACGGCGCGCGCAACTCGCGGGCGCAGTTCCGCAGCGAGGTCTCGATGGAGAAGATCGCCGCCTCGCCGATCGTCGCCGGCCAGCTGGGGATCTTCGACTGCTCGGGCGTCGCCGACGGGGCCGCCGCGGCGCTGATCGTGCGCGCCGAGGACGCCCACCGCTACACCGACAAGCCGATGTACATCAAGGGCCTGTCGTTCGTCTCGGGCGCCGCCCAGGGCCCGGTCGATCCGGGCTACGACTTCACCAGCTTCGGCGAGGTCGTGATGTCGGCGAAGGACGCCTACCGCCAGGCCGGGATCGAGGACCCGCGCCGGCAGCTGTCGCTGGCCGAGGTCCACGACTGCTTCACCCCGACCGAGCTGGTGCTGATGGAGGACCTCGGGTTCTCCGAGCGCGGCGAGGGCTGGAAGGACGTGCAGGCGGGCACCTTCGACCTCGACGGCGAGCTGCCGGTCAACCCCGACGGCGGCCTGAAGAGCTTCGGCCACCCGATCGGCGCCAGCGGCCTGCGGATGCTGTTCGAGTGCTGGTCGCAGTTCCGCGGCGAGGCCGGCGACCGCCAGCTGGAGCGCCCCGAGCTGGGCCTGACCCACAACCTCGGCGGGTCGCCCGGAGCGTGCGTGTCGTTCGTGTCGGTCGTCGGGTCGGAGCTGGACGTCTAGAGCCGCGGCCGGCGGCGAGACGGAGCGGGCGGTCCGCTCGCGGACACCGCTCCGTCACACCGGCGGCCGCGACGGCCTGACATCGTGTCCGGGAGCGATGGCTGAGCAGGCGAGCGAGGCGGCGGCGCCCTGGCGGGTGGCCGCCGTTCCCGGGACGGCGAACTTCCGCGACTTCGGCGGCTACGACGCGCCCGGCGGCCGGCTCGCCCGCGGGCGGCTGTTCCGGGCCGACGGGCTGGCCGACCTGGGAGCGGCCGGGCGCGCGGCGCTGGCCGACCTGGGCCTGCGGACCGTCGTCGACCTGCGCGAGCCGGTCGAGCGCGAGCAGCACCCCGACGACCTCGGCGACGTCGCCGTCCGCTGGCACGGCGTCGCGATCCTCGGCGAGCTGCACGGCGCGGGAACGCTGACCGACCTCGGCGAGCTGTACGTCGAGCTGCTCGACGACCGAGGCGCCGAGCTGACCGCCGCCGTCCGGCTGCTGGCCGGCGCCGACGCGCTGCCCGCCGTGGTCCACTGCTCGGCGGGCAAGGACCGGACCGGGCTGGTCGCCGCACTGACCCTGGCGACGCTCGGCGTCGACGACGAGGAGATCGTCGCCGACTACGCCCTCACCGGCCAGCTGCTCCGCGGGCCGCGGCTGGACGAGATCCGGCGCCGCGCGATCGAGGCGGGCCTCGACGAGCAGACGATCGCCGTCGCCCTCGACGCCCCGGCCGAGGCGATGCGGCGGGCGCTGACGCACCTGCGCCAGGCCCACGGCGGCGCCGACGCCTACCTGCTGGCGCACGGCGCCAGCGCCCGCGAGCTGGACGCGCTGCGGGCGGCGACGGTGGTGGCGTAGGGGCTGGGCCGCGGCCCAGCGCCAACCGGCCCGGCCCGCGGGCCGCCGGACCCCGACCCCTCGCCCTCAGCGCGCCGCGGGGGTCCGGTCGTCCGCGGTCTCCGGGGTGGCGTCGGC
Source organism: Patulibacter medicamentivorans (assembly GCF_000240225.1). Lineage (GTDB taxonomy): Bacteria > Actinomycetota > Thermoleophilia > Solirubrobacterales > Solirubrobacteraceae > Patulibacter > Patulibacter medicamentivorans. Next base: position 6,462 of record NZ_AGUD01000044.1, read on the forward strand.
GGCGGTCGGCGCGCCCTTGACGCGGGCGTCGTAGGCGGCGCGGGCGCTCTGGTCGACGTCGAGGAAGGTGCGGTCGGCGCCGAGGGCGCGGTTCATGGCGTCGCGGACGCGGCGGCCGAGCAGGTACTGGACCCGCAGCACGGTCGACAGCGAGCGGGGCACGTAGACGTCCTTGCGCGGGCGCAGGACGGCGCCGGTGATCGCGTCGGCGACCTTCTCCGGGGTCACGGTGGCGACGAACTTCGTGCCCTTGGTCCCGGCGATCAGCTCGGTCGAGGTGAACGACGGCATCACGCAGGTGAAGTCGAGGCCGCGGCCGGCGTACTCGACGCGGGCGGTCTCGGTCAGCGACACGATCGCGGCCTTCGAGGCGCAGTACGAGGCGCCGCCGGGAGCCGGGGCCTTGCCGGCCACCGAGGCGACGTTGACGATCTGGCCGCGGCCGCGCTCGAGCATCCCCGGCAGCACCCGCTTCATGCCGTTCATGACGCCGAGGACGTTGACCTCGATCACCCGGCGGGCGGTCTCGGCGGTCTCGTCGGCGAAGGCGCCGAGCGGCATGATCCCGGCGTTGTTGACGAGCACGTCGACGGGGCCGGCCTGGTCCTCGGCGAAGGCGACGAAGCGGTCGAACGACGCCGGGTCGGTGACGTCGAGGTGGGTCGCCAGCGCGCGGCTGCCGAGGCCGGCGGCGGCCGCCTCGACGGTGCCCTGGTCGACGTCGCCCAGCACCACCGTGGCCCCGCGCGCGTGCAGGGCGCGGGCGGTCGCGAGCCCGATGCCGCGGCCACCGCCCGTGATCAGCGCGACACGTCCCTCGAGTCCAGTCATGGGCGCACTATCGCACAGATCGCACATTGCGTCCGAACAGTACGTCCGACTCGGCGCCCCCGGATCGGGGGGTGCCTCGGCGGGCGGCGGCCGCGGGCCGGCGCCGGGCGGCGTACGTTTTGAGGCGATGCCCGTCGATCCGTCCGTGAGCGCGCAGGCCGCCGGAGCCCCGCCGCCGATCCCGCCGGCGCCGTGGTTCGACGATCTCGAGCGCGGCGCGGTGCTCGGCGACGCCCCGGCGATCACCCTCACCGCGGGACTCGCCGCCGCCCACCAGGCGATCCTCGGCGACCGCCTGCGGCTGGCGCTCGACGCCACGCTCGCGGCCCGCGTCACCGGCCTCGACGCGCCGCTGGCGCACCCGGCCCTGGTCTGCGACATCGCGATCGGCCAGTCGACCGGCGTCACCCAGCGGGTCCGCGCGAACCTCTTCTACCGCGGCCTGGTGCTGCTGCGGCCGGTCGCGATCGGCGACACGCTGCGGACGACGACCACGATCGAGGCGCTGCGCGAGAACCGCCGCCGCGAGGGCCGCCCGCCGACCGGGCTGGCGGTCCTGCACATGGTCACCGTCGACCAGCACGACCGGACGGTGCTCGACTTCCGCCGCTGCGCGATGCTGCCGCTGCGCCCTGGCGCGGCGCCGACCGGGCACGCCGACGACGTCGACGCGGTGCCCGACGCGCTCGACGGCGAGGCGCTGGTCCGGGCCGTCGACGGCTGGGACCTGGCGGCCTTCCGGACCGCCTCGCCGCACGGCCGCCACGCCGACGGGCTGGCCGTCGGCGATCGCTGGCAGGTGGTCGGCGGCGACGTCGTCAGCAGCGCTCCCGAGCTGGCGCGGCTGTCGCTGAACGTCGCGGTCGTCCACCACGACGCGCGCGAGGCCGGTGGGCGGCGGCTCGTCTACGGCGGGCACACGATCGGGATCGCGGCGGCGCAGCTGACCCGGGCGCTGCCGAACCTGGTGACGATCGTCGGCTGGAGGCGCTGCGACCACCTGGCCCCGGTCCACGAGGGCGACACCCTGCGCAGCGCCGTCGAGGTCACGGCGATCGACCCGCTGGAGGCCGGCGGCGCGCTGGTCGGGCTGCGGGTCGACGTGCGGGCGGACGGGGGCGGCGACGGGACGGACGACGACGGAACGCCGGTGCTGGCGTGGGAGCTGATCGGAGTGATGGCGTGAGCGCGACGACGAGCGGCGAGGGGATCCTCGCCGGGCTGCGGGTGATCGAGGGCTCGGCGTTCGTCGCCGCGCCGCTGGGCGGGATGACGCTGGCCCAGCTGGGTGCGGACGTGATCCGCTTCGACCAGATCGGCGGTGGGCTCGACCACGCCCGCTGGCCGGTCGCCCGCGGCGGGAAGAGCCTCTTCTGGGCCGGCCTGAACAAGGGCAAGCGCTCGATCCAGGTCGACCTGCGGCGGCCCGAGGGCCGTGAGCTGGTGGCCCAGCTGGTCGCCGCCCCGGGCGACGAGGCGGGGCTCTTCCTGACCAACTTCCCCGCCCGCGGCTGGCTCGACTACGACGCCCTGCGCGCCCGCCGCGAGGACCTGGTGATGGTCGCGCTGACCGGCAACCCCGACGGCACCAGCGAGGTCGACTACACCGTCAATCCCGCGACCGGGTTCCCCTGGGCGACCGGCCCGCGCAACCTCAGCGAGCCGCTCAACAGCGTGCTGCCGGCGTGGGACATCGCGATGGGCGAGCTGGCGGCGATCGGGCTGCTGGCGGCCGAGCGGCGGCGCACGCGGACGGGGGAGGGCACGCTCGTGCGGCTGGCGCTCTCGGACGTCGCCTTCGCGATGGTCGGCAACCTCGGCCGGATCGCCGAGGCCCAGCTCGGGGCCCGCGACCAGGCCAAGGACGGCAACTACCTGTACGGCGCCTTCGGCCACGACTTCGAGACCCGCGACGGGCGGCGGGTGATGGTGGTCGCGCTGACCGGCCGCCAGTGGAGCGCGTTGCAGGACGCGACCGCGATCCACGAGGCCTGCCGCAAGATCGAGGAGGTCACCGGCTACGACCTCTCCACCGAGTCGGGCCGCTTCGAGGGCCGCGACCTGATCGCCGCCCTGCTGCGACCGTGGTTCGCCGCCCGCGACCTGGCCACGATCCGCGAGGCGTTCGCCGGCACCTCGGTCTCGTGGGGGCCGTACCAGACCTTCCGCCAGCTGATCGACGAGGACCCCCGCTGCTCGACCGCGAACCCGATGTTCGCCGAGGTCGACCAGCCCGGCGCGGGGCGCTACCTGGCGCCGGCCTCGCCGCTGGACTTCAGCGCCGTCGGCCGGGTCGCGGTCGGGCCCGCGCCGCGGCTGGGCGAGCACACCGACGAGATCCTGCTCGGGGTCCTGGGCCTGGCCGAGCACGAGGTCGGGCGGCTGCACGACGACGGCGTGGTCGCCGGGGCGTCCGAGGCCGCGGCGACGGCCTGATCGCCACGGCCGCCGATCGCCATCAGCGGGCCTGACGGCGTCGACGCCCGAGCGGTCGGCGCGGCCGCCGCTCCCCTGGAGGAACTAGCGCTCATGGGGGATCTCGCCCGATGATCGTTGGTACAGTCAACGGCTGTCTTGGCGTGGGTAGGGACCGCTTCGTGCCCGGCACGTTGGCGTGCCCGCGCCGTGTGCCCGTTGACCTGAAAGGAGCCGGCTCGTGCCCGGTTCTCCGCATCCGTATCCGTCGAGCTCGTCGACCGGCGGGGGAGTCGCCTCGTCGAGGAGGCTCGCCGCGCTTCGCCGCCGCCTCCCCGGCACCCGGGGGGCCGCGCTGCTGGCCGCCGCGATCGCCGCGCTGGCCGGCTCGGCGCCCGCGAGCGCCGCGCCCGGCGACCCCGCGACGCCGACGGTGATCTTCGCCGAGGGCTTCGAGAACGCGTCGCCGACCCTGCCGGTGCGGCTGGCCGACTACGTCGGCCTGTCGCCGACCGCGATGACCTACAGCGCCCATGCGAACTGGCTCGACGCCGCGCAGTGCAACGGCATCATCGTCAGCGGCGGCACCTCCAACGACCCGGCCTGCGGCTACAACAGCCAGCTGCGTTCGCTGGCCGACGCGCTCGGCCAGGTCAACGGGGTCACCCCGCCGACCGCGAACCACGCGCTGGCGGCCTACACCAACGGCAACCCGGGCGCCGACAACGTCCAGCTCGAGACCCAGTCGACGGTCCCGCTGGCCGGCAGCGGCCGCTTCCTGGCGTTCTCGGTCGACTCGGCGACGATCAACTGCTTCGCCACGGCCCCGCTCTACGTCTTCCAGCTGCTGAACCCCGACGGCGCCGAGCCGGTCGACCAGGTGATTCCGACCGGGCCGGCGATCAACGGCTGCGCCGCGCCCTTCCAGGCGGTCGGCGGCGCCCGGATCAAGCGCAACTTCAGCGCACGGGGGATCTTCTTCTCCGGCGCCCGCGTCGGGGTCCGCCTGCGTAACGCCAACGGCTCGGGCGGCGGCAACGACGCCGCGGTCGACAACCTCCAGATCCTCGACGCGACGCCGCGGCTGGACAAGGAGTTCGTCGAAGGCGACCTGCTGGCGGGCGCGACCGGCCGCCTGCGGCTGACGGTCACCAACACCAGCGACCTCGCCGAGAAGGACGGCTGGTCGTTCGTCGACACGCTGGCGAGCGGGCTGAAGGTCGCCGCCGACCCGGACCTCGACGTGCAGTGCCGCGACGCGACCGGCGAGCCGACCAGCGCCTCCGGGGTCGACGTCGACGCGCCCGCGGGCGGCGGCGCGATCGAGGTCGGCGGGCTGCTGAAGCAGGGCGACGCCTCCTGCTTCGTCGAGCTGGCCGTCGTCGCCGACGCGGCCGGCACCTACGCCAACGGCCCCGACCAGATCACCTCGCACCGCGGGATCGACCTGCCGCAGGGCCCGGCCGAGATCCGCTTCCACGGGCCGCCGACGGTGGCGATCAGCGGTCCGGGGCCCGACGCCCCGATCGTGACCGGGACCAGCGTCCCCGGCCGCTACGGCTGCGCCGCGACCGCGGCGATCGAGAGCTGCACCGCGACGGTCACCCTGCCGGACGGCAGCAGCGTGCCGCTGAAGGACGGTGACCCGGTGCCGACGGCGACGCCCGGCACGTACACGATCACCGCGAAGGTCCGGGACGCCCTCGGGCAGGAGCGGACCGTCACCCGCACCTACGTCGTGCAGGCGCCGCCGCCGACCGTGCCGGAGGACCCGGCCCCGAAGGGCGCGCTGACCCTGTCGAAGCGGGTCCTCACGCCGACGCTGCGGCCCGGGCGCAGCACGCGGGTCCGGCTCCGCGTGACCAACCGGACCAACCGGACGCTGACCGGCGTCGTGGTCTGCGAGCGGGTGCCGGCGGGGATGCGCTTCGTCTCGGCGACGCCGAAGGCCAAGCTGGTCGGCGGCCGCCGCTGCTGGACGATCGGGACCCTGAAGCCGGGCCAGGCCGTGACCCTCGGCTACCGCGCTCGCGCCCTCAACCGGCCCGGTCGGGTGACCACGCGGGCGACCGGCCGCGCGGCCGGCGTGCGGGACGCCCAGGCCAGCGCGCCGATCCGGATCCTGCGGGCGCCGGTGCGCGGCGGCGGGGTGACCGGCTGAGCCGGTTGCGCGCAGCCGTGGCGGTCGCCGGCGCGCTCGCGGTGGCGGTCGTCACCGCTCCCGCGACCAC
>NZ_AGUD01000043.1 GCF_000240225.1 Patulibacter medicamentivorans
GCGGGGGCCGGTGCGCTCGGTCGCGGCCGATCGCCGCCGGGGCGTTCCTCGCCACCGCCGCCGCCGTCGCGGCCGGCGGGCCGATCGGCGCGCGCTCCCTCCCCCGGCTTGCCGGTCCGGGCCGGCCCGCGGTTGGGACGGCGCTCCCAGCGGTCCGGCCGGCCGGATCCGCGCTTGGGCAGCTCGCGATCGCTCATCGGTTGGCCTGGCCGCGCAGGTAGTCCGCGTAGGCCATCGGACGGCCGCCCGGAGGCTGGACCTCGAGCAGCTCCAGCTCGCCGTCCTCGTCGATCCGGGTCCGCAGGACGCCGAGCTTGGACCCGTCGGGCAGCGGCAGCCGAGCGCCGATGTGCGGCGCCAGCGCGCGGACGTGGTCGTGGCGGACCCGGGCCGGCGCGGCCGGGTCGAGGTCGCGGTCGGCCGCGGCGATCTTCTCGGCGTAGGTCACGCCGTCGTCGGGCTGCGGGGTGGCGGGCAGCGTCGCCGGCCCGGCCTCGAGCGCCCGCACCAGCAGCTTCGCGCTCAGCTCCACCAGCCGCGGGGCGAGCGTCCCGTAGCTGTCGTCGGGGGCGATCGGCTCGGTCTCCTGCAGGTACACCGGGCCGGCGTCGAGCTCCTCGACGACGCCCATGATGCTGACCCCGGTCTCGCGGTCGCCGGCCATGATCGCCCGCTCGACCGGCGCCGCGCCGCGCCACCGCGGCAGCAGCGACGGGTGGACGTTGAGCATCGGGAAGGCGGAGAGCAGCGGCTCGCGGATGATCGCCCCGTAGGCGCAGACGAGCACCGCGTCCGGCCGCGCCTCGGCGATCCGCGCGAACGCCGGCTCGTCGATCCGGTCGGGCTGGAACAGCGGGATCCCCAGCTCGCGGGCGGCCTCGGCGACCGGCGGCGGCGTCAGCTTGCGGCCGCGGCCGGCGGGCCGGTCCGGCCGGGTCACGACCAGCGCCGGCGCGTGGCCGGCGGCGGCCAGCAGCCGCAGCAGGTCGGCGGCGAACCAGCTGGTGCCGAGCAGGACGGTGCGCGGGGCGGTGTCGGTCGCGGCGTCGCTCATGCCGCGTCGCCGATGGCGGCGCGCAGGCTCCGGAGGGCCTGCTTGCGCTGGTCCCGAGCGGCCCGGTCGAGGATCAGGACGCCGTCCAGGTGGTCCATCTCGTGCTGGATGATCCGGGCCTCGAAGCCCGAGGCCTCGATCACGATCGACTCGCCGAAGCCGTCCTGGGCGCGGACGCGCAGGTGGACGGTGCGCTCGACGTCGACCCCGACGCCGGGCAGCGACAGGCAGCCCTCCTGGCCGACCTCGACCTCGTCGCCGCGCCACTCGATCTCGGGGTTGACCAGCGAGCGGACCGGGCCCTCGCCGCCGTCGACCGCGTAGACCAGCACCCGGTGCAGCGTCCCGACCTGGTTGGCGGCCAGCCCGACGCCGCGGGCGTCGTGCATCAGCTGGCCCATCACGTCGAGCTCCTCGCGCAGCGCCTGGTCGAAGACGGTCACGTCGCGCGCCCGCGTCTTCAGGACCGGGTCGCCCCACTGGCGGATCGCCTGCAGCGCCGCCCGCCGGCGGGCGTCCGCGGCGGCCTCGATCTGGGGGCTCTCCTGGTGGGTCTCGACGTCGGCCATCGACGATCCAGGGTAGCGAGGGACGGCGGCCGCGCGATCCCCGCGGGGCGCGGGCGGGAGCGGCTGGGACCGTCGCTCACCGCGGGTCGACCTCGACCGCCAGCACCAGGCCCCGCGCCCCGGGCGTCCCGACGACGCTCTCGACCGCCGCGCGGACCGCCGCGACGGCCGATCCGCGGTGGGCGGCCTTCAGCAGCAGCTGACGGCGGAAGCGGCCCTGGCGGCGGAAGACCGGCACCGGGCCGAGCGTCCCCTCCGGCATCCGCTCGCGCAGGACGCTGGCGGCGGCCTGGGCGCGATCCTCGTCCTCGTGCTCGCACATCACCCGCACCAGGGTCGAGAACGGCGGGTAGTCGAGCTGGCGGCGGCGCTCCAGCTCCTCGACGAGGAAGCCGTGGGCGTCGTGGCGGGCGGCGTGGCGCAGGGCGCGGTCCTCCGGCGAGCGGGTCTGGACCAGGACGCTCGCCCGCGCACCGGAGGGACCGCCGCCGCGGCCGGCGCGACCGGCCAGCTGGGCGACCAGCTGGAACGTCCGCTCCTGGCTGCGGAAGTCCGGGAACCGCAGCGTCGCGTCGGCGTCGACCACGACCCCCAGCTCGACGTCGGGGAAGTCGTGGCCCTTGGCGATCATCTGGGTCCCGACGAGGATCCCGTGGTCGGCCTCCTGGAACCGCTGCAGGACGCCGCTGCGGTCGCGGACGTCGGCGTCGAGCCGGAAGACGTGGCCCGGCAGGTGGTCGGCCAGCTGCTCGGTGCCGAGGCCGTGCTGGCCGACCGAGACCGACCCGCAGGCGGGGCACTGGCGCGGCGGGTGCTCGACGTGGCCGCAGTGGTGACAGCGCAGGACGCCGCTGCCGCGGTGCAGCACCAGCGAGACGTCGCAGTTCGGGCACTCCCAGCTGTGGCCGCAGTCGGCGCACTCCAGCCAGGTCGCCCAGCCGCGCCGGTTGAGCAGCACGATCGCCTTGCGGGCGTCGGTCAGGGCCTGGTGGACCTCGCGCTGCAGGACCGTCCGGATCCCTCGCACGTCGACCAGGCGGACGGCCGGCATCTCGCCCCCGTCGGCTCGCCGCGGCAGCCCGATCCGCCGCAGCGCGTTCCACGACTCCGGCCGCGGGGTCGCCGATCCGACGACCAGCACGGCGCCGTTCTCGCGGGCCCGCCAGGCGGCGACCCGGCGGGCGTCGTAGCGCGGGTCGCCGTCCTGCTTGTAGGCGGAGTCGTGCTCCTCGTCGACGATCACCAGCCCCAGGTCGGAGACCGGCGCGAAGACGGTCGACATCGGGCCGACGCAGATCCGCGCCTCGCCCCGCCGCAGCCGCCACCACTCGTCGCGGCGCTCGCCCTTGGAGAGCCCGGAGTGCAGGACGGCGACGGTCTCCCCCAGCCGCGAGCGGAAGCGGGCGACGGTCTGCGGGGTGAGGGCGATCTCCGGCACCAGCACCAGCGCCGTGCGTCCCATCGCCAGCGCTCGCTGGGCGGCCTGCAGGTAGACCTCGGTCTTGCCCGAGCCGGTGACCCCGTGGAGCAGGAAGCGGTCCTCGCCGGGACCCGGTGTCCCCCCCGCCCCCCGCAGCGCGTCCTCGAGCCGCTGGACCGCCAGCAGCTGATCGGGGTTGAGGACCGGCGCCCCGGCCGCCGCGCCGAGCGCCACGTGGTCCGGGCGGCGACCGTGGCCGCGAGGCTCGATCGTGACCAGGCCGCGACCCTCGAGCCGCCGCAGCGCCTGCAGGTCGTCGCCGGTCCAGCCGGGCAGGCGGTCGAGCAGCGCACGCTGGTTGGCGGTCAGGCGGACGCCCGGATAGCGCTCGGCGTCCGGGTCGTCGGCGGCCGGATCGACCGCGGCCTCGCCCGCCCGCTCGGCCCACAGGCGGATCCGCTCGCCGACGCCGTCGGGCGGCAGCAGCAGCTCCAGGCAGCGGGCGCGGGTCGAGACCACGTCGTCGGCCATCCACAGCGCCAGCCGCACCAGCTCGGGCGGCAGCGAGACGTCGAGGACCGCGCTCGGGGCCTTCAGCCGGTGCTCCGAGCGCTCGGCCAGCTCGGTGATCACCCCGCGCAGCCGCTGACGGCCGAAGGGGATCTCGACGACGCTGCCGACGTCGCAGCCGTCGGGCAGCAGGTAGTCGAACGGGCCGCGGACCGCGCGGGCCGTGACGAGCGGCTCCACGCGGGCGACGGCTGGCACCGATCGATCGTCGCAGGAGCGACGGCGGGGCGCGTGGCCGGCGGCGATCCGGGCGAGCGCCGCGACGTTCCGGTCGGTCAGCGTCCGCGACGTCGCCCGCTCGTCGGCGTCGGCGACGGCCCGACCGCGGCCGAGCCCGCCCGTTCGGCCGTTCCGCCCCGTGTCAGCTGCCGCCCCAGGGGGTATCGTCGCGGCCATGGACCTCCACGCCGACGAGCGCATCCTGTACGCCCAGAGCCCGTCGTGGCGCAGCCAGTTCACGCTCCATCTCGGCGCGCTGGTGGCGGCGATCCTGGTCGGCGCGATCGTCTTCCTGGCCGTCGATCCCGACTGGATCGGGATCCTGGTCGGGATCGCGGTCGCCGTGGTGGCCGTGGTCCTGCTGTGGCTGGAGCGCTCGCGGACCAAGTACGTGATCACCACCCACCGGATCCACGTCCGCGAGGGCCTGATCAGCAAGGAGCTGCAGGAGACGCGGCTCGACCGGATCCAGAACGTGACCGTCAACCAGTCGGTCGCGCAGCGGCTGCTGATGATCGGGACCGTCGACTACGACACCGCCGGCGACGACGGCTCGCGCTTCCGGATGGAGGGTGTCCCACGGCCGCAGGGCCTGGTGCGGCTGGTCGACACCGCGCAGCGGGACGCGCTGGAGTCCGAGCGCCGCAAGGCGGCGATCGCCGAGGCGGAGGCCGACGCCAGCGTCCGCAGCCGCTACGAGCGCGGCGGCTACGACGACCCCGCGGCGCGCGACGACCGGCCGCGCGGCGAGCGCGACCTCGATCAGCCGTAGCGCAGCCGGGGGGGGCGTAGCAGCACTCGAGGTCGGCCGGCGAACCGTCGGACGCGTCAGGCGCTGAGCAGCCGGACGTCGCAGGCGAGCCCCTCGACGGAAGCCCAGCGCGCGTCGCCGGTGATCACCGCGTCGGCGTGCAGATCGGCCGTCGCCAGGATCAGGGCGTCGGGAAGGCGCAAGGAGCGAACGCGACCGCGCAGGGCAGCGGCCGCGACGGCAACCTCGTCGTCGACCGGATAGTGCGTCGGAACAGCGCGCTGGAAGAACTGCCGCACCAGGGAGTCCTCGTGATGCCCGATCTGGGCACCCGTCAGGACCTCGGCGATCGTGATCACCGAAACCGCGATCGTTCCCCGCCGCGCGGCATCGCGAACGGCGCCATCGGCAGCGGCGTGCAGCAGGTCGCCACGCCGCAGGAGCGCGGCGATCGCACTGCTGTCGAGCAGCGTCAGTCCCACTCGTCGCGCAGACGTTCGATCTCGGCGCGAAGGTCCGCGCCACCGCTGAGCGCTCCGCTGAACTCGTCGAGGACGTCCGCCTCCCGCGTGACGATCAGCCGGCCGGGACCGTCGACCTCGAACCGCACGGCGTCCCCCTCACGGAGCCCCGCCGCAGCGAACGCGGCCGCGGGGATCGTGACCTGATGCTTGCTGGAGACCCGAGATCCACCGGCCACCCGCGGGCGATTCTTTACCGGACGAGCCATAGTAAAGAGTCTGGCAGCGACCGTCCCGCCGCGCAAGCCCCGCCCGCGACGACGAAGGGCGCCCCGCAGGACGCCCTTCGCAGTCGCAGCTCGTACGGCGTTGGCTAGAGGCCGGCGGCCTCGCGCAGCGCGTCGACCTTGTCCAGCTTCTCCCACGTGAAGTCCGGGTCCTCGCGGCCGAAGTGGCCGTAGGCGGCGGTCTTCTGGAAGATCGGCCGGAAGAGGTTCAGGTGGCGGCGGTAGGCCAGCGGGCGGAGGTCGAAGACCGACCGGACGGCCGCCTCGATCTTCGCGTGGCTGACCTTCTCGGTGCCGAAGGTCTCGACCAGGATCGAGATCGGCTGCGCGACGCCGATCGCGTAGGAGACCTGGATCTCGGCGCGGTCGGCGAGGCCGGCCGCAACGACGTTCTTGGCCACCCAGCGGGTCGCGTAGGCCGCCGAGCGGTCGACCTTCGAGGAGTCCTTGCCCGAGAACGCGCCACCGCCGTGACGGGCGGCGCCGCCGTAGGTGTCGACGATGATCTTGCGGCCGGTCAGGCCGGTGTCGCCGACCGGACCGCCGATGACGAAGCGCCCGGTCGGGTTGACCAGGAACTCGCCGAGCAGCGTGTTCTCGTCGTAGAGGTCGGCCGGGAGGGTCGGCTTGACGACCTTCTCCCACAGATCGGCCTTGATCTGCGCCTGGTCCAGCACGTCCTCGGAGTGCTGGGTCGAGATCAGCAGCTTGTCGATCGAGACCGGCTTGCCGTCGCGGTAGCGGACCGAGACCTGGGTCTTGGCGTCGGGACGCAGGTAGTCCAGCTCGCCGGCCTTGCGGACCTGCGCCAGGCGCTCGGCCAGGCGGTGCGCGTTCTGGATCGCGACCGGCATGTACTCCGGCGTCTCGTTGGTGGCGTAGCCGAAGATGATGCCCTGGTCGCCGGCGCCCTCGAGGTCGAACTCGTCGGAGCTGCCGCCCTTGTGCTCGCTGGCGTCGTCGACGCCCTGCGCGATGTCCGCGGACTGCGGGTCGATCGCGTTCAGGACGGCGCACGAGTCGAACGAGAAGCCGAGGTCGCCGTGCGTGTAGCCGATCCCCTTGATCGTGTCGCGGGCGACCTGCTGGACGTCGATGTAGGCGTCGGTGCGGATCTCGCCCGAGACGACGACCAGGCCCGTGTTGACCAGGACCTCGCAGGCCACGCGGGCCTTCTCGGGGTTGGAGTCGTTGGCGAGTACCGCGTCCAGGACGCCATCCGAGATCTGGTCAGCGACCTTGTCGGGGTGGCCCTCGGAGACGGACTCCGAGGTGAACAGGTACTCGTTGTCGGCGTACTGGGTCATGGAATCCAGAGGTCGATCTCGGCGGTCGTCTCGCCGCCCTGGGCCCGCGAGACCATACCGACCGCGCGCACCCGGGCGAGGTCGGACCTGGCGGACCGGTACTCGGGGAGGGTCGCGAGGCCGGTACGTTCGGCGATCCGCAGCAGCTGCGAGAAGTCGAGAAACCCTATCGACATCCCGGCTTTACGGGGCTGCCCCACGGTCCTCCGCCAGCCCTCGGTCGCCGACGCGCGCGGGCCGGACGAGAGCAGCGCGGCGGCCGCCGCCCGGCTGGTGTAGGCGATCACGCGGTCGCCGTCGATCAGGTAGCCGAGCCGCATGCCCGCCCCGATCCGGCCGGTCCAGGAGACGCGCCCGGCGATCGAGCCGCGGACGAAGCGGCCGGCGCGACCGGCCGGCCCGAGCTGCGAGACGGCCCGCTGCTGGAGCAGGCGCAGGATCGCACCGGCGCGGGCGCCGTCGGTCACCGGGACGGCCAGCGCCATCGCCGACCCCCGCGATCCGGCCGACGGCAGCAGGACCAGCTCGGACGGCCCGCGGATCGCGTCGACCAGATCGTGGCGCAGGCGCCCGCCCGTGGCGGAGTCGACCTGCCCCGCGACGGTCCCGAGCCGCTGCAGCAGCGTCTTGGTCGGCTGATCGCCGGTGACGGCCAGCAGCCGCTGCAGCGCGCCGAGCGGATCGGCGGTCAGCACCGTCCCGACGGCCGTCGCCGGGGCGGCGCTCGTCGCCGGCGGCGGCGACGACGCGCGGCCGGCCGCCGCGCCGCGCGAGCGGACCACGATCCGCGCCCCGTCCGAGCGCGGGCCGAGCGAGACGGCGACCGCCTGCAGCGAGGGGCGGTCCAGCAGCACCGCCAGCGCTCCCAGGACGCCGGCCCGCGGCGCGAGGACCCGCCGGACCCCGGTGGCCGAGAGCCAGAGGTCGGCGACCCGGTCCGCCGGCAGCCCGCCGACCAGTTGCCGGTGCAGCGGCAGCGCCGCCAGCGACCCGGTGGTGCGCCCAACCTTGCGGCGCTCGTTCAGCAGCCGCACGCGGTCCATCACCGTCGGCGTGGTGATGACCAGGAAGCGCCCGAGGTAGCGCGCCTCGTTCGCCCCGCAGCGGACCGGCTCCGCCCGCCGGTGCTCGCGGCCGGTGTCGACGAGGATCAGCGACGCGGCGCGCTGGCCGCCGGTCGGCACGATCGCCAGCGCTGCCTCGCGACCGGCGATCCTCCTGACCGGTCGCTCGCAGCCCGGTGGCGAGAGCCCGCGCAGCAGGCGGGCCCGCAGCGCGGCCCAGCCGGGGAAGCCGCGCAGCCGCCGCTCGAGGGTCGCCACCGGCGAGCGCTCGCGGTCGGTCGAGACGTGGATCGTGACCAGCGCGTCGTCGGGGACCAGGTTCAGCGACGGCGTCGGCGTCGCCGCCGGCTCGCCGCCGCAGCCGCGCACCAGCACGATCGCGACGACCGCCGCCAGCGCAAGCAGCAGCAACGGCAGCGGACCGCGGCGGCGCCCGGTCCGACCGGCCTCGGCGGCCCGGACCTGGTCCCACGGATCCTCGCGCCGCTGCACGGCCAGGCCCGCGCCTAGTCGCGCGGCGGAAGCGGCGGGCGGGGCGGGCGGGCTCCGTACCCGACCTCGCTGCGGCGCGTGTTGCGCTCGTTGAAGTCGATGATCACGGGGATCCCGTCGAGCCCGAAGCGGGCTCGCAGCCGGTTCTCGATGAAGTAGGCGTAGTCGCGGACGACCCGGTTGCGGTCGTTGACCGAGATCGCGAACCGCGGCGGCTCCTCGCCGACCTGGCTGATGTAGAGCATCTTCAGCCGGTGGCCGCGGATCGCCGGCGGCTGCTTCGCCTCGAGCGCCTCGGCCAGGAAGCGGTTCAGCTGGCTGGTCGGGATCCGGCCCTTGCGCTTGTCGCCGAGCGCGAGCGCCTCGGCGATCACCCGCTGGACGTTGCGGCCGGTGAGGGCGCTGGCGGTCAGCACCCGCGGCCGCAGCCGCAGCTTCTGCTGGACCTTGGCTCGCTCGTGGGCCAGGTCGTCGTCGGAGAGGTTGTGCTCGTCCCACTTGTTGAGCACGATCAGCGTCGCGCAGCCGCCCTTCATCGCCAGCTCGGCGACCCGGAAGTCCTGGCTGGTGACCCCGTCGGCGGCGTCGCAGACGACGATCGCCACGTCGGCCCGCTCGACCGCCTGCTGCGAGCGCAGGACGGTGTAGTACTCGACCGACTCGGTGACCTTGGCCTGGCGCCGCATGCCGGCCGTGTCGACGATCACGACCCGGCGGCCGTCGATCTCGATCGGCAGGTCGATCGCGTCGCGGGTCGTCCCCGCGACGTCCGAGACGATCACCCGCTCGTCGCCGACGAGGCGGTTGAAGAGCGTCGACTTGCCGACGTTCGGCCGGCCGATGATCGTCAGCCGCAGGGTGTCGCGCTCGTCGGGGTCCTCGTCGCCCTCCGGCAGCTCCTCGACCATCCGGTCCATCAGGTCGCCGGTGCCGAGGCCCTGGGCGGCCGAGACCGGCATCGGCTCGCCGAGGCCCAGGCGGTGGAACTCGGCGGCGTTGGGGATGTCCTGGGCGACGTCGATCTTGTTGGCGGCGACGATCACCGGACCGTCCCAGCGGCGGAGGATGTCGGCCAGCTCCTCGTCGCCGGGGCGGACGCCGGCCTTGGCGTCGACGACGAACACCACCAGCGCGGCGGTCGTCAGCGCGGCCCGGACCTGGCCCAGGATCTCCGAGGCCATCGGGTCGGGATCGAGGGCGTCGACGCCGCCGGTGTCGACCAGCTCGAACTCGCGGCCGTTCCACTCGGCGGCCATGTGCTTGCGGTCGCGGGTGACCCCGGGACGCTCGTGGACGACCGCCTCGCGGCGACCGGTCAGGCGGTTGATCAGGCTCGACTTGCCGACGTTCGGGTAGCCGACGATCGCGATCTGCCTCATGTCCGCTCCCGGTTCGCAGCTTGCCGGACCTCGGCGACCAGCGCCGCGATCCGTTCGACGACCTGCTCGAAGGCGAGCCCGGTCGTGTCCAGCTCGACCGCGTCCTCGGCCCGGCGCAGCGGCGAGGCCTCGCGGGTCCGGTCCCGCAGGTCCCGCTCGCGCAGGTCCGCCAGCTCCTGCTCCAGCCCGCGCCCGGTCTGGGCCGCGCGGCGGGCGGCGCGCTCCTCGTCGCTGGCGGTCAGGAAGACCTTCAGCTCCGCGTCGGGCCGGACGACGGTGCCGATGTCGCGGCCCTCGGCGACCCAGTCGCCGCGCTCGGTCAGCTTGCGCTGGCGGTCGACGAGCGCCTCGCGGACGTGCGGGTCGGCGGCGACCTGCGAGGAGCGGCGGCTGACCTCGGGCGCCCGGATCGCCTCGGTCACCTCGCTGTGGTCGAGCAGCACCCGGTCGCCCTCGAAGTCGATGTGGAGGACGGCGACGTCGCGCACGTGGTCGGCCGCCTCGTCCTCGATCGCCGCCAGCGCGACGCAGCGGTACATCGCCCCGGTGTCCAGGTACGTGAACCCGAGGCGCTGGGCGACGGCCCGCGCGACGGTGGACTTGCCGGCCCCGACCGGGCCGTCGATCGCGACGAGCATCGGGGCGAGGATAGACGGCGGGGCCGCCCGGGACGGGGTCCCCCGGCGCGCGCGGCGGATCGGCCTCGCGGGGCGGGACCGATCCGCCCCGCGCGCCGGCGGTGCCGCGGTCCTCCCTTCGGTGGCCCCTGCCGGGGCGCCCGCTCCCCCGTTCGGCGGTCCGCGCTTCAACCCGCCGGCCGATGGCACGGGGCCGCTCGGCCGCCACGCTGTCGGAGGATGCTCGTCACGCTGATCGCCGTCTGCGAGATCGCCTTCTGGGTGCTGCTCGCCTGGGGCCTGACCCTGCGCTACGTCCTCGGCCGGCCACGCGCCGGCGCGGTCGTCCTGCTGCTGCTGCCGGTCTGCGACCTGCTGCTGCTGGCGGCGACCGTGATCGACCTGCACCGGGGCGCGATCGCCGAGGCCCCGCACGGGCTGGCCGCGGCCTACGTCGGGTTCTCGCTGGCGTTCGGGGCCAGTCTCGTCCGCTGGGCCGACGTCCGCTTCGCCCACCACTTCGCCGGCGGGCCGGCTCCGATCCCGGTCGCGAAGTCCGGCCCCGAGCGGGTCCGCCACGAGTGGCGGTCGTTCGGGCGCGCCGCGATCGCCTGGGCGGTCAGCTGCTCGCTGCTGCTGGCGGCGATCGCGATCGTCGGCGACAGCTCCCGGACCGAGGCGCTCGTCGCGTGGATCCAGCGGCTGAGCCTGATCCTCGGGATCTGGGCGATCTGGCCGATCAGCTACACGGTGCGACCGGGCCCGGACCCGTCGGAAGCGTCGCCGGGCCGCTGACCCCGGGGCGCGCGGCGCGGACTCGAACCCGGCCACCGGCCGTCGCCCGCGGGCGCGGCGCCGCCGTCCACCTCCGATACTGCTGGCGTGCGCGCTCTGCGACCACTACGGCGGCGGCCGTTCCGGCTGCTCTGGGCGGGGCTCGCGGTGTCGTTGCTGGGCGACGGGCTGTGGCTGGTCGCGGTCGCCTGGCAGGTGATCGAGCTCGGCGGCGGGCCGCTCCAGCTGTCGCTGGTGGCGACGCTCTACAGCGTCGGGCTGGTCGGCTGCGTGCTGCTCGGCGGCGTCGTCGCCGACCGCGTCTCGCGGCGCCGGATCATGGTCCTGGCCGACCTGGTGCGGGTGGCGGCGACCGTCGCGCTCGGCGCGCTGGCCGTGACCGGGCTGCTCGAGCTCTGGCAGATGGCGCTCGGCGCGCTGCTGATCGGCGCCGCCGAGGCGTTCTTCGTGCCCGCCTTCACCGCCCTCGTGCCGCAGTTGGTGCCGGAGGACGAGTTGCTGGCCGCCAACGGCCTGGAGGGCGTGATCCGGCCGCTGGCGCTGCAAGCCGCGGGACCGGCGCTCGGCGGCGTCCTGGTCGGCGTCGCCGATCCGGGCACCGCGATGCTCGCCAACGGCGGCACCTACGTGATCTCGGTGCTCTGCCTGACCGCGATCGGGACGGTCGCGCTGCCGCCCCACGAGGAGGGCACCGGCGGCGCCTCGATGCTGGCCGACATGCGGGCGGGCTGGCGCTACATGACCGGCCAGCGGTGGCTCTGGAGCACGCTGCTCTTCGCCTGCGTGGCGGTGCTGTTCGTGCTCGGCCCGATCGAGGTCCTGCTGCCGTTCGCCGTCCGCGACCAGACCGGCGGCGGATCGGCGCAGTTCGGCCTGGTGCTGGCCGTCTACGGGATCGGCTCGGCGCTCGGCGCCGTGCTCGTGGCCTCGCGCCCCTTCCCCCACCGCTACATGACGGCGATGCTGCTGCTGTGGGGCCTGGGGACGTTGCCGATGGCCCTGATGGGCTGGTTGCACGTGCTCTGGGCGATGGCGCTGGTCGCGTTCGTCGTCGGCGTCTGCGACGCGGGCGGCGGCGTGATCTGGGGCACCCTGCTCCAGCGACGCGTGCCCGCCCGGCTGCAGGGGCGGGTCGCCAGCCTCGACTGGTTCGTCTCGCTGGCGCTGATGCCGATCTCGATGGCGCTGGCCGGTCCGGCGGCCGAGCTGGTCGGCCTCGGCCCGGTGTTCGTCGCCACCGGGGTCGGCTGCGCCGCGGTCGCCCTGGCCGTCCTGTTCGGCCTGCGGCTGCGTGCCGACGAGCTGGCGCATCCGCTGGTCGACGGGCCGGACCGCACTCGCGGGACGGCCTCGAGCGCCGACGCGGCGGGCGCCTGAGACCGCGGCCTGGCGGCCGGTCAGCGCCGCTGCAGCCGCGCGATGTCGTCGCCGAACGCCGGGTAGGAGACCTCGGCGGCCTCCATCCCGATCACCTCGACGCCCTCGCGCGAGGCCAGGCCGGCGACCGCGCCCAGCATCGCCAGCCGGTGGTCGCCGTGGGCCTCGATCGTGCCGCCGCGGATGCCGCCGGTGCCCTGGACGACGAAGCCGTCGTCGGTCGCCTCGATCTCGGCGCCGAGGCCGCGCAGGCCGTCGACGACGGTCGCGATCCGGTCGGACTCCTTGTGCTTGAGCTCCTCGGCGCCGCGGACGATCGTCTCGCCCTCCGCGAAGCAGCCGAGCAGCGCCACCAGCGGCAGCTCGTCGATCAGCAGCGGAACCTCGTCGCCCTCGACGACCGTCCCCTTGAGCGGCCCGTGGGCGACGTCGAGGTCGGCCGTCGGCTCGTGCCCGGGGACCTCGCCGTCACGACGCCGCTCGCGCTCGCCGACGACGATCGCGCCCATCCGGTCGAGGACGTCGAGGAACCCGGCGCGGGTCCAGTTGACGCCGACGTCCCGCAGCAGCAGCCGCGAGCCCTTGACCAGGACGCCGGCGGCGATCGGGAACGCGGCCGAGGAGATGTCGGCGGGGACGTGGATGTCCTCGACGGTCAGCTCGTCGACGTGGCCGACGGTGATCGCGTCGCCGTCGCGCCAGAGCGGCACGCCGAGCCGCGACAGCAGCCGCTCGGTGTGGTCGCGGCTGGCGACCGGCTCGACGACGGTCGTCTCGCCGTCGGCGATCATCCCGGCCAGCAGCACGCAGCTCTTGACCTGAGCCGAGGCGACCGGCAGCTCGTAGCGGATCCCCCGCAGCCGCTGGCCGTGGACGGTGAACGGCGGCAGCCGGTCGTCGGTCGCCTCGATCACGGCGCCCATCTGGCGCAGCGGGACCGCGATCCGGTCGACCGGGCGCTTGCGGATCGAGCTGTCCCCGTCGAAGGTGAACGAGCGCCCCTCCTGGCCCGCGAGCCAGCCGGGCAGCAGCCGCATCAGCGTGCCGGCGTTGCCGACGTCGATCGTCTCGCCGTGGGCCTCGGCCGCGCGCAGGCCGGTGCCGCGGACGGTCACCCGGTCGCCCTCGCGCTGGACCAGGGCCCCGATCGTCTGGACCGCCTTCAGCGTCGAGAGCGTGTCCTCGGCCGCCAGGTAGCCGGTGATCGTGACCGGCTCGGTCGCCATCGCGCCGACGATCGCCGCCCGATGGCTGATCGACTTGTCGGCGGGCGGGGTCAGGCGGCCCTTGAGCGGGCCGGAGGGATCGAAGCGGACGTTCACGGGAGCGGGAGTTTGACGGAGCATCCGGCGGCGCGCTTACGCCGCCGGATCGACCTGGACGAACGTCCGTTCCCCGCCGGGGGTCGTTCGATCGACGTTCGCCTGCTCGCGTCGTGGCGTGGATCAGACGGCCACCGGGGCGGGCACGCGGCCGGCGAGCGCGGCGGCCGCCTCGACCTGGCGCAGGTAGTCGCCGAACTCGCTGGCCCGGATCTGCTGCGGGCCGTCGCAGACCGCCTTCTCCGGCTCGGGATGCGTCTCGACGATGATCCCGTCGGCGCCGGCGGCCGCGGCGGCCATCGACAGCGGCAGCACCAGGTCGCGGCGACCGGCGGCGTGCGACGGATCGACCACCACCGGCAGGTGCGTCTGCTCCTTGAGCACCGGGATCGCCGCGATGTCGAGCGTGAACCGCGTCGCCGTCTCGTAGGTCCGGATCCCGCGCTCGCAGAGCAGGACGTTCGGGTTGCCCTCCTTGAGGATGTACTCGGCCGCCATCAGCAGCTCCTCGAGCGTCGCCGAGAGCCCGCGCTTGACCAGCGCCGCCACGCCGCTGCGGCCGATCTCCGTCAGCAGCGGGTAGTTCTGCATGTTGCGGGCGCCGACCTGGATGATGTCGGCGACCTCGGCGACGGCCTCGACGTCGCGGACGTCCATCAGCTCGGTGACGATCGGCAGGCCGGTCTCGGCCTTGGCCTCCGCGAGGATCTTCAGCCCGTCGCGGCCGAGGCCCTGGAAGCTGTAGGGCGAGGTCCGGGGCTTGTAGGCGCCGCCGCGGAAGAACTGGACCCCGACGTCCTGCATGATCCGGGCGGTCGAGAGCGTCTGCTCGCGCGACTCGACGGTGCAGGGACCGGCGATCGTCGCGAAGACGCCGCCGCCGATCCTGCGGCCGGCGATCTCGAGCGTCGACTCGCCGCCGTGCGCGATCTGGCGCGACGCGAGCTTGTAGGGCTTGGAGATCGGGACGAGCTTCTCGACGCCCGGCTCGGCGACCAGCTCCTCGAGCTGCTCGATCTGGGCCTGGTCGATCCCGATCGCGCCGATCAACGTCACCTCCTCCCCGACGCTGACGTGGGGACGCGCGCCGGCGTCCTCCACGCGGGAGATCACGGCTTGGATCTCCTCCTCGGTGGCTCCGGGCTTCATCACGATCATCATCTGCTGGCTCCTCTGGGACGCCACGGCTGGGTCGAGGCGGTCCGACGTAGGTCGAAGGTACGGTCGTCGCCGTCCCGACGGCGTGGGGTTGGGCACTTCCGACGCCAGGTCATCGCCTCCCGGGAACGAGGCTCCACGGCCCCGGGTCGCGCCGCGCGGGCGGCGTCAGGGCGTGGCGACCGGGCGCCTAGCGAAATCGCCAGGTGCGCCAGGCGTACTCATACGAAAACGCGTACGAGGAGCCCTGCGGGAAGACGTCGACGACCGGAGCCAGCGCGGCGGGTGCTGCAAGAGCGCTGTCGAGGGTCGTCGCCATCGGTCGCTGGAGCCTAGCGAACCGCCGTCACGACGCAAGCGGGCGGCACCGATCCGGCACCGGGACGGCACTGGTGAGGGCCGCTTGCGGGATCGCTCCGGTCGCGCTCAGAACCGGATCGACGGGTGGCCGCAGCGACGCTGGACCGCGTCGGCGGGCCCCTGCCCGACGCGATCGATGCCGGGAATGCAGGCGAACACGAAGTCGCGCCGGCCGGCGCCGCGGATCGCCCTGAAGCGCACTGTCGCGCGACCCGTGCCGAGGCGCGGTCCCTGGATCCGCCCGCTGCCGATGCGCCGCATCCGCCTGCGGCTCGCCTGCCCGTGGTACATGACCACCCGCCGACCGCGGAAGCGCACGGCCGGAGAGCCCTTGACGGTGATCCGCCCCGTGACCCGGCCACCGCGGTTGCGGAAGGACATGTCGATCCTCGGGTAGGCGAAGATCGTGAACGTCCGGGATGGGCCGGTCCCACCACCGGTGTCCACGACGCGCACTCGCGTGTTGCGCTCGACCCGCAGGCGGAGGGCGTAGTTGCCGCGCCGGTCGGGCACGGTCGGGCGGCCGACCGACCCGAAGCCGCGGTAGGGGTATTCGTCGACTGCGAGCGCCAACGGTGTCTGGAGTCCACGGCGAAAGCGCCCGCTCACGGTGAGCGACGAGCGAGCGGGAGCGTACGGCCGCCGTGGGAGGTGCACCGGCACCCGTCCGGCCCCGGCCGGTGCCGCGGCGACCGCCTCGAGCACGCCGCCTCGGAGCAGCACCAGCGTGCCACGACCGGCGGCGAAGCTGAACTCGGTGCTCGTGGTGAGGTCGCGTCCCTGGGGCGGAGCCGGTAGGTACCCGGCCCATCGGACGCGCCCATCGGCCAGTCCGCGGACCTCAAGAGCACCGTCGAACCGAGGGTCGACCACCGTGTCGCCGATCACCAGCGGATTCCTCGCCCGGCGCCCGACGACGTCGCTGCCGTTCCGCGGCGGCGCCTGCCACAGGGAGCGGCCTGAGACGAGATCGACGGCCTCGAGACCGTTCGCGGTGCGCAGCCCGATGCCGCCGGCGAACGCGTCGGCATCAGCGCCCGCGCCCGGACCCCCGTCGAGCGCGCGCAGCGGCGTCTCGTAGGCCTTGGGCTGCGGGGCCAGCACCATGTCCCGGTGGACGACGACGGGGCGGTAGCGCGACGGGCCGCCCTCGGCCGGGCAACCACGGGGCCGCGTCCACAGCTCGGCGCCCGTACGCCGATCGAAGGCCGCGATCGAGCAGGCCCCGTCGACATGCTCGGCGTAGACCCGATCGCCGGCGGCGGCCGGCAGCCCGATCGGGGCGTGCGCGCGATCGACGCTCCACCGCGGAGCACCGGTCGCGAGGTCGAACGCGTGCAGCCCGAGAGATTGCGTGATCACGAGATCTCCGGCGATCAGCGGCTCCTTGGGGCCGCCGGGCGGGGAGGCCGACCACACTGCGCTGCCCGTCGCAGCGTCACGGGCGACCATCCGTCGCTGACCGCTGACCACCACGAGACCGCCGCCGTAGACCGGCGGGCCGAGCGTCGACGGCACGCGCCAGAGCTCGCGTCCGCTGGCCAGGTCGAGCGCCAGGAGCTCGCTGCCCGTCGCGACGTAGACGCGCCCACCGCCGACGACCGGCCGTTCGACCGGGCGCCCGAGATCGAAGCGCCAGGCGAGCCGGAAGGGTGGACGGAAGCCCCCTTCGGAGATCCAGCCGCGACGCGTCGCGTCGCCGCCGACCTGCGTCGTCTCCAGCCCGGGGGCTGGGGTCACCGCCGGCGGCGCATCGGCCGCGACCGAGGCTGGCCCGCCCAGACCGGCGAGCACGGCCAGCACCACACCTGGGCCCGTGACCGCCCGTCCCCGAACACCCGCCACTCGCCCCAGACCCCGTACGCGCACGCCGCGGACTGTAGCGGCACGCGCGGCGGTCCGGAGACGTCGCTGTCCGCCGGAACCTCGCCACCGGCCGATGCCGCGACACGCGCTCCGCCGCGCCGATCCTCCCCGGCACCTTGGTGGACGGCACGAAGCGGCCGGTGCCCCGTTGGAGCGCCGCACGCTCGACGGCGCCCTGCGGGAGGCTAGGTTGGTCTGGTCGGCTGACCATGCCGAGCCGCGGGCGGTGACTGTCGCCGCGCCCGCCGGCGCCCTGTCCCGACCCCCGCCACCGACGTGAGCCGCCTCCCCCGATGACCGACCGCCCCGACGCCTTCCGCCCGACGATCGACGACCCCGCCGCCCAGCTGCGCGCGCCGTACCTCGAGGCGGTCGCGGCGTTCGCGCGACGGGGGCCGCGGCGCTACTTCGTGCCCGGCCACACCGGCGGGCCGGGCGCCGATCCCGGGCTGATCGGCGAGATCGGGCCGAGCGCGTTCGCGCTCGACATCCCGCAGGACATGCCGGGCGTCGACGCGACCCCGATCAGCTGGGGGACCCTCCCTCCCCCGCCGACGCCGTTCGAGCAGGCCGAGATGCTGGCCGCCGACGCCTACGGGGCCGGCCGCAGCTGGTTCCTGACCAACGGCGCGACCCAGGGCAACCACGCGACGATGCTGGCCCTGGCCCCGACCGGGACCGAGATCGTCGTCCAGCGCAACAGCCACGGATCGATCGTCGACGGCCTGGTGCTGAGCGGCGGGACGCCGCGGTTCGTCGCCCCCGGCTACGACCCGGACCTGGGGATGGCGACGGTCGTCTCGCCCCAGCAGCTGCGCGAGGCCGTCCGCCAGCACCCGCAGGCGACCGCGGTCACGCTCGTCTCCCCCACCTACTTCGGGATGGTCGCCGACATCGGCGGCTGCGCCCGGGTCGCCCACGAGGCGGGGATGCTGCTGCTCGTCGACTGCGCCTGGGGCCCGCACTTCGGCTTCCACGAGGACCTGCCGGCGAGCGCCCTGCGGCAGGGGGCCGACGTCGTCCTGACGTCGACCCACAAGCACGGCGGCAGCCTGACCCAGAGCGCGATCCTGCACGTCGCCAGCGGCGCGTTCCCCGGCTCAGCGGGACCGGAGCGGCTGGCCGAGGTCCAGCACGACGTCGGGCGGGCGCTGCGGATGATGCGCTCGACCAGCCCCAGCTCGCTGCTGATGGCCTCGCTCGACGGCGCCCGCCGCCAGCTGGCCGCGCACGGCGCCGGGCTGCTCGACGTGACCATCGCCCGGGTCCGCGCGCTCTCGCACGAGATCAACGCGATCGACGGCTGCCGGGTGGTCGGGCCCGCCCACCCCGCGGCCCCCTTCCCCGGCGTCGTCGCCCACGACCCGCTGCGGATCGTGATCGATGTCCGCGGCACCGGCCACACCGGCCTCGACCTCCAGCGACGGCTGCGCGACGAGCTCGACACCGTCGTCGAGCTGGCGACCGACGCGACCGTCGTGCTGGTGATCGGCGTCCAGGCGCCGGAGTCGCTGGTCCGCGAGTTCCCCGGTGCGCTCAAGCGCGCGCTGCGGACCAACCGGCCGACGTCGGGCGCGCGCCGCACCACGCCGGCGCCCGCGGTCCCGGGCGAGACGGTCCTGACGCCGCGCGCCGCCTACCAGTCGGCACGCGACGCGGTGGCGCCCGAGGAGGCCGTCGGACGGGTCGCCGCCGAGGCGATCAGCGGCTATCCGCCGGGGATCCCGGCCGTCCTGCCGGGCGAGCTGGTGACCGCCGAGGCGGTCCGCCACCTGGTGACGCTGCGCGACGCCGGCGTGCGGCTGCACGGGGCCGCGGACCCCCAGCTGGGGGCGATGCTGGTGGTCCGCCAGCCGGCCCCGGCGGACGAGGGCGCGACGGTCGTCGCGCCGCCGGTCACGGCCAGCGCCGAGGGCTGAGCGCCCCCCGGCGGCCGCCGATAGTCGACCGGCGCGGCGCCGGCCGACCACCCGCGGCGGCTAGTGCTGCTCGCGCCCGCGGTCGTGCTGGTGGGCGCGACCGTTGGGCTCGTGCCGCTCCTGGGCCAGCCGGACGGTCGCGCGACCGGCCTTCGAGTCGGCGTAGACGGTGCGCCCGCCGAGGAAGGTCCGCAGGACCCTGGTGTCGCTGACCTTGGTCACCGGCACCCGCAGCAGGTCGCGGTCGAGCACGATCACGTCGGCGGCCTTGCCGACCTCGAGCGAGCCGATCCGTCCCTGCATGCCGAGCTGGCGCGCGGCCCCGATCGTGTGGGCGCGGATCGCCGTCCGCAGCGGGATGCCCTGGCGGCTGCGGTAGAGCGCGCCGCGCTTGGGGTCGATCGTGCGGGTGTTGGCGACCTCGAGTTCGAGCCACGGGTCGAGCGCGTCGACCGGCCAGTCGCTGCCCTGGGCGAACGGGGCCCCGGCCGCGATCAGGCTCTTCGCCGGGTAGATCCGCTGGTGGCGCTCACGGCCGAGGAACGGCCCCAGCGCCTCCTCGGTCCAGACGTCGCGGTTGCCCCACTGCAGCTGCATGTCGGCGAAGACGCCGAGCTTCCGGAAGCGGCCGTAATCGGCCGGATCGACGAGCTGCAGGTGGGCGATCGCCGCGTTCAGCCTGCGGGGGCTGGAGTGGTTGGCCCGGCGCGCCGCAGCGACGGCGTCGAGGCCGGTGCGAACGGCCCGGTCGCCGATCGCGTGCATGTGGATCCGCCAGCCCTTGCGGTCGAAGAGCGCGACCAGCGCGTCGAGCGGCTTCTGGGCGAAGTAGAGGTCGCCGCGGTCGGTCCCCGGCGTCCAGCGACCATCGCGCTGGACCAGGTACGGCTGCAGCAGCGCCGCGGTCTGGGCCGGGTACTCCATCACGCCGTCGAGGAAGAACTTGACCCCCTTGATCGTCAGCCCGGGCGCGGCGTAGCGCTTGCTCAGCCCCGAGGCGTAGCTCCAGGCGTCCGCCGGCGACTGGCTGTTGTCGATCCGCAGGAACGAGGAGAGCCGCAGGTCGAGGCCGCCGCGGCGGGCGAGCGTGCTCCAGGTGCGCAGCGTGCTCTCGCCGGCGGAGGCGTCGACGGCGGTCGTGACGCCGCTGGCGTTGAGCGCCTGCTGCCCGCGCCGCGCGTCGGCCAGCGAGTCGTCGAGGGTCTTCCCGGGGATCTTGGCCGTGACGAGCCCGCCGGCGCCGTCCTTGAGCAGGCCGCGGGCCGAGCCGTCGGGGTCGCGGACGATCTCGCCGTCGGACGGGTTCGGAGTGCTGTCGGTGATCCCGGCGATCTCGAGCGCACGGCTGTTGACCCAGTCGTTGTGGCCGTCGGAGGCGCTGACGATGATCGGCCGCGTGGTCGAGATCGCGTCGAGGTCGTGGCGCGAGACGACCGTCCCGGCCGGCTTGACCCCGACCGGGTTCCAGTTGGAGACCTGCAGCCAGTCGTCGCCGTCCTTGGCCGGCGTGGCCGCGTCGCAGGCGCGGATCGCGGCCTGCAGCTCGGGGATCGTCGCCTCGCCGTTGCCGAGGTCGCAGTCGTCGAGGATGTCGCCGCCGGCGAGCGGGTGGGCGTGACCGTCGACCAGGCCCGGCATCGCCGTCCGTCCGCGCAGGTCGACGACCTTCGTGCGCTTGCCGACGTAGCGGCGGACCGCGCGGTCGCTGCCGACGAAGGCGATCCTGCCGCGGCGCAGCGCGACCGCCTGAGCAACCCGGTCGTGCGCGTCGACGGTCAGCACGCTGCCGTTGCGCAGGACCGTGTCGGCTGGCTGGACGGCGCTCGCCGACGCGGCCGGGACGACCGCCGCGAGCGCGGCCAGGACGCCGCAGGAACACCAGATCCGCGAACTCATCAGGACTCCACCTCCTGTCTTCCCCACACCCCATGCGTAAGGTGCTGAAACGTTATAGCAGCGGGCGATCTACAATCAAGGGCAATGGGGTCGCGGCCGACGATCAAGGACGTCGCCGCCGCGGCCGGCGTCTCGGTGGCGACGGCCTCGATGGCCCTGCGCGACACCGGCCGGCTGTCCGACGCCACGCGGGAGCGGGTCAAGCGGACCGCGGCCGAGCTCGGCTACCACGCCAATCCCCACGCTCGCTCGCTGCGCGGAGGCCGCTCGCGCGTGCTGGCGCTGACGATGCCCGGGATCCGGCCGATGCCGACGGTCGTCGGCGCCGTCGAGTACTACGTCCAGCTGGTCGGCGCGGCGGTCGCGACCGCGCTCGAGCACGACCTCGCGCTGGTGGTCGTCCCGGCCGATCCGCTGGCGCTCGAGCGGCTGTCGGTCGACGGCGTGATCGTCGTCGACCCGGTCACCCACGACCCGCTGATCGACCAGCTGGCCGCCCGCAACATCGCGATCGTCACCGTCGGCCGGCCGCTCGGGCACCACCGCGGCAGCTTCCCCGTGATCGACAACGACTTCGTCGCCGGCGCCCGCGAGGTCCTCGACCACCTGGCCGCGACCGGCGCCGCCCGGCCCGCCCTGATCGCCTGCGACCCGCCCGACTCCTTCCAGCAGGACTCGATCGACGGCTACCGCCAGTGGTGCGCCGACCACGGCGTCGAGCCGCGGATCGAGATGGCCGCGTCGGAGTCCCAGGAGGACGCCGACCGCGCGGCCGAGGCGCTGCTCGGGTCCGGCCCCGCCCCCGACGGGGTCTACGGGACCGTCGACCAGCTGGCCGAGGCGGTCCTGCGGGCCGCGCCCCGTCACGGGCGCTCGATCCCCGGCGACCTGCGCGTCGCGACCTGCTCCGACAGCGAGCTGGCCCGCCGCTCGTCCCCGCCCCTCACGACCCTCGACGACCGCGGGCACGAGATCGGCATCGCCGCCGTCGAGCGGCTGGTGCGGGCGATCGCCAGCCCCGGCGAGGCCGATCAGACGACGATCCCGACCGACCTGATCGTGCGCGGGTCGACGGTCGGCTCGGACTGATCCTCACGCGCTCCGCAAGGCCGTCGCTCGCACGCGGCCCCCGCGCCTACGCCGCGTCGGCCAACGACGCCCGCAGCAGCCGCGAGCGCAGCTCGGCGGTGACCCGGCGGCGCTCGGCGAGGTCGTCCGGCCCGTCGTCCTCGTCGGGGTCGACCGCGTCGAAGGCGTCGGTCTCCCAGCGCTCGAGGTCCGCGCCGCTGTCGATCGCGGCGATCGCGCGGTCGCGGACGTCGAGGTCGAGCTCGCCGTCGTCGAGCTGGACCGCCGCCAGCGCGATCCAGAAGGCCGCGGCGATCGCCGGGTCGCCGGCGATCTCCTCCGCGTAGTCCTCGATCAGCCGCGTGGTCGCGCGCTCGGGCGAGTCGCCTCCCGCGAGCGCGTCCTCCCAGTCGCCGCGGACGTCCGCGGCGAGGTCGTCGTCGAAGATGCCGGTTCCCCAGGCGCCCATGGTGCCTCCCGACGGTAGGGCGCTCGCCGGCCGGGAATGCGAACGTCGTGTTACCGGGCCGCCCCCACGGCCGTCCGGGTCGCCAGGGCGCGGGCCGCGCGGTCGTCGGTCTCGAAGGCGCGGGTGACGAGCGCCTCGATCAGCGCCAGCTTCGCCGCCGGCGCCTCGCGGCCGAGCGCGTCGAACGCGGCCGGCTCCAGCACCAGCAGCTCGACCGGCCCGTCGGCGACCACGTCGGCGGCGTGCGGCCGGCGGGCGATCAGCGCCAGCTCGCCGAAGCTCATCCCGGCCGCGAGCGTCGCGATCCGGCGCGCCTGCCCGT
Source organism: Patulibacter medicamentivorans (assembly GCF_000240225.1). Lineage (GTDB taxonomy): Bacteria > Actinomycetota > Thermoleophilia > Solirubrobacterales > Solirubrobacteraceae > Patulibacter > Patulibacter medicamentivorans. Next base: position 22,743 of record NZ_AGUD01000043.1, read on the forward strand.
CGGGCCCGTCGACGCTGACGGTCACCTGCCCCGAGAGGATCAGGAAGATCCCGGCGGGCGGGTCGCCGCGCCGCACCAGCCGCTCGCCGGCGGCCGCCGTCCGCGGGACCAGCCACCGGCGCAGCCGCTCGACCTCGGCCGGGTCGCGACCGGCCAGCAGCGGGTGCTCGGCGAGCTCGACGCGATCGAGCCGGCAGGCCGGCGTCCCGTGGCGCAGCAGCAGCTCGTCCTCGCACCACTCGACCGCGTGGTCGAGGCTGGCGAACCGCGGCGGCCATGCCTCCGCGCCGGCCACCGGGTCCGCGCCTCCGGCGGCCGCCGGAGGCTCCGGCAGCACCCCGTCGGGGTCGACGATCGTCACCTCGCAGCCGGACTCGCGCAGCTGCGTGCGCAGCTCCGCCAGCATCCGGCGGGCGACGCCGGCGACCTCGTCGACGCGGCGCAGGTCGAGCACCAGCAGGTCGAGGTCGTCGCTGCGGCGGACGATCTCGCGCACGACCGTCTCGGCGCCGGCGAAGCGCAGGTCGCCGTGCAGCGCGTAGATCCGGGCGCGACGCCCGTGCTCGCGCAGGACCCGCTCCTCCTCGGCGGTCCGGCGCCGCCGCGACGGCCGGTCGGCCAGGTCCCACGACGCCCGCACGGCCGAGCGCGCCCCGCGCGAGACGTGCAGGAAGTGCAGCTCCAGCTCGCGCGACAGCCGCCGGCAGGCCTCGACGCCGCGGACGCTGTTGCCGTGCTCGTCCAGCCGCGGCGAGTAGACCGCCAGCCCGACCTGGCCCGGCAGCACTGCCAGCACGCCCCCGCCGACGCCGCTCTTGGCCGGCAGCCCGACGCCGCTGACCCAGTCGCCCGCGCCGTCGTACATGCCGCAGGTCGTCATCACGCTCAGCACGCGCTCGACCAGCTCCGGCGCCAGCGCCCGCTCGCCGGTCAGCGGCTGGATGCCGTTGTTGGCCAGCGTGGCCGCCATCAGCGCCAGGTCGCGCGCGTCGACCCGCAGCGAGCACTGGCGGAAGTAGCGGTCGACGACCGGCTCCGGGTCCTCCTCCAGGATCGAGACCGTCCGCAGCATGTAGCCGATCGCGCGGTTGCGGTGGCCGGTGCGCCGCTCGGACTCGTAGACCGCCTGGTCGAGCTCCAGCTCGCGGCCGGCGTAGCGCGAGTAGGTCGCCCGGATCCGCTCGAACCGCTCCGGCTCCGCGTCCCCCGCGACGAGCGACGCGGCGGTGATCGCGCCGGCGTTGATCATCGCGTTGCGCGGCCGGCCCGACGCCGGATCGAGGCTGATCTCGTTGAAGGCGTCGCCCGAGGGCTCGACCCCGACCTTGGCATCGACGGCGGCGATCCCGCGGTCGCTCAGCGCCAGCCCGTAGGTGAACGGCTTCGAGATCGACTGGATCGTGAACGGGACGCGCGTGTCGCCGGCCTCGTAGACGTGCCCGTCGGCGCTGGCGATGCAGATCCCGAACGCGTCCGGGTCGGCGGCCGCCAGCTCGGGGATGTAGTCGGCGACCGCCCCCGAGCGGTTGACGACGCAGCCGCCGAGGATCGAGTCGACGTAGTCCTGGACGACCGAGCGCACGCCCGGAACCTATCCGGCCCCGGGCGCCGACCCGCCGCGACCGGGCGCTCAGGACAGCGCGGCCCGCAGCGCGGCCAGGAACCGCTGGTTCTCGTCGGGCGTGCCGTAGGTCACCCGCAGCGCGCCGGGCCGGCCGAGCGCCCCGCCGGAGCGGACCAGCACCTGCTGCTCGCGGAGGCCCGCGATCACGCGCTGCTCGACCTCGGCGGCGTCGCGGCCGTCGACGACCGGCAGGTCGAACCAGCAGAAGTTCGCCTCGGACGCGGCGGGCACGATCCCGAGCTCCTGCAGCCCGCCGGCGATCACCGTCCGCGACTCGCGGGCCTGGCGGATGCGGGCGCCGATCTCGCCCGGGTGGCGGAGCGCCTCGGTGGCGGCGGCCACGGCGGCGACGCTGACCGTGAACGGCTGGCGGACGCGGGCGGCGGCGCCGACCAGCTCCGTCGACGAGCAGAGCCCGTAGCCGACCCGCAGGCCCGCCAGGCCGTAGATCTTCGAGAAGGTCCGCAGGATCACCAGGTGCGGGTGCTCGTCCAGCAGCGGCACCGAGTCGGCCGGCCGGTACTGCTCGGCGAACTCGATGTAGGCCTCGTCCAGCAGCACCACGACGTCCTCGGGCACGCGGGCCAGGAAGGCGCGGATCGCGTCCAGCCCGACGCCGGTCGAGGTCGGGTTGTTCGGGTTGCAGACGATCACGAGCCGGGTCCGCTCGTTGATCGCGTCGGCCATCGCGTCGAGGTCGTGGCGGTGGTCGGCGTCGAGCGGCACGCGGACCGCGGTCGCGCCGGACGCCGCCTCCAGGTGGGGGTAGACCGAGAACGAGGGCCAGGCGTGGACCAGCTCGGTGCCCGGCTCGAGCAGCGCGGCGCCGATCGCCAGCAGGATGTCGCAGGAGCCGTTGCCGACGGTGATCCGCTCGGCGTCGACCCCGCTGTGCTCGGCCAGCGCCTGGCGCAGCGGCAGGTACGAGGGATCCGGGTAGCGGTTGGTCGCCTGGAGCGCTCCGGCGGCCGCGGCGACGACCTCGGGCAGCGGTGGATCCGGGCACTCGTTGGAGGCCAGCAGCGCGACCCCGTCCGGCAGGTTGTAGCCCCCCGCTGCCGGGTAGTAGGGGATCTTCTCGGCGTGGCGGTTGAGCTTCAGGCGCACGTCCCGATCGTGCCAGGTCGTCCCGCCGTGCGCCGTCCCGCGGCCGCCGCCGGGCGACCGTCGGTCGCCAGGTTCGACCCCGCCCCGGCTACTGCGCGCTGTCGAGGTCGGCCCGCAGCGCCTTCGCCCGGCCCAGGTAGACGTGCTGGGAGCGGTGCTCGTCGCCGGAGTGGTAGTGGGCGAGCACCCGGATGATCTTCGGCAGCGCGCCGGGCACGTCGATCTCGACCGCGCACATCAGCGGCACCTGGGCGAAGCCCATGCTGCGCGCGGCGGCCGCCGGGAACGCGGCGTTCAGGTCGGGCGTGGCGGTGAAGAGGCAGCTGACGACGTCGTCCGGGGTCAGCTCGTTGCGCTCGAGCAGCTCGTGCATCAGCTCGGTGGTGCGGGAGAGGATCTCGTCGGCGTCGTTGCGCTCGACCGAGATCGCGCCGCGCAGGGCGTGGAGACGCATCAACGGGATGATCGCAAGGCGCGGCCGCGGTCGGCGCGCGGGGGTCGGTCGGCCCTCCGCTCAGAGCCAGCCGCGGTCCTCGGCCCGGCGGACCGCTTCGGCCCGGGTGCGCCCGCCGACCTTGCCGATCGCCGCCGACAGGTGGTTGCGGACGGTGCCGGGCGCGAGGTGCAGCGCGGCGGCGATCTCGGCGACGGTGCCGTGGACGCGGGCGGCCTGCAGGACGTCGGTCTCGCGGTCGGTCAGCGGGCTCTGGCCCTCGGTCATCGCGTCGACCGCCAGCTCGGGGTCGATCACCCGCTCGCCGCCGCGGACCCGGCGGATCGCGACCGCCAGCCGGTCGGCCGGCGCGTCCTTGAGCAGGAAGCCGCGAGCGCCCGCCTCGAGCGCCCGGCGCGCGTAGCCGGGCCGGGCGAACGTCGTCAGCACCAGCGCCTGGACCGTCGGCGCGACCTCGGGCAACCGGCCGACGAGGTCGATCCCGCTGATCCCGGGCAGCTGCACGTCGACCAGCGCGACGTCCGGCGGCGCGGCGGCGAGCGGCCCCTCCAGCAGCGCGATCGCCTCCTCCGCCGAGCCCGCCTCGCCGGCGATCTCGAGGTCGGGGTGGAGCGCCAGCAGGGCGGCCAGGGCCCCGCGGACCATCGCCTGGTCCTCGACCAGCAGCACCCGGATCACGCGCAGGGGTCCGTCTGGATCGTCGTCGGGCGGACCCGCCGGACCGCGGCCGGCAGCCGTCCCGCGAGGTCGCGTCGCGCCGGCTCCCGCGCGCCGCCGTCCCCGGTGCCGTCGTCCGGGCCGCGGTCGGGACCGCCGGGGAGCAGCGGCACCCGCACGACCAGCCGGAAGCCGCCGGTCGTCCCGACGCCGGTGGTGACCGCCCCGTCGAGGGCGGCGATCCGCTCCCGCAGGCCCGCCAGGCCGCTGCCCGGGGCGGCGTCGGCCGTCGGCCCGCGGCCGTCGTCGACCACCTCGAGCGCCGCCTCGCGATCGCCGACGGCCACCCGTACGTGGATCCGCCGCGCGGCCGCGTGCCGGAGCGCGTTGCTGACGCCCTCGCGAACCGCCCAGCCGAGCGCCGCCTCGACGTCCCGCGGCAGGCCCTCCAGGTCGGCGACGTCGGCGACCACGGCGACCCCGCCGGCGCGGGCGACCCGGGTCGCGGCGTCGACCTCCTCGATCAGCCGCGGGGCGCGGTAGCCGGCGACCGTCTCGCGGACCTCGGCCAGCGCCCGGCGGGCCGTCTGCTCGACCTCGGCGATCTCCTGCGTGGCGCGGTCGGGATCGGCGTGGACCAGCTGCCGCGCCAGCTCGCTCTTGACGGTGATCGCCAGCAGCGTGTGGCCGAGCAGGTCGTGCATGTCGCGGCCGATCCGCAGCCGCTCGTCGGCGACCGCGCCGCGGGCCAGCGCCAGCCGCTGGGAGCGGGCCTCGTGGACCAGCAGCGACTGCCGGCGGCCGAGCACCGTGCCGACGCCGGATCCGACCACGCCCAGCGCGGCCCCGAAGCCGTTGCCGAAGTCGCCGGCGTACTGGGCGAAGGTCAGCCCGGTGCAGGCGACCACGACGCCGAGCGCGACCCGCGGCGGCAGCCGCGTCCCGGCCGCCATCGCGATCCCCATCGGCACGATCAGCGCCTCGTCCTCGATCGACGCCAGCAGGCCGCCCGAGACGAGCAGCACCGTCACGACCGACGGCTGCGGCCAGCGGGGCTCGCCGTCGGGGGACACGAACCCCGACCACAGCAGCCACAGGACGCTGCCGATCACCGCCACGTTGAGCGATACCCGCAGGATCGCGCTCGCCGTCGCCAGGTCGCCGAAGCCGTCGGCCGCCTGCGGGATCCCGATCAGCAGCAGGACCACGGCGACCCAGCTCATCAGGATCCGCCGCCGCCGCGGGTAGGCGCGGGCCTCGTCGGCCTCGAGCTGGGCCAGCTCGTCGAGCGGCGCGACGGGGGCCGCCGCGATCGGCGAGGCGGCGCGGGCGGGCGTCGCGCTCATCGTCCAGGGCATCCGCATCGACGTCGATGCTCCGCCCTCGGCCCCGCCGCCGCAAGTGCCGCACGTCCGGACGCGGCCGTGACGGATGTCACGGGCGCCGCGCCGCGTCCCGCAGCGCCGCCACCTCGCGCGGGTCCAGCGCCCGCCACTGGCCCTCCCGGAGCCGTCCCAGCTCGAGCGGTCCCAGGCGCACGCGACGCAGCGTCACCACCGGGTGCCCGACCGCGCGGCACATCCGGCGGACCTGGCGCTTGCGGCCCTCGCGGAGGGTGATCCGCAGCTCGCCCGGCTCGGGCTGCTCGACCTCGGCCGGCAGCGTCGGGCCGTCGTCCAGCTCGACGCCCTCGCGCAGCGCGCGCAGCGCCACGTCGCCGACCCGGCCCCCGCGGACGCTCGCGACGTAGGTCTTGGGGACCTCGTAGCGGGGGTGCGTCAGCAGGTCGGCGAGCGCCCCGTCGTCGGTCAGCAGGATCAGGCCGGTGGTCTCGGCGTCGAGCCTCCCGACCGGGTAGAGCCGCCGCTTGCCGGCCGGGACCAGCCCGACGACGGTCGGGCGGCCGTGGGTGTCGCTGGCGGTCGAGACGACGCCGGCCGGCTTGTTGACGGCGAAGACGACGGTCTCGGCGACCGGTGTCACCGGGCGGCCGTCGACGAGGACGTCGGCCGTGCCGTCGTCGGGCACGTCGCGCGCGGGATCGGTGACGGTCCGGCCGTCGATCGTCACGCGGCCGGCGCGCACGATCTCCTCGGCCGCCCGCCGCGAGGCGACGCCGGCGTGGGCGAGGTACTTCTGCAGCCGCACGCCGGCCGCTCAGCTCGGGTCGCGGGGGACGGCCGCGCCGGGGTCGGGATCGGCGGCGACGGCCGCGCCGGGACCGCCGGCGGCGGCCGGAGCCGCGCCGGCCGGCCGGTCGGCGGCCCAGACCACGGCCGCGGGCATCCCCTCCAGCAGCGGATCCTCGCCGCCGTGCGCCGGCTCGTGCAGCGCCACCGGCACCAACCCGGCGGCGACGAAGCGGGCCACGTAGTCCCCCAGCGCGTGCGGCCACTCCGGCACCTGGACGCGGATCCCGTCGGCGGTCGTGGTCCAGGCGCGGGCGTGGAGGACGGCGGTCGCGAGCGGATGCGGGTTGGAGATCACGAGCCGCCCGCCGGGGGCGACCAGCCGCGCCAGCTCGCCGATCGCGTCGAGGTTCGGCAGGTGCGACAGCGTCAGGCCGCTGACGACGATGTCGGCGCTGGCGTCCTCGAACGGCAGCGCGCGGGCGTCCGCCTCGACCCACTCCAGCTGCGGCGCCCGGCCCCGCGCGACCTCGAGCATCGCCCGCGACGTGTCGACGCCGATCACGCGGTGGCCCTGCTCGGCCAGCCAGGTGGCGTGGCGCCCGGTGCCGGTGCCGACGTCGATCGCGAGCCCCGCCGGCCGGTCGGCGAGCAGCTCGCGGACGACCGGCTCCTCGGCCTGGATCGTCGGGTTGCGGCGCTCGTCGTAGCTGGTCGCCCAGGCCGCGTAGCCCTCCTGGACCCCGACCTCGGGAAGGCGCCGCGAGGCGGCCTGCTGCGGATCCCCGAGCAACTCGGCGATCACCGTCCGGTGGCGGTGGACGCCGAGCGCGTCGCCGCGAACGCCGGCGCGCAGCAGCGCCAGCCCGTGGAGGCCGATCTGGTGGTCGTGCTCGTCCATCTGGAGCGGAGGATGGCAGGCCGGCGCGTCGACATCGGTCCCGCTGATCGACGTCATCACGACCGCGACTTGGACGCGGCGCCGGTCGGCGGGCAGCCTCGGGGCATGACCTCCGCCGCTCCCGCCCACCGCCTGCCCGCCGTCACCGACGACGGCTTCGTCGCCGACGTGCTCGAGTCCGAGCAGCCGGTGCTGGTCGACTTCTGGGCCGCCTGGTGCCCGCCGTGCCGCACGATGCGGCCGCTGCTGGAGCGCCTCGACGACGAGCGCGACGACCTCCGGGTGGTGACGATGGACCTCGACGAGAACCAGCGGACGGCCGCCCGCTACGGGATCATGTCGGCGCCGACGATGATGCTGTTCCGCGACGGCGCCCCGGTCCGGACGCTGGTCGGCGCACGGCCCTACTCGCGGCTGCTGTCCGAGATCGACGGCCAGCGCTGACGCGGCGGTCGGCGCGGCCGCCCGCGCCCCGCCTCAACCGCCGAGCGCCGCCTCCAGCCGCGCCCGCAGCAGCTCGACCGCCGGCGGCCGCTCGCCCTCGGCGGCCAGCAGCGCCAGCCG
>NZ_AGUD01000042.1 GCF_000240225.1 Patulibacter medicamentivorans
CGTCGGCGGCGGGCCCGCTCGGTCGGCGGCTGCCGGCCGCGCGGGCCGGCCCCCCGGCGCCGGGGCGCGGCCGGAGGCGGGCCGACCGGCCGGCCCGATACGGTGCCCGTCCCGTGCAGTACCCCGTCGACGATCTCACCGCCGCCGAACGCGCCCGCCTGGCGCCCCACGTCACGCACCCGGAGCGGCCGGTCTTCGGGCTGGTGAACCTGCCGGAGACGGTCAAGGGCGCGCTCTTCGCCCGCTACAGCCGCTACCCCGGGACGCTGCGGCGGCTGTTCCTCGACGAGTTCGCGGACTCGCTGCCGGAGGCCGCCGTCGGGGCGGCCTGGGACAGTGGCGAGGGCGACCGCGCGCGCGAGCTCTACGACCGGATCTTCCTCGGCTTCGGCGACGACTCGGTCGCCCAGCTCGGCGGCCTCCACGTCGCCGCCGAGTGGTGCTCGAACGTGCTGACCAAGGTCCTGCAGCGCCCGCGGATCGGCGCCTACCTGGAGCAGTCGACCCGCTACATCGCCTACGACAAGCCGGTCGCCGGGCTCGGGGACGCGGCCGCCGGCCGGCCCGGCTACCGCTACTACCGCGACGACGAGCTGGCGGCGGCCGCCCCGGGCTACGCGCCGGCGATGGACGAGCTGTTCGCGATCTACGGCCGGCTGCTGCCGCAGGTCACCGCCTGGTGCGGGGATCGCTACCCGGCCCCGGAGGGGACGTCGCCCGCCGCCCACCAGCGCGCGCTGCGGGCCAAGGCGCTCGACCTGCTGCGCGGCCTGCTGCCGGCCTCGACGCTGAGCCACGTCGGCATCTACGCGTCGGGGCAGACCTACGAGCAGCTGATCCTGCACCTGCTCGCCCATCCGCTGCCCGAGGCCCGCCGCTACGGCCGCTGGATCCTCGACGCGGTCCAGGCGGTCACCCCGAGCTTCGTCTCGCGCGTCGACCGGCCCGACCGCGGCGGTCGCTGGGTCGAGTACCTGCGGGAGCGCGAGGCGGCGGCCGACCGCTGGGCGGGCCGCCTGGGGCTCGACCAGGCGACGGCGACCGCTGGCGAGCAGCACTCCTCGGTCCGGCTCGTCCACGTCGACGGGGGCGAGGACGACCTGCTCGCCGGGCTCCTGTACGAGTCGGCCGGCGGCGACGAGTCGACGTTGCTCGACGCGGTCCGGGCGCTCTCCGGCGAGGAGCGGTCGGCGCTGCTGGGCGACCTCGTGGGCGCTCGCGAGAACCGCCGGCACCGTCCGGGCCGGGGCTTCGAGCGGGTCCGCTACCGGTTCGAGGTGGTCAGCGACTACGGGGCCTTCCGCGACCTCCAGCGGCACCGGATGCTGACGGTCCAGTGGCAGCGCCTGACGCCGGAGCTCGGCGCCGGGGTGCCGGACGAGGTCGAGCAGGCCGGCGCCGGCGACGACTACCGGCGGGCGCTCGAGCGCTCGGCGCAGGCGTGGCAGGCGCTGGTCGACGCGGGCCGCCCGCGCGAGGCCTCCTACGCCGTCTGCCTGGGCTACCGGATGCGCTACGCGCTTGACCTCAACGCCCGTGCCGCGATGCAGCTGATCGAGCTGCGCTCGGGCCGCGAGGGCCATCCGTCCTACCGCGCGGTGGCGCACGAGATGCACCGCCTGATCGGCCAGGTCCACCCGGCGGTCGCCGGCGCCATGCGCCACGTCGACAGCACCGTCGAGCCGCGGCTGGAGCGGATCCTCAGCGAGATGCGGGCCGACGCCCGCCACGCCTGAGCGCCGGCGTCAGCGCAGCCGCGGCAGGAAGCGGCCGGTCTTGCGCGCCCACGCCCAGTAGGCGGTCCCGTGCAGCTCGCGCAGGTGCGGCTCCTCGACCCGGATCGCCTGCACGATCGCCCCGACGGCGAGGATCGCGGCGCCCGCCAGCCCGACCGCGGTCGGGTCGATCAGCGTGACCCCGAGCGCGATCGCGACCATCCCGCTGTAGATCGGGTGGCGGACCCGCGCGAACGGTCCCGAGGTGACCAGCCGCAGCCGCTCGTGGTCGTCCTGGCCGACGCGCCACGCCTCGCGCATCGTCAGCTGGGCCCAGAACGCCCAGCCGGTGCCGCCGACGAGCAGCAGCACGCCGACCGTGTGGGCCAGGAGCGCGTCCGCCGGGTCCCAGGCCCAGTCGACGCCGGTCAGGTGCAGCAGCGGGCCGAGGCCGGTCAGCAGCGTCCCGAGCGCCAGCAGCGCGCGGGCGGTCCGGGGCGGGCCGGCGGGGACCCGGCCGAGCACGATCCCGCTGGAGCCGGTCCAGCGCCGCTGCAGCCAGACGCGGACCGGCAGCAGCAGGACGATCGCCGCGAGGGCCCCGGTGACGGCCAGCGTGGGCACCTGCACAGCCTGACACGCCGCGCGCGGCTCAGGCGGTCGCGATCCGCGTGCGGCGCAGCTCCTGGACCCAGCGCAGCGTCTCGGTCAGCCCGTCGACCAGCGCGGTGCGGGCCTGGAAGCCGAGCTCGTCGGCGGCCCGCCGCACGTCCAGGCACGAGCGCTCGATCTCGCCGGCGCGGGGCGCGGCGAACGCCGGTCCGGTCCAGCCGCGCGCGCCGACCTCGCGACCGGCGGCGGCGACCGCGTCGGCCAACTCCAGGACGCTGGTCTCGATCCCCGTCCCGACGTTGACCGCGCCGTCGGCCGGGCGCTCCGCCGCGGCCAGCTGGGCCCGCACGACGTCGCCGACGAACACGAAGTCGCGGGTCTGGCGGCCGTCGCCGTAGATCGTCGGGTCCTCGCCGCCGAGGACGCGGTCGCAGAAGAGCGCGATCACGCCGGCCTCGCCGAGCGGGTCCTGCCGCGGCCCGTAGACGTTGGCCAGCCGCAGCGTGACGGTCGAGAGCCCGTGCAGGCGCGAGAACCAGCCGCAGTACTGCTCGCCGCAGAGCTTGCTCGTACCGTAGGCCGCCATCGGCCGCTCGGGAGCGCCCTCGGGCGTCGGGACGACGTCGGCGACCCCGTAGATCGCGCCGCCGGTCGAGGTGTTGACCACGCGGCGGGCGCCGTGGCGGTGGGCGGCCTCGAGCACGTTGACCGTCCCGAGGACGTTGATCGCCGCGTCGTGGGCCGGATCGGCGACCGAGCGCCGGACGTCGATCTGGGCGGCCAGGTGGAAGACCCGCTCGGGGGCGGCCGCCGCGAACGCCGCGTCGAGCGCGTCGCGGTCGCGGATGTCGGCCCGCACCAGCTGCGCGCCGGCCCCGACCGCGGCGGCCAGGTTCTCGGCCCTGCCGGTCGACAGGTCGTCGACCACCGTGACGGCGTCTCCCGCGGCCACCAGGGCGTCGACCAGGTTGGACCCGATGAACCCGGCTCCTCCGGTCACGAGGGTCCGACGCGCGTCGACGGTAGGCACAGCCGGCACGGTAGCGGGCCGTGCGTGCGGCCAGAGCGCTTCCCGCGGCCGTGCCGGCGGCTCTACGCTGCGGCGATGTCCCGTTGTCGTCCCGACCATCGGCGTCCGGCGCGCGTCGCGGCGATGGTCCGCGGTGGGCCGGTGGTCCGCCGCGCGACGGTCGCGATCCTGGCGCTCGCGTCGTCGGCGATCGTCGGCGGACCGCCCATGGTCGCTTCCGCGGCGACGGCGCCGGTGGTCGTCCCGGCGAGCGCGGCGGGCCCGCCGGCGGCAATCGCCTGGCGCAGCGGACGCACGGTCTCCGTCGGCGCGGCCGACGGTGGCGCCCGACGCCCGGTGGCGCGACTGGCCTCGGACCGCTCGACGCAGCTGTCGCTCAGCGCCGACGGCCGTCGCCTGGCGCTGGCGGCGGGCGATCGCGTCTGGGTCGTCGACCTCGTCAGCGGGACGCCGGCCCGTGATCTGCGGCTCGCGGTGCGGTTCGCGACCGCGCTGCAGTGGTCGCCGGACGGGCAGCGGATCGCCGTCGTCGACGAGCGCGCGGTCCGGGTCTGCGAGGTCGGTCCCTCGCCGACCTGCGCGCGCTGGGCTCGCGGCCCCGCCACCGAGATGGGCGCGAGCTGGTCGCCGGACGGGCGCCGCCTGGCCTACGTCCGCAAGAGCGCGACCCGGGCCGAGCGCCGCCGTGGCTGGGGCGCGCTGGTCGTCGGCGACGGCGCTGCGGCGCAGGTCGTCGAGCGGTTCGGCGAGGGCGACCGCTCGCTGACGATGCCGATGCCGCCGATCTTCGGGCGCGCCGGCCTGACCTGGACGTCGGTCGACCTGCGGATGCGCTTCGGCGAGATGGACGGCCTCGCCCGCGTCCGGACGCGCCGGCTCGAGGCCGGCGGGGTCCGGACGCTCTCGACCGCTCGTCCCCGGTCGTCGTACTCCGTGGTGGTCGGCGAGCAGGCCGACGGGTCGCTGCTGCTCCTGCGACAGCGCCTCCACGCGACCACGACCGGCTACCGGATCGACCGACTCGATCCGACGGGAGCGGCCACCTCGCTGGGGATCGCCATCGGCACCTTCGGTGGGCAGGAGGACGTCCGCGTCCTCGGCGCGCTGACCGACGGCCGGGTGGCGATCAGCGTCCGCCGCTCGTCCCGCAGCCGGACGACCCGGCTCCACCTGGCGACGCCGGGCCGGGGCCTCGGCGGCCGGGTGGCCGGCGGCGACGAGGTAGCCGTCGCGGCGGCCCTCCCGGGCAACGCCGGCGGCCTCTGACGACCGGGCCGGCCGAAACGGGACGTCTGACGTCCCGAATCGGCCGGCCTCGCCACCGCTCAGGCGCCCGCGTCCCAGCGGTCCTTCAGCGTGTCGACCACGGTCGGGTCGGCCAGGGTCGTGGTGTCGCCGAGATCGCGGCCCTCGGCGATGTCGCGCAGCAGCCGCCGCATGATCTTGCCCGAGCGGGTCTTCGGCAGGTCCTGGGTGAAGACGATCCGCTTCGGGCGCGCCAGCTTGCCGATCCGATCGGCGACGGCGGCGTTGATCTCGGCGACGACGGCGTCCGAGGGGTCGGTGCCGCCCTGCAGCGTCACGTAGGCGACGATCGCCTGGCCGGTCAGGTCGTCGGCCTTGGCCACGACCGCCGACTCGGCCACCTGCGGATGGGCGACGATCGCCGACTCGACCTCGGCGGTCGAGAGCCGGTGCCCCGAGACGTTGATCACGTCGTCGACGCGACCGATCACCCAGATGTAGCCGTCGCCGTCGATCCGCGCCGAGTCGCCGACGAAGTAGGTGCTCTCGCCGAACCGGTTCCAGTAGGTCGACCGGTAGCGGTCGGGGTCCTGGTAGAGCGTTCGCAGCATCGACGGCCACGGGCGCGGGATCGCCAGCAGGCCCTCGCCCTCGGTCACCTGCTCGCCGGTCTCGGGGTCGAGCACCTGGACCTCGTAGCCGGGCAGCGGCGTGCCGGCCGACCCGGGCTTGGCCGCGTCGATGCCGGGCAGGGTCGTGATCACGATCGCGCCGGTCTCGGTCTGCCACCAGGTGTCGACGACCGGGCAGTTCTCGCCGCCGATCACGTGCCAGTACCAGAGCCAGGCCTTGGGGTTGATCGGCTCGCCGACCGACCCGAGCAGCTTCAGCGAGCTCAGGTCGTGGGGCGCGACGTGCTCGACGCCCCACTTCATGCAGGCCCGGATCGCCGTCGGAGCGGTGTAGAACTTCGTCACCTTCCGCTGCTCGATCAGCTGCCACCAGATCCCCTTGTGCGGGTAGTCCGGGGCGCCCTCGTACATCACCGAGGTCACGCCGTTGGCGAGCGGCCCGTAGACGATGTAGCTGTGGCCGGTGATCCACCCGACGTCGGCCGAGCAGAAGTAGACGTCGTCGGCCTTCAGGTCGAAGACCTGGCGGTGGGTCGTCGAGACGCCGGTCAGGTAGCCGCCGGTCGTGTGCTGGATCCCCTTCGGCTTGGCCGTCGAGCCCGAGGAGTAGAGGATGAACAGCGGAGCCTCGGCGTCCATCGGCTCGGGCGCGGCGGGCTCGGCCGCGGCCACGACCTCGTCGAACCAGACGTCGCGGCCCTCGGTCATCGGCACGTCGATGCCGGTGTTGCGGACGACGACGATCTTCTCCAGCGGCGCCAGCTGGCCCATCGTGCGATCGACCTCGGGCTTGACCGGGGCGGTCTTGCCCTTGCGGCGGGCGCCGTCGGTGGTGACCAGGACCTTGGCCCCGGAGACCTCCATCCGCTCGGCGACCGAACCGGCCGAGAAGCCGCCGAAGACGACGTTGTGGACGGCGCCGATCCGGGTGCAGGCGAGCATCGCCACGACGACCTCGGGGATCATCGGCAGGTAGATCCCGACGACGTCGCCCTGGCCGACGCCGAGCTCCTTCAGGGCGCCGGCGAAGCGGGCCGTCCGATCCAGCAGCTCGGCGTAGGTGATGTCGCGGGTCTCGCCCTCCTCGCCGTGCCAGTGGTACGCGACGCGGTCGCCGAGGCCGGCCTCGACGTGGCGGTCCAGGCAGTTGTCGGAGACGTTGATCCGACCGCCCTCGAACCAGCGGAAGAACGGCGCGTCATCGTCGTCGAGCACGCGCTCCCAGGGAGTCGACCAGCGCAGGCCGCTCGCCTGCTCGGCCCAGTAGGCGACCGGGTCGGCGGCGGCGCGGGCCCGCAGCTGCGGGTCGCTGATCTCGGCGTCGTCGGAGAACTCGGCCGGTGGCGTGAACCGCTCCTGGCCGAGCAGCTCGGCCAGCCGGGCCTCGACCGACTCCTCGGTCAGCTCGCGCGCGTTCTGGGTCGTCATCTCGCAGGTGCTCCTCCACTCGCCGCCCGACCGCGACCGTCGCGGCAGGCGCTGCTCTGGCCCGCTGGGGCCCACCCGTCGAACCTACACGGGCGCCGTTGCAACGTCGTTCGCTCGATCGCGGGACCGGCGGTCCAGCGCCGAGTTGGCGCGTTGTCGCTCGTTGTTCGTCGTCTGGGGGCAGCGTGCCTCGTCGGGCCGGGGCGTGGACGCTCGGGACCGGCGGGCGCCGGAGCGCGAGTGGTGGACGGCGATCCCGGGTCTGGACGGGCCGATCGACGAGAACCAACCGAATGTCCAATGGGTTGACAGGCGCCTGCATGGCCCATGTACGGTGCGCTGTGGCGGCCCGGAGCGGGTCGTCGGGGGGTTTCCACTCGGAACGAAGGAGAGGTGCGCATGAGCATCAGGAACGTGCGCGTAGTACTCGTCGCGGCGGTCGTCGCGGCGCTGCTCGGTGGGTCGGTCGCCACGGCGGCCAAGCTGATCACCGGCAAGGACATCAAGAACGGCTCGATCACCGCCAGCGACATCAAGAAGGGCTCGATCGGCCTCAACCGCCTGAGCAAGGGCACGCAGGCGCTGATCCGGAAGGCCGGGACCCCGGGTCCCGCCGGCGCCGCCGGCAAGAACGGCGCCAACGGGGCCAACGGGGCCAACGGCGCTCCGGGCGCGAGCTTCGATCCCGGCGCCGTCAGCGCCCAGAACGCCCCGGCGTTCGGCTTCACCCGCTGGCGCGACTCCGACAAGGACTCGTCGATCGGGTTCGCGTCGAACACGCTCGTGCTGGCCTCGGTCGGCGGCAAGCCGATCGGCGTCAACCTGCCGATCCCCGGCGGCACCAAGGTCACCGACCTGGCGGCGCTCGACTACGCCGTGGCCGCCCAGGCCCCCGGCGCGGCGCTGCGGGTCGAGATCTTCGTCGACGGCCTCGGCAACCCGGCCCCGACCAAGTACACGACGCTCGTCTACGACCCGACCGGCGCCGGCCCGTTCAAGTCGACCACCGCGACGACCGCGGCCTGGTGGAGCACGCAGGATCCGGACGGGCTCTTCACCGGCTTCCAGAACGGCGGCGGCCGGCTGACCTGGACCCAGGTCCTGGCGAAGCTGGCGAGCAAGCCCGAGGCGGCGATCTTCAACGTCTCGATCGGGCAGGGCTCGTCGACCGGCACCGCGGACAAGCTCTACGGCGTCAGCTCGATCGACATCCAGCTCGGCAAGTCCGACCCGAAGCAGTCCTACAAGTTCGTCGGCTGATTCCGCGCGAACGCCGCTGACCCTCGGGTCCGCACCGGGCAGGCACGACGCCCCCGTCCTCGACGGGGGCGTCGGTCGTTCCGGGGCCGTCTCGGAGATCGATGATCCGGAGGGGGGGACGCGGCGGCGAGCGGCGACGTCCAGACTGTGAGCCCCGTGGTTTCAGTCGTCGTGATCTGGATGGTGGTCAACCTCCTGTGCTTCGGCTTCTTCGTCCTGACCAGCGCGTACCGTGAGCGGAAGCGGTCCCGCCGACGGCAGGAGGAGGCCGACGAGCACGTCGAGGATCGCGCGGCCTGACCGACCGCCGGGGCGGGCCAGGGCACAGATTTCCTCGCATCGCAACCCGGCTCGACATATGATCGGCCACGGAGGATCACCGTGGCCGTCGTCGAGAAGATCATCGGAGCATCGGCAGGCGTCGCACCAGCGGCGTCCGAGCATGCGCGCCCACGTGCCGCGGCCGACCTGGCCGGGCTCGCGGTCGAGCTGGTCCGCAACGCGCTCGTGACGGCGCTGATCGTCCTGATCGGGACGGTGCCGCTGGTGACGCTGCTCGCCCCGTCGCTGGCCGACGAGCCGGTGCTCGGGCTGCCGCTCGCCGTCGTGCTGCTGGCCGGGGCGATGGTCGCCTTCGCGATGGTCGCCTGGCTGTACGGCCACCGGCCGAAGGCCCGGCGGAGCGAGGGCGCCGAGCCGCAGGCCGGCTGCGTCCAGGCGCGCCTCGTCCGCTGATCCGCCTCAGCGCTTCAGCTTCAGCGAGCGCGTGACCGTGACCGGCTTGCCGCTCGTCGGCGTGAAGGTCACCCGCAGCGACGCGCGCTTGCCGGCGAGCCCCTTGGCGCGGCGGCCGCTGCTGGTCAGCTTCAGCTTCAGCCGGGTGCTGCCGGCGCCCTTGGCCGTCGCCGCGCCGCTGGCGATGGTGCGCGCACCACGCAGCAGCTTCGCGCTCAGGCGCCCGGCGCCGGCGACCCGCAGCGTGATGGCCTGCCCGCGCCGGAGCCCCGAGGCGCCGAGCTTGGGCACCGCCTGAAGCGCCAGCGCGTTGCCGCCGCCTCCACCGGTGCCACCCGTCCCGCCACCGGTGCCACCGCCACCGCCCGTGCCGCCGTCACCGCCGCCGGTACCGCCTCCTCCGCCGCCCGTCCGGATCGTGTACTCGGAGAACGACGGCATCCCGCCGGTCGCGCTGAGCGTGATCCGGTCGCTCAGGGGGCAGGCGGCGCCGTCCGGGACGCTGGCGACCGTCGCGACCTGGACCCCGGCCTGATCGGACCAGGCGACGCGCCGGCCGTCGGCCGACAGCGCGATCCGCGGCTGGCCGCTGAAGCGGTCGTTGCCGCTGGTGGCGATCGTGCAGCTGCCGGTCGGCGTCGACGTCGGCGGCCCACCGCCGGTCAGGCCGACCAGCTCCAGGTGGTGGTCGCCGGAGAACATCACCAGCGCGCGCGAGCCGTCGCGGGCGACCTCGGCGCCGGCGAGGCTCTGCCCCGCGGAGGCCAGCCACGGCTTGAAGTCCAGCGGAGCGGCCTCGGCAAAGATCCGCTCGCTGTCGCTGACGACCAGCCGGTCGTTCCACCAGCTGCCGTCGAAGATGTACGGCTGGTCGATCGCCGGCGAGGTCGGGCTACCGGGCGCCTTCGGGTCGACCGCCGCCAGCCGCGGCGTGATCGAGCCGTAGATGCCGGTGTTGTACAGGTAGCCGTAGGCGAGCATCTTCCCGTCGGCCCGCACCCGCGCCCAGGTCGGGCCGGCGTTGACGCCGGCGGAGATCTTCCACGGCATCACGTTCTTGATCGGCGTGCCCCCGCCGGCCGGCGACCACGTGATCAGCCGCGAGGTGCCCTTGCCGTGGAACGAGACGACGTTGCCGGCGTCGTCGGCCGACGGCAGCGTGTAGTAGGCGGCGTCCGAGCCGTCGCTGGTGATCCGCAGGCGCTGTCCGCCGTCGACGTTGGCCAGGTGGATGTCGTTGCCGTCGCGGTAGGTCACCGAGGTGGCCAGGGCGGGGGACGCGGACACGGTCAGCGCGGCAGCGAGCGCAACGGCACCGACGGCCGCCGCGATCCCGCGCGGGAGGGGCGAGGAGGTCATGCCCGCAGACTGGCGTGGGCCGCTGCGGGTTCCATCGAGGGGACACCCGAGGAAGTACCCCTGGAGTAGGGGGTGGCGAGTAGCTGTCAGAAGTCCCCGGCTCGCGCAGTAGAAGGAACGGGATGCGCGATACGCCCAGACCCCGACGCATCGTCGGTCCGTGCGTCTTTGCCCTGCTGCGCCCCGTGCTGCGGTACTCCCACTCGCGGGAAGCGTGGGTGCTGCGGATCGTCGGGAACCGGCATGGGCCGGTGCTGCGGCGCGCGGAGCGACCGACGCCGTAGCTCCGGTCGGCAGCGAGCCGGGCTGGGATGACCACGAAGCCGGGTCGGAACGCATCGAGCGGCGCGTGACGCCGCCCGTATGCTTGCCGCGTGGATCGAGAGGATCGACGCCGTCTGCTGCGCCCAGCGCTCGGAGTCGGCGCGACGGCGGCGCTCGTGGTGCTCGCCATCGTGGTCGTCGACGCTCCTGAGGGCGACGGCGTCGGGTCGTCCTCCGACATCGTCGTCCAGCGCGCCACGCGGGTGACCACGGACGGCAGCGCGTCAGGCGAGGGCCTGAGCCCTCCGCAGTTCGCTGCGACCGTCCACGTGATCCATCCGAGGGACGGCGGGCAGGAGGTGCCGACAGCGACAGTCGACGGGCCGGGGCGACGGCTTTTCGGCGCGCAGTCGGTCATCCTGCCGCGCCACGGGGGCCCGTTCCGGTTGCGCCAGATCACGCTGTCGGACCTCGGCCTCGACAGTGGACGCAGCTTCGTGAGCTGGAAGGGCTACGTCGCCGTCCTGACCCCCGCCGAGGCGCGTGGGGCTCGGCTGCGAGCGACGCTCGGCTGGCAGGTGGCCGGCGACGACGGGGTCGCGGTGGCCGGAGGGGCGACGGTCCGGCTGCGCACGATGTTCCGCATCTCCACGCGCGCAGGCGCCTGCGCTGGCACCGAGGCGACGCCGCCGGCGGCGGGCGTGCGGGCGCGTCTGCGCTTGGAGGGCGCGCCGGCGTGGCTGGTGCGACGCGAGGGCGATCGGCAGTGGCAGTGGCTGCGGGTCTCCGCGGGCTTGGAGCAGACGGCCGCGGTGCGCACCGGCCCGCGGTCGCCTGTGCTCTTCCGTGGCTCCCACCGCTGCGTCGATGCGCAGCCCGAGTTGCGCGTCTCGCCCGATCCGGACTCCCTCGCGCCACCGTCCGACTCCCGCCTGCCCCTCGACCCACCCACGGGCTTCTGACTGACGAGTTCGGCGGCAGGCGGCGGCGGCCGATCGTCCATGCCCACTAGAGCCAGGCGGTCGAGCCCGCTAGATTGGCCGTGGCCGCGTTCACGTTGCCGGTGGTCAGCGCAAAGACACGACAGACTGAGTGAGTTGATACGTGGTTGCTGAGGGTTCGGCGGTTCGACGGTTCGCAGCCATCACTCGCAGGCGCTGGCCGACGATCCTGGCGTTCCTGGTGCTGGTCCCGATATTCGCTGTCGGGCTCTCGCTCACGCAGTCCGACCGCTATCGGGCGGCGAGCACCGTTCTCGTCAGCCGCCAGAGCGTCGCGAATCAGCTCTCCGGAACCGCGGACGTCGGCCTCCAGCAGCAGAGCTTCCAACAGGTCCTCGTCACCCAGGCAAAGCTCGCGCGCACTCCGACGGTGATGCGCTCGGCGATCGCGCGCGGCGGTGATCGGACGAGGAACCTGACGGTCCCGCAGTTCCGATCGATGTCGACGGTTGACGCGGACGCCGACAGCGACCTCCTGACGTTCGCCGTGACGCGACCGGATGTCGACAGCGCCAAGCGGCTGGTGATCGCCTACGCCCAGGCCTATGTCGAATACCGGAGGAACCTCGACAGCACGGCGTTGCGACGCGCCTTGGCCGACGTCGACAGCGCGCTGGTCGAGGCCAGGTCGCGTCGGGACGGCGACACCGAGCTGGTGGCGCGGCTGAGTGCGAGCCGGCAGCAGCTCGAGACCCGCCTGGCGCTCCAGACGGCGAACGCGCAGGTCGTGGCGGGGCCGGAGGAGGCTCCCCAGGTACGGCCGCGTCCAGTCCGCAACGGCGTTCTGGGCCTGTTCGTCGGGCTCCTCGTCGGGCTGGCCGGGGCCTTCCTGCGCGACACCGTCGACACGCGCGTGCGGTCGGGCGACGAAGCCGAGCAGGAGCTCGGCGTGCCGATCCTGAGCCGCGTGCCCCGCCCGTCCGGTGGACGGGTCGGTGACGGGCAGCTCACGATGCTCTCCGAGCTCGGAGGAGCGGCGGCCGAGGCGTTCCGGATCCTCAGGACGAACATCAACTTCGGCCTCACCACCCACCGCGCGCGGACGGTGATGGTGACGAGCTCGACCCAGGGAGAGGGCAAGTCGACGACGATCGCCAATCTCGCGGTCGCGACAGCGCTCTCTGGGCGCCGGGTCGCGATCGTCGACCTCGATCTCCGCCGCCCGACGCTGGCGTCGATGTTCGGCGCGTCGAGCGGGCGCGGCCTGACCGGCGTGGCGATCGGCGATGCGACGCTCGAGGAGGCCCTGATCGAGGTCGACCTGCCCGCGCCGTCGGGCGGCATCGGGCAACCCGAGGGCCGGCTGTGGCTGCTGCCCAGCGGACCCACGCCTCCCGATCCGGGCGACTTCGTCGGGGCGGAGCCGGTGCGCGAGATCGTGAAGCGGCTGCGTGAGGACTTCGACGTCGTGTTCCTCGACGCGCCGCCGCTGATCGCGGTCAGCGACACGGCCGTCGTGGCCGAGTACGCCGACGCGCTGTTCCTCTGCGTCCGGCTGGGGGTCGCGAGGCGACCGTTGCTCCGCGAGCTGGCGCGGGCGCTCGAGCGCCTCAGGCTCCCCGTCCTCGGTCAGGTCATCACCGGCGCCGAGGTCGACGACGCGCTGTCGTACCAGAGCTACTACACCTACGGACAGCCTCGGACGGCGACACCATCCGAAACGAGCACGGAACGCGGGCGCGCGTCGTCGAGCATCTGAGGGGGGCCGACGCGCCGTGAGCTCCGCCCGCCCGCTGAATCAGGGATGGCGCGGTCGGCTCGACACGCGGCAGCGTGCGTCGAGCGTCGCGGCGTGGCTGGTGGGCGTCGTCGTGTTGTCGGCGGCGCTCGCCGTCCTGATCGACGCGCTCGGCAACGTCCAGCGCCTGACCACGGGGGTGCTGGCGATCACGATCGCGGTCGTGGTGGCGGTTCTCGGGCGCGACGACGTGACCCGGCCGCACGTTCTCCTGCCGATGATCTGGTTCGGAGCCGTCGGGCTGGCGCAGATCGCGGTCATCAACTACCAGACTCCGTGGTCCACCAACATGGTGCTCGTGGCGATCCTCGCGCCCGTCGCGTTCGCCACCGGCTCGTTCCTGGCCGGTGGACAGGTGGCGCGCCCGAAGCGGCCGCCGCCTCTCGGGGTCCTCGATTCCCAGCGACTCCGCGTGCTGAGCCTGGTGCTGCTGGCGATGGGCCTGTTCGGGCTGTGGCTCAAGGTCGGGATCCTCGGGTCGGTGCCGATCCTGTCCGAGTCGATCGACACGCTGAGGAGCGCCGGCGGCATCCGGATTCCGCCGTACGTCACGTATCTCACTGACTGCCTGGCCCTAGCGGCCTGGGCCAGGATGCTGCGGTGGGGGCTGCATCCGGGGCGCCCGCGCGTGGGGGACGTGCTGGTGATCGGCATCGCGCTCGCGGGCGTGGCGGCCAGCGCGAGTCGGAACACACTGCTCATCACGCTCGTCGTGCCGCTGATCTTCGTCTACCTGGCGGGCGCGACTCGAACCATCACCCCCGCGAGGTCGCTCGCGATCGCCACGCTGGCGAGCGTCGTCGTGCTGATCCTGTCCGGCCTGTTCTTCCTGCGCACGGCGCAACACCGGGACAGCAGCTTCGAGTCGTACTTCTACCGGGGCGTCGTGGCGCAGACCGTCGTGCCGCTGCGGCCGCTGCTGCCGGTCCAGGTCGGGCTCGTGGCGCCGTTCGAGACCCTCAACCGGGTCACGAAGAGGACCCACCTGGTCGGCAGCTCCCCGGACGGGCTCTACTCGCTGCCAGGAATCCCGCAGCCCGTGAGCCTCTGGGGGCCGCGCGCCGACTTCTACGGTCTCACCGGCAAGCTGTCGAGCCCCTACTACTTCAACGTGGCGACCTTCGCGGGACCGCTCTACGCCGATGGCGGACTCGAGTTGGTCGTCGCCGCGGCGCTCGTGCTCGGCCTGATGGTCGGCGCTGCCAGAGCCTGGCTGCTCCTCCGGCCGACGGTCGCGCGCCTGGCGGTGATGGCGTACCTCACCTACTTCGTGGGCTTCCTGCTGTACGAGAACTTCGCGGCGTTCTACACGACATCGATGGTGTGGGACGTGCTGGTGATCGCGGGCGGTCTGGCGTGGTGCTCAAAGGCCGCGGGAGCCTCGGCGTCAGAGGAACAGAAAGGGCTGGGAGCAGCGTGATCGAGCGGTGGCTAGAGGCGAATCGACGGCTGTCGGCGCGTATCGCGTCGCGGTGGCCGTACGAGCGCGGAGGTAGCATCGGTGATCGCTACGTGGAGCGAGCGGCCCGCTTGGCCGCTGACGCCTCGCCACGGCGCATCGTCGATGTCGGGGCTGGTCGTGACACTCCCTACGTGCGAGCGGTGGCCGATCGGTCGGACGTCACCATCGTCGGCATCGACGTCCTGCCGGACGATCTCGAGGACAACGATGCCCTCGACGTGCGGATCGAGGCCGACGTCGTGAAGGACGGGTTGCCCGCTCGCGCGGGCAACGCCGGCTTGCTGACCTCGCGGATGGTGGTCGAGCACCTGGAGGACCTGGATCGCTTCGCGGCCGAGGTGTACGACGCGCTTGCCCCGGGCGCGCGCACGTTGCACCTCTTCGCCGCTCGCTACTCGGTGTTCGCGATCCTGAACCGCATCCTCCCGGAGGCCGTGGCCCGACGGGTGCTGTTCTACCTCCGCCCGGCGGCGCAGGACGTGTGCGGTTTCGTGACGCACTACGACCACACCCATGACTCCGGGGCGCGAGCGGCGTTCAGGCGGGCCGGCTTCGAGCGGGTGACGACGGACGTCAGCTACAACGTGTCGCCGTACTTCGCGTTCTTCGTGCCGCTCTTCGTCGTCGCTCGGCTCTGGGAGAGCCTGCTTCGGCGGCTGCGACTCCGGAACCTGGGCGCTTACGTGTTGCTCTACGCCGAGAAGCCGGGCGGTGCGGCAGACGGCGAGGACACCGCCAGCTGACGCCGTCCGATCGGGTCACCGCCGGCGTAGCGTCTCGTACAGGTCGAGGTACTGGTCGACGGCCTGCTCGGCGCCATAGCGGGCTGCGACCTGGGCCGCCAGTGCTCCGCGCGTCGCCGGCGTGCGTTCGGTATCGAGGAGCGAGTCCGCGCTGCGCGCCCAGGCCGCCGGATCACGGCTGCCTTCGAGCCTGGCGTCCGTTGCGGCGAAGCCGTCCAGGGCGTCGCGGAGCCCCGGAACGTCCGCGGCGACCACCGGGGTCCCCGTCGCCAGTGCCTCGACCGCCACGCGTCCGAAGCCCTCGTACCGGGACGGCACGAGCAGCAGGTCAGCGGCCGCCATCTGCTGCTCGACGTTCGACAGGTGACCGAGCAGACGCACGTCGACGTCACTCCCGCGGGCCTCGCGGAGCACCGCGTCGCGCAGCGATCCCGCTCCAGCGACAACGAGGACAGGCGCCGTGCGCATCCGAGCCGCCGTGGCCACCGCGAGGACCGGATCCTTCTGCCGCTCGAGCCTTCCGGCGAAGAGGACGATTGGCCTGGTGGCGTCGGGCACGCCGAGCGCCACCCGCGCCTGCTTCCGCTCCGGTTCCGGCAGCGGCCGGAATCGCTCGTGCACCCAGTTCGGGATCAACGCGGTCTTCGTGACGGGCAGGCCGTCGTGAGTCACGAGGTCGTGGAGGTTCGAGGCGGAGATCGCGACCGAGACGGTGCGCGGGCCAGTGTGCAGCGCGCGCAGCGCGCGACGGAGAAGCAGCCGCCGGAATGCTGAGGCGTCGGCGTCGTCGAACGCCTGCTGGAGCGAGTTGTGCAGGTTCGTGACGCATGCCCGGCGCTGCCCGGACAGCCGCAGCGCCAGGCCGCCGACCAGCACCCCGCGCAGAAGGTGCAGCACCACGACGTCCGCGTCTGCGCGCGCGATGCGACGGGCGATCGCGCTCGCGTCCCGCGGCGCAACCGCCATCGGGATCTGTGCAACGGCGGGGGGCAGCCCGGCCGCCGCGAAGTACGCGGAGGGGGCCACGATCGTCACCTCGTGTCCGCGGTCGGCCGCCGCGGTCGCCAGGTCGGCCACGGCGCGCTCGGCACCGCCGTACTGGACGCGGCCGAATCCACCGGCAGGCGTGACGTGGATGATCCGCATCGAGAAGGCGGCCCGCGCGCCGCGCCGGGCGACGACGTGGATCCGGTCCAGTCAGCTTACGGTGCGCGAAAGCCGTCCAGTTTCGTACGAGAGTCGTATTTGGGACGTCGAGGATGTCCTATCGTGTGTGTCGCGGCAACCGAGACGATGAACCTGCACCCACGATCTCTACTCGCAGGCCCGCTCCGTCGCCTGCGATTTCGCGCAGCGAAGGAGCATCGTCGCGTCAGGCTCTTCGAGCTCGGGTCGGTCGGCAGTGATGTTCGACTGACAGGGTGGGTCGACTTCGGATCCGAGCCGTTCCTCATCCACCTGGGATCGGACATCACGGTCTCGGGAGGCGTGGCGTTCATCACGCATGACGGCGGCGTTCGGGTACTCCGCCGACGCCATCCGAGGCTCCACGTGTACGACGAGATCGTCGTCGGCGATCGTGTGTTCATCGGGATGGGCTCCACGATCCTCCCGGGCGTCACGATCGGCTCGGACGTTGTGATCGGAGCCGGCAGCGTCGTGACTCGCGATGTACCGCCGGGGATGGTCGCGGCGGGCGTGCCCTGCCGGCCGATCAGGCCCCTGGCCGAGTACGAGGAGTCGTCCCTCGCACGCGGGATGGATTGGACGGTCGGTGACTATGGCGAGGCATGGCGGCATGCGGTCATCGCCGCGGTCGAGCGCCGACGCGACGGTGGCGATGGGGCCTCCTGAGCCGGCTGCCTTCTCGCGCAGGCCTGAAGGCGGGAGATCCTCGCCCCGAGGCTCCGTGTCGGTGGTGATCGTCAACTGGAATGGCGCCGACGTCCTCGGGACGTGCATCGAGAGCCTTCTCGGGCAGGAGACCGATCGTCCGCTGAGGATCGTCGTCCTCGACAATGCGTCGACCGACGACTCGCTTCAGGTGCTTGCTCGATTCAGCCCGACCGTCGAGATCATTCGCTCGACCGAGAACCTCGGGTTCGGACGTGGCAACAACGCGGCCTTCCGTCAGGTCTCCAGCGAGTTCGTGATCTTCCTGAACCCGGACACGAAGCTCGTGGCCCCGGATGCCATCGACCGGATGCTGGCGCCGCTCGCCGACCCGCGCATCGGCGCGGTCGGGCCACGCCTCCTCAACGCCGACGGCTCGATCCAGCAGTCGTGCTCGGCGGTTCCAACCCTAGCCGGGACGGCTGCCGCGGTCGTCGGGTTGCCACGGCTGCTGTCCGATGACCTCCGTCGTCGCTGGACGCCGGTCCTGTGGTCCCATGATCGGTCGTCATTCACGGGATGGGTTGGTGGGGCGTGCATCGCCATACGCTCAGTGGACTACCGACGCGTCGGCGGCTTCTCCGAGCGTACGTTCATGTACGGCGAGGACCTTGAGCTGGGATACCGGATCCGCGTGCTTGGGATGCGGGTCTTCTACGAGACGGGCGCCGAGGTCGTCCACTACCAGGACCACTCCTCTCGGCAGCGCTGGTCGGACGCGGAGACGGCGAAGCTGACCGCCGCCGGAGAGCTCGAGTTCCTCAGACAGCGATACGCCCGGCCGAAGGCCGAGCTGGCCCGCTGGGTCCTGTGGCTCGGCTACGCCGTCAGAGCGGTCGCGCTGCGGCGTCTCGGAAGACGGCTTCGGGCCGAGGTCTATGAGGCGATGGCCCAGGCGCTGCGGGAAACACGCTACGACCGGCACAGCGTGGGAGCGCAACGTTCATCGCTCTAGCGGTCCTCCAGCGCATTCGATGAGCACGAGCACGGGTGGTGCGTCGTCGCGGCGAAGTGGGGGCCGTTTCCGCCGGCGACCGACAAGCGGCGACCGTCGTCCGATGCCGGAGGGCGGGTAGGTGCGGTGGTCCGGGCCGACGGTCGCGTTTTCGCTCGGGCGGCTGATCCCGGCGGCGATCACCCTGCTCGCGACCCCGATCGTCGCGCGCCTGCTCGGCCCCGCCGACTACGGCGATCTCGCCGTCGCGCTCGCGGTCTCGGCGGCGGTGACGGCCGCGCTGCTGGGTTGGTGCGAGCCGCTGGTCGTGCGAGAGCTGGCGTCGGCGGCGGACGGTGCCGACCCGGGCGCTCGTGCCCGCCGCTTTCGTCGCGTCGTCGGCGGCAACGTCGCCTCGGTGGCACTTGCGGGAACCGCCGTCTCGCTGTTGCTGGGCGTCGCGATCGGCAGTGAGATCGTGGCTGCCGTCGGCATCGCGAGCGTCGCGATGGGCGTCTCGATGCTGGTCACCGGCATCGCGCGAGCCGAGGGACGACCTGGGCTCTTCCTCACCGTCGCGACCCTGGCCGTCGGCGGCCGGCCCGCTGCGGGTACCGCCGCGGTGGCGCTCGGCTTCGGCGTCGCCGGCTACATGTGGGGGTGGTTGATCCTCACGGTGATCGCGCTGGGTTGGGGACTGCCACGAGCGCACGTGCATCTCCGGGATCTGCGACCGCGCATGCCGCGCATCGCCGAGGTCCGCTACGCGGCACCGCTCAGCGGCGTCGCCCTGGCTGGCCTGCTCCTGCAGGTCGGGGACCGGCTCGGGCTCAGGCTCTTCGTCGACTCGCATGAGCTGGGGCGGTACGCGCTGGGGTACGCGCTCACGGAGATCGGCGTGTCGCTCGCGTTCCAGGTGCTCCACGTGCGTCGCTTCCCGCTCCTGCTGGAGGACTGGCGCACTCGTCGCGAGCACGCGTACCTGGCGCTCCGCCGGAACGTGATGCTGGCCACGGGGATCGCCTTGGCGCTGGTGCCCGCGACGCTGGCCGCGGGATCCGAGGCGATGAGCCTGGTTGGCGGCGACGAGTTCGGCGTCGCGAACGCCGGGTTCATGTCGCTGGTCGCCGCGGGCCTCGCGCTCAACGGCGCGTCGCAGTGGGCAGCGGTCGACCTGCAGTACCAGCGCCGAACGAGCGCGTGGCTGGCGGCGAGCGGGGCGGGGGTCGTTGCGAACTTCGCAGTGATCTTCGCCGCCGGACCCAGCATGGGCATCGCGGCCGGCGGCCTCGCCACGCTCGTCGCGTACTGCGTCACGTTGGTGCTGGTCGTCGCCCTGGCTCGCAACCCGGACGTCTGGCGTGTGACGCTCTCGGGCATGGTGCCACCGGTTCTCGCGTGCGCGATCGCGACCGGTGGCGTGGCGGCAGCCCAGGACGCTGCATCGCCGGTGGCGGTGGCGTTGGCGGGCTGCCTCGCCTACGCCGCCTGCTGGGTCGGGATCGACGCTGCGGTGCGCCGGCTGCGACCGCTGTCCTGATCCCCGCGCAGCCGACGCGACCCGCTGCGACGAAGGTCTCAGCCGGTCCGCTGGTCGCCGCTGCTGCCGAGGGCCCTGACGGCGCGGTTGCGGCGCAACGCGGCGCGGATCCCGGCCGCCGGCGGCAGCGATATCGCGGGAGGCCGATCGACGCGTACCGCGCGCCAAGCGCGAAGCCCGGCGATCCGTCCGCGGAGCGGGGCGGCGGTGCGATAGCGAGCGCCGTAGTACGCGACGTACAGCAGCTCGTAGCCGACGATCGAGGCGAAGCGTCGGCGCAGCTGCGCGGCGGGCAGGTTCTGGGCCAGCAGGCGAACGCGGTTGCGCCCGCTCCAGTAGAGCTTGAAGGCGGAAGCGTGCCGGCTGGTCGCCGAGTGCTCGTGGAGGACCCTGACGGACGGGCAGCACAGAGACTTCCAGCCGCGCACCTGAGCGCGCCAGGCCACGTCGACGTCCTCGTAGTACATGAAGTACTCGCGGTCGAAGCCGCCGATCGCGTCGAGCATCGCCCGCGAGTACATTGCCGCGCCGCCCGAGCATCCCCATACGCCGAAGGGGGTCCGGGGAAGATCCGCGACAGGCTGCCCGAGCAGCGCGTCGCGAGCGACGCCGTTCTCGTCGACGACGATCCCCGCCGAGTTGATCCGCTCGGGGTCGGCCTTGAAGACCATCACCGGGCAGACGGCTCCGATCCGCTCTCCGCGCGCCGCGTCGAGCAGGTCGGTGATCGACCCCTGCGAGAACTCGGCGTCGTTGTTGAGCAGGAGGATCCATTCGGAGCTGGAGGCGTCGATCCCGGCGGCGGCACCGCCCGCGAAGCCGCGGTTCCGGTCCTGCGGCAGCCAGCGCACGGCCGGCGCGGCGCGCAGGTCGGTGTCGACCGCGGGGAGGGCGCCCTCAGCTGCTCCGTTGTCCACGACGACGATCTCGGCCCGGTCCCCGAGGTCACGCAGGAACGTGCGGAGCGAGGCGACGGCGGCGCGGGTGGCGGGCGCCGCGTGGTAGTCGATGACGATGGCCGTCACGATCGCGCCGGTGGGGCTGAGGCAGGGGCGGTCGAGGCTGCGGAGCTCGTGCATCCCCCCGGCGTCGTCACGCGCGGTCACGCGGAGCCTCCGCCGGGGGTGGCCCGGGCCTGGGGGCGGGAGCGCGCCACCGCGCTGCGCGCCGCCGACAGCGCGAACCGGGCCAGGATCCCGGCGTAGACCGCGCCGTCGAGCCACGGCGAGCGACCGGCGTCGAACTTGCGGTAGAAGCGCCCCATGCTGCGGTGGAAGTGCCAGTTGGTTCGCAGCGATCGGCGGCTTCCCGAGACGCCGCCCTTGACGTGGATCGCCGTCACCCGGCCGTCGTAGCGGACCTGCCAGCCGGCCTGGGCGAAGCGCCGGCACCAGTCGAGGTCCTCGGCGTACATCCAGTACCGCTCGTCGAGGAGCCCGACGGCGACCAGCGCTTCCCGTCGGATCAGCATGAAGGCGCCGTTGATCGCGTCGACGGTGCCGGTGCCGCGCTCCTCGACGTGGGGTGCGTGGTACTGCAGCGGGCGGCGCTCGCCACCGGGCCGCAGCTTGGCGGTGAAGTGCTCGATCGCGCCCAGCGGGGTCGGGAACGAGCGCTTCGCCGCGTGGTCGAACGTCCCATCCAGCCGCTCGAGCCGGCAGCCGATGACGCCCGCCTCCGGGTGCCGCTCGAGCTCGGCGATCAGGTGGTCCAGGACGTTCGGGCGCAGCTCGGTGTCCGGGTTCAGGACGAGCACCCACGGCGCGGTCGTCACGCGCAGCGCGGCGTTGTTGGCGACCGAGAACCCGTCGTTGCTGGCCCGGCGGTGCAGGATCACCTCGGGGAACTCCGCGGCGATCGCGTCGGCGGTGCCGTCGCCGCTGGCGTTGTCGACGACGTGGGTCACGACGGCGCCGCCGCTCGGTGGCTGCTCCCTGATCGACCGCAGGCAGGCCCGCAGCAGGTCGAGGCCGCGGTAGGCGACGATCACGATCTCGACCACCGGGGCCGGGCGCGTGGCGGCGCGCGCCCGCTGCGGGCTACTCATCGGCCTCGAAGAACGTCTTCAGCGTCCGCAGCACGATCACGACGTCGAGCGCGAACGTCCAGTTCTCGATGTAGTAGTTGTCCCACTCGGCGCGCTCGGCGATCGAGGTCTGGCCACGGAACCCGTGGACCTGGGCCCAGCCGGTCAGGCCCGACTTGACGCGGTGGCGGGCGTCGTAGGCGGTCAGCGCCTGCGAGTAGCGGGCGACGAACTCTGGGCGCTCCGGGCGTGGCCCGACGATGCTCATGTCGCCGCGGGCGATGTTGAGGAGCTGCGGCAGCTCGTCGAGGTTGGTACGGCGCAGGAACCGCCCGACCGCGGTCCGGCGGTCGACGCCCTCGACGCCGCCGGGGGCGCTGCCAGCTGGCGGGTGCCACGCCGGAGCGCTCGCGTCCGCCTGGCGCATCGAGCGGAACTTGAGGATGTCGAACTCGTGCCCGTCGAGGCCCACGCGACGTTGACGGAAGAGGGCCGGCCCCGGGTCGGAGAGCTTCACCGCGATCGCGATCGCGACCAGCAACGGCGAGAGGACGACGATCGCGATCGTCGCGACGATCCGGTCCAGGACGTACTTGGCGCGGTACAGCCGCGAGCGCGGATCGACCGGGCGCAGCTCCTGGACCGGCAGCGTCCCCAGCCGGTGGTGCTCGGTCCGGGCGTTCAGCACCGGGTGCAGCAGCGGGATGCTGAAGACCGTCAGCCGCGCCGCGTGGGCCTGCTTGACCAGGTCGATCAGCCGGCTGTGCGACATCGCGTTCTCGGCGGGCGTCAGCACGATCGCGTCGACCTGGTGCCGCGCGAGCACCTGTCGCAGGGCGCCGAGGGTTCCGAGGACGGGCAGGCCTCGGCCGGCGACGGGGGTCGTCAGGGGATCCCCGTCGTCGTCGAGGTAGCCGATCGGCAGCAGGCCGATGTCGGGGCGCGCCCGCAGCCGCTGCTCCACGCGCAGCGCCACCTCGTCGCAACCGACGATGACGGCGCGCACCGTGCGGGTGCCCCGCCGATGCGCGTGCCGGTCGTAGTAGGCGCCGCCGATCCGAGCGACCGCGAGCGCCACCGTCGAGACGACGCAGATCGCCACCATCGAGCGTCCCGATCCTGGGCTGACGTCGACCAGGACCCGCAGCGTCGTGGTCGCCATCAGGGCCACCACGGCGCTGAAGACGACGTGGCGCACGAGGACCAGCAGCAGCGAGTCCTCCAGGCGCCGGACGTAGGCTCCGCGGGCTGCCATCGTGGCGACCGCCATGCTGGCGTAGGCGATCGTCCACGGATCGACCGGGTGATCGCGGACCACCGCGACGAGCGCGACGGCGGTCGTCACCACCAGCACGTCGACCAGCAGTCGGGTGCGCGGCGGGTGCCATGCCGCGGGCGTCGGCGCTGACTGCCCGGGCACCGACCTGAAGGTGCGGCGGCGCGAGGAGTCGTCGAGACGCAGGGCGGGGTGCTGACTCAACGACATTGCGCCCCACTACTCGACCGACCGCCGCGGGACGTGGCGCAGTACCCCGGACCTGGCTGGTGGCCGGGTTGTGCGCTGAAGAGCCGGGGGATCCGGCTCACCCATGCCGAACCTGGTGAAGGTCCACGACGGGAGTCTCGCAGGAATGAGCGCGTGTTCCAACCCCCCGTACGTGCGAGGGGTCTGTCCGGTTGGGATGGCCTGGCAGCTCTGCGGTGGACGACGTCGGACGACCCACGCATGTTCTCGCCTCTCGGGGATCGGGGGATCGAGGACCGCTGCTCCGGGTGGGGGCAGTGGTTCGGCTTCGGGGGGTGGGACGGCTCGTGCGAGTCGCCGATGAGCGGTACGTTAGGGCGGGCAGGCGAGGTCGCCCATAGTGAACCTGGAAGAGATCTATGAGCTTCACCTTGGACGCGTGTACGGGTTCTTCGCCTATCGGGTCGCGAGTCGCCACGACGCCGAGGACCTGACATCAGCGACATTCGAGCGCGCCGTCAAGCACGCTGGACGGTTCGACCCCCGTCGAGCAAGCCCAGCGACGTGGCTGCTGGCGATCGCCCAGAACGTCCTGACCGATCACTACCGCCGCGGCGCCCGCCGACCGGAGTCCCTGACCGAGGTCGACGCGCTGGACGCGCGGGTCGCCGGCGCCCCGGACCGGCCCGAGCTCGGCGTCTCGCCCGAGCTGGAGCAGGCGCTCGGCGGGCTCGGGGACCGCGAGCGCGAGGTCGTGGCGCTGCGCTTCGGCGGCGACCTGCGCGGCAAGGAGATCGCCCAGCTGACCGGGCTCAGCGAGGCCAACGTCCACCAGATCCTGTCGCGCAGCCTGCGGCAGCTGCGGCAAGCGATGCCCGAGCGCCGGCCCTGAGCCAGCGGGCGCGATCGCGGACGCCGACCCGCTCAGCCCAGCAGGGCGATCGCGAGCGACAGCAGCAGGGCGAGCCCGCCGCTGGACAGCAGGACGCCGGCCCGGCGCCGCAGGACCCGATCGTGGATCGCGCGCTGCACCACCGCCCGGCCGCGGCGCTCCAGCGCCGCCGTCGGCACGGGCCGCTCGGCCACCAGCCAGCGGGCGACGTCCTGCTCTGCGGGGCCGAGGCCGGGATCGTCGAAGGAATCGATGCGGTTCATGGTCGCAGCAGCGGGGAGCGGGGGTTCAGGGCACGGGCGCGTCGATAGGCGGCGACGGCGGCGCGGGGCCGGCCGCGCGCGACCTCGATCCGCGCCAGGACGATCCACGGACGCCAGTTTCGCGGCTCGATCCGGGTCGCGTCGGCCGCGGCGCGGGCCGCGGCGGACAGGTCGCCGGAGCGCTCGGCGACCAGCGCCCGCTGCAGCGCCGCATCGAGCGAGAACGGCGCGGCGTTGCGGGTGTCGCGGGCGATCGACGCGGCCCGGTCGAGGGCCCCGGCGCCGACGGCGGCACGGCTGCGCTCGACGCCGTCGGGGGCGATCAGCGCGACCGCGAGGACGACGATCGACCCGACCGCCGCGGCACCGAGGGCCAGCGGGCCGGCGAACGCCAGCCGCCGCCGGCGCTCCGGGGCCGTCGCGGGATCGAGGGGTGTCGTGGCGGCCTGCGACACGACCGGCACGTCGCGCCCGCGACCGACCAGCGCGGCGGCCAGCAACGCGGCGGCGACCGGCAGCGCGCTCAGCTGCCACGCCCAGTCGACGCTGATCGCGACGACGAACGCGACCAGCGTCGGCGCCGCGACCAGCGCGTAGGGCGCGGGCCGGCCACGGGACCGCCGGAGCAGCGCGATCGCGGCCGCCAGCGGCGCGAGCACGATCGTCACCAGCAGCAGCAGGCCCGGCAGCCCGGTCTCGGCGGCGATCTCGAGCGGCTCGGAGTGCGCGTTGCGGACGGCCGGCGAGCGGTCGCGGCGCGGGGACCACCAGGACTCCCACGATCCGAGGCCGATCCCGCCGAGCGGGTGGGCGCGGATCGCGCGGATCGCGCCGCTCCACTCCTCGTAGCGGCCGCTGCTGGCGGCGGACGCCAGCCGGCCCAGCGAGGCCTCGCCGGCGACTGTCTGCGTCTTGACCGCCGGATCGCGGAAGTCGTTCCAGGCGTCGCTCGCGCGCCCCGGCAGCCCGGCGGCGAGCGCGATCGCCAGCGCGGCGACCGCGGCCATCAGCCAGCCGGCCACCTGCGCGCGCGGGCTCGGTCGCGGCAGCCGCGGCGTCCAACGGGCGCGGTCGGCGGTCTGCCAACCGGCCTGGACCAGGGCCACGCCGACGACGATCAGCACCAGCAGCGGCAGCAGCTTGGTACCGGCGTCGGTCTGGGCCTGCCCGCCGACGGCCTGGCGGATCGGGTCGCTGCCGAGCACCGCCACCAGCGCGGCGGCGCTGCCGATCGCCGGCGCGATCGCGGTCCGCAGCAGGACCAGGCGCGGGGCGACGATCGCGATCGCCGCGATCAGGCCGAGGGCGGCGGCGGCGATCCCGCCGCGCGACAGGGTCAGGACCAGGCCGACGACGACGATCGGGATCGCGGCGGCCGCCAGCGCCGAGGTCACCGCGGTGCGAGCGCGGGCCGCGACCGTCAGGCACAGCGGCACGGTCAGCGCGGCCGCCGCGCCCATGCCGTTCCAGTAGTTCAGCGGCCACGACAGCCGCCGGCGCTCGCCCAGCCAGACGGCGATGTCCGACGAGCCGGGGAAGAGGTCGGGCTGCAGTCGCGACAGGACGCCGGCGGCGCAGATCGCGACCAGCCCGGTCAGCACCCCGCCGATCAGCAACCGCGCCTGACCGGCGCCGACGGCCACCATCCCCAGCAGCAGCGACCCGGCGAGCACCAGCAGCCGGACGACCTCGGTCAGGCCGCGCTCGCTGCCGCCGCTCCAGCCGAGCGTGATCGCGCCCCAGACGGCCAGGGCCGCCGCGCCGGCGAGCATCGTCCAGCCGGCGGTCGTCGGCCGCGGTCGCGGCAGCGCTCCGGACAGCAGGCCGACCGCGAGCAGCCACCAGAGCACGATGCCGAGCCCGGCCACCGTCGCCACCGCGTAGCCGCCGCCGTCGAACCCGAGCAGCGCGACCGGTCCGAGCCCCGCCAGGAACGCGCCGAGCGGGACGGCGACCCCCGGCGC
Source organism: Patulibacter medicamentivorans (assembly GCF_000240225.1). Lineage (GTDB taxonomy): Bacteria > Actinomycetota > Thermoleophilia > Solirubrobacterales > Solirubrobacteraceae > Patulibacter > Patulibacter medicamentivorans. Next base: position 26,202 of record NZ_AGUD01000042.1, read on the forward strand.
GATCGCCTGGGCTGGACTGCGGACGGAAGTGGCCGTGGACATCCGGAGACTCGATACGCCGGGCCGCGCCAGAACCTGACAGCGGGCCGTTGTCAGGAAGCATCCCCGCCCGGCGTATGGATCGTCGTGCTCCGTCTCGTGGTCACCGTCGCCGCCCTCGCGCTGGCCGTCGCGTCGCCGGCGGCCGCCCGCGACCAGCCACCCCAGGGCGAGGCGCCGCCCGGCAGCGCGGCGGTCGACCAGTACCGCGAGAGCGTGCCGCAGGCGCCGTCGACGAAGCGCGCCCCGGTCTCCAAGAGCCAGCGGCGCGCGCTCGACCAGGCGGCGGGCGGCGACGGGCGGGCGCTGGCCGACGCGCTGGATCGCACCGGCGGCGTCGCCGGCGGCGGGGGCTCCTCGGCGAAGGGCGGGTCCTCCGGCGGCGGATCGACGGGCGCGGGGTCGACCGGCTCCGGATCGGGCTCCGGGGCGGGGGAGATGACGGCCGCGCGGCCCGACCGGCGCCTCGACGCCCCGGACTCGCGGGCGCAGACGACGGCCGCGTCGGCGCTCGGGACGCAGCTCGGACCGCTGCCGATCTGGCTGCTGCTGGTCGTGATCACCGTCGCGGCGGTCGGCGGCGCCGTCGTGCGCCGGCGCGGCGCGTGATGGCGATGCCGGAAGTCGCGCGGGGCCGGCGGGCGGCCGCCCTGGCGGTCGCCCTCGCGATCGCCGTCCTGCTGGGCGCGATGCTCGCCGCGCCGCGCGCGGGCGCGGCCCCGTCGAGCCTGCGGCTGGGGTTCACCGACGGCGCGATCGCCGGGTTGCCCGACCGCGACGCGTGGTTCGCGCGCGCCCGCGCCGAGGGCGCCGGGCCGCTGCGGATCGGCGTCACCTGGAGCGCCGTCTCGCCGGTCGCGCCGCCGACCGATCGCGCCGCCGACCCGAGCTGGCCGGGCTACCGCTGGAGCGCGGTCGACGACCAGATCCGCGCGATCGCGGCCGGCGGCCTGACGCCGATCGTGAACGTGACCGGCGCCCCCACGTGGGCGCAGGAGCCGGGTCGTCCGGCCGCCGTCGCCGCCCAGGCGTGGAAGCCCGACGCCGCCGCCTACGGGCGCTTCATGCAGGCGCTGGCGACCCGCTACTCGGGCAGCCATCCCGACCCGCTGGCGCCCGGGCGAGCGCTGCCGCGGGTCGCCGAGTTCCAGCTCTGGAACGAGCCGAACCTGGACCTCTACCTGGCACCCCAGTGGCAGGACGGGAAGCCGTTCGCGCCGGGTCGGTTCCGGGCGCTGGTCAACGCCGGCTCGGCGGGGATCAGGGCCGCCCAGCCGACGGCCCGGGTGATCGCCGGCGGGCTCGCGCCGTACGGCGACTTCGAGGTCGGCGGCCACCGGATCGCGCCGGTGCGGTTCCTGCGGTCGATGCTCTGCCTGTCGGCGCGGCTGCGGCGCAGCTGCCGGTCGACGACCACCGTCGACGCGATCGCGCACCACCCCTACGCGATCGGCTCGCCGTCGCGCCGGGCCGGCAACGCGGACGACGCGACGATCCCCGACCTCGGCAAGCTGACGCGGGTCCTGCGCGCGGCGCGGCGTGCCGGGACGGTCGGGCCGCGGACGCCGGCGCTGTGGGTCACCGAGGTCTCCTACGACTCCGCGCCGCCCGATCCCCAGGGGGTCCCGACCGCGCGGTTGACGCGCTGGACGGCCGAGCTGCTGTGGCGGCTGTGGGCGCAGGGCGCCAGCACCGTGCTCTGGTACCAGGTGCGCGACCAGGAGCCGCGCCCGAGCTTCTCCAGCACCTACCAGTCGGGCCTGTACCTGCGCGACGGGCGCCGCAAGCCGTCGGCGCAGGCGTTCCGCTTCCCGCTGGTCGTGACCGGGCGCAGCTCCGGGCGGCTGACGGTCTGGGTCCGCCCGCCGGGCGACGGGCCGCTGCGGATCGAGGTCCGCCGGGCCGGGCGCTGGCGGACGGCGACGACGCTCGCCGGCCGCGCGGGCCGGCCGCGGACGGTCCGGGTGCGGCGATCCGGGGTCCGCGCGGTT
>NZ_AGUD01000041.1 GCF_000240225.1 Patulibacter medicamentivorans
GGACCGGGCGATCGCACGCCGAACCCGACCGCCGGTAGGCTCGCCCGCCATGGGGGAGCGTGGCCGCGGGAGAGCACGGATCGGGCACAGGGCGGTGGCGGTCGCGACGGCGGCGGCCGCGCTGCTGGGCGGTGCGACGACGGCGACGGCCGCGCCGCGCTGCGCCGGCGTGACCGGCGCCCCGACCCCGGTCGCCCGCACCGGCGGGTCGATCGAGGCGCTCGCCGTCGACCCCCAGGGCCGCCTGTACCTGAGCGACAACAGCGGGGCGGGGCGGGTCCTGCGGATCGATCGCCCCGGTGAGGCGCCGCGGGTGATCGCCGCCGTCGCCGCTCCGGGCGGGATCGTCGTCCAGGCCGACGGGACGCTGCTGGTCGGCACGGGCAACGGTCAGGCCGCCCTGCTCGCGGCGCTGCTGCCGCGGGCCGGGGTCGTGCGGGTCGACCCCGCGACCGGCGCCGTGACGAGCGTGGCCGGCAAGCTGGGAATGGCCAACGGGGTCACCCGGGACGACGCCGGCAACGTCTACGCGACCAGCCTCTACGACGGTGCGGTCGATCGGATCGCGCCCGACGGCCGGGTCCGGCGGGCCTGGGCGTCGGTGCCGACCGCCAACGGGATCGCCGTCGACGCGGCCCGCCACCAGCTGTTCGTCACGCGCAGCCTGCTCGGCGCCGGCGTCTCGCGGGTCAGCCTCGATCCGCCGTACCGGGTCCGGCCGTACGCGACGGCGAAGGGGCTCGACCTGCTGGGCTTCCCCGACGGCCTGACGATCGACCCGACCGGGCAGCCGGTGGTGGCGGCGTTCCTGGCCGGCGAGGTCTGGCGGGTCACCGGCGGCGGCTCGGTCTGCCGGCTGGCGGGCGGGATGCCGCAGTCGACCTCGGTCGCGTTCGGCCGCGGCGCGAGCGGGTTCGCCGCCGGGCACCTCTACCGCGGCGGCTACGACGGCACGATCTACGAGATCCCGACCGGCACCTGATCGCTCGCCCGCGGCACGATCCGCGCGGCGCCGAGGCCGGTCTGATAGCCCTCCCCGCGAGGCCACGTGCAGCTGCGACCAGGCGAGATCGTCGACGGGTACCGGATCCAGCGACCGATCGGCCGCGGGGGGATGGGCGCGGTCTACCTGGCCGAGCATCTGTCGCTGCGGCGCCCGGTGGCGCTGAAGATCGTGACCGCGGCGCTGGCCGAGGACCCCGCCTTCCGCGAGCGGTTCGAGCGCGAGGCCCGGCTGGCGGCGCGGCTGGACCACCCGAACGTGGTGGCCGTCTACGACGCCGGCGTCCACGAGGCGGGGCCGTGGCTGGCGATGCGCTACGTCGACGGGCAGGACCTGAGCCGCCGGCTGCGAGCCGCCGAGGGCGGGCGGTTGACGCCGGAGGCCGCGGTCCGGGTGATCGAGCAGGTCGCGGCCGGCCTCGACCACGCGCACGCGGCGGGGCTCGTCCACCGCGACGTCAAGCCGGCCAACGTCCTGATCGAGGACGGCGACGCGGGGCGGGCGCTGCTGGCCGACTTCGGCCTGACCAAGGAGGTCGGCGACGCCGACGACCTGACCGCGACCGGGGTCGTCGTCGGCAGCGTCGACTACCTGGCGCCGGAGCGGATCGCCCACGGCCACGTCGACGGACGTGCCGACGTCTACGCGCTGGCGGCGATGCTGTGGACGCTGCTGACCGGCCGCCCGCCGTTCGACGGCCAGACCGCGACCAAGCTCTACCGCCACGTCCACGCGCCGCGTCCCGAGCCGAGCCGCCTGGACCCGGGACTGGCGGGATTCGACGCCGTCGTCGCCCGCGGGATGGCGATCGACCCCGACCAGCGCTACGCGTCGGCCGGCGACCTGGCGCGTCGCCGCCCTCGCCGCGCTCGAGGGCCGGCCGCCGGTCGTGACGGAGCGGATCGTGGCCCGCGGCGCGGCCGCGCCGGCCCCGGTCGACGAGGCGGCCGACGGGATCGTCCTGCACCGGAGGCGGCCGCAGTCCCCGGGTGGCGCGGCTGGCGGCGGTGGTGCGGCGGCTGGTGGTAGTGCGGC
>NZ_AGUD01000040.1 GCF_000240225.1 Patulibacter medicamentivorans
ACCGGCGCCGCGGGCCTACTGCCCGTGGTTGGCCTGCTCGCGCAGCGCGCGGCGCTCGAGCCGCCGCTGCCGCGCCTGGCGCCGCTTCAGCCGCCGCTTCTCGGCCGCCGTCAGCCGCCCGGGCGGCGTCGTCACCGCGCCGTTGACCGGGGCGTCGGGATCGGGCAGGACGATCGCCCCGCCGCCCGGCGTCCCCGGCGGCACCGGAGTCGTCGCGCTGGTCGCGGTGGTGCCGGTCGGGGGAGCGGAGAGCGCCGACTGCCGCCCGGGCGCGCCGAGCGCGGAGATCCGCCACTCGCCGGTCTCCTTGCGCAGCTGGATGACGTCGCGCGACGCCGGCTGCCCGGCCGCGCCGGTGTGGATCGCGGCGCTGGCCCGGTCGTCGACGACCACCACGCTGTCGACGGTCAGCCGCGGCGCGCGGACCGCTCCGAGCCCCTCGCGCAGCGCCTGCTCGCACGGCAGGCCGACCTGCTCCAGGCCCTGCTTGAGCTGGCTCGACAGCAGGCCCTGGCAGATCGTGCCGTAGTCCTTGGCCGCGACCGCGGCCCCGAACCGCTCGACGGCGGCGCGGGCGCGATCCCGCTCGTCGGTGGTCCACGAGCGGATCGCGAGGACGATCATCGCGACGGCGAGCAGGGCCAGCAGCCCGGTGACGATGCGGCGGCGCACCGGGGCAGCGTAGCGACAGGGCCGCCGGCGGGGATCGGGTTCGCGTCACAACGCCGACGGCCCTCGCAGGATCGACCGTACGGTCGCGGCGATCGGGACGCGGACCGATCCCCGGACGCCGCGGCGCGTACGATGGCGGCATGTCGGAGACCGGGACGCTGCCGTGGATGCGCTGCTACCGCTGCTGGTCGACGTCCCTGGAGCTGCACGTCCACTACGACGGCATCCACCGGGTCGACGCCACCACCGGGACGCCGGTGCACGCCGTCGAGGAGCACCAGGAGGCCGTGGTGCAGTGCCTGGACTGCATGCACGACCAGCCCCACATGATCTTCCGCGACGGCCGCCTGGTCGCCGACGAGGATCGCTGGGAGCGGCTGGTGATGGGCACGCCCTGGGTCGCCTCCTGCACCGTCACGGTGCCGGCCGACGAGGTCGAGACCTGCTCCGGCCCCGAGGCGGGCGACGCCCTCAGCTTCGCCGCCCTCGGCGAGGCCGGGACCCAGGAGTTCTTCAGCCACGTGCGCTTCCACACCCACGACGGCGACCAGATCGTCGTCCACCTGCTGGTCGAGCTCTACGCCCGCTCGCAGGACGAGGCCGGCGACGTGCTGGAGGCCTCCGCCCAGGGCCCGCTGGTGATCACCTCGCTGGCCGAGGAGTCGCGCCCGCCGGCCGTGTCCTCCGGCGGCGCCCACTGATGGCGGCCGCGCCGCCGCGATCGACCCGCGACCGAGGACGGCGATGAGCGCGCCCGACCCGCGCCTGCGCGTGCGGCCGATGACGGTCGCCGACCACCCCGCCGTGCTGGCGCTGAACGAGGACTCGGTCGCCGTCCTCAGCCCGCTCGACGGTCCGCGGCTGGCGTGGATCGCCGGCCTCGCCAGCGCGCCGCTGGTGGTCGTCGACCCGGCGGGCGCGATCGCCGGCTTCGCGATCGCCCTGCCCGAGGGGACCGCGTACGACAGCGACCACTACCGCTGGTTCGCCGAGCGCTACGAGCGGTTCCTCTACCTGGACCGGATCGCGGTCGCCGCCGGCGCCCGCCGCCGCGGCGTCGGCAGCCTGCTCTACGACGCCGCCGAGCGGATCGCCCTCCCCCACGGGCGGATGCTCTGCGAGGTCGACAGCGACCCGGTCAACCCGCCGTCGCTGGCCTTCCACCGCGACCGCGGCTACGTCGAGCTGGAGCGCCGGACCGGGGCCAGCGGCAAGGGCGTGGCGATGTTCGCCAAGGAGCTGGGCGCCGGCTAGCGGCGCTCAGGCCGCCCGCTCCGGCTCGGCCGCCGCCTCGCCGATCGCCTGCAGCTGGCGGATCGCCAGGACCGGTGCCGCCACGGCGCTGCCGGCGGCCGACCCGCGAACGTCCGGGGACAGCTCGCGCAGGTACGACCGCAGCCGCCCGACCGTCGCCGGCCGCGCGGCGAGGAACGCATCGACCGCGGTCACCGGCGCGACGTCGCCGTGCTCGCCGAGCGCGCTGCGGGCGATCGTGGCGCGGGCCTCGAAGAGGTCGTCGCGCAGCGCCTGCGTCGCCCAGCGCACCATCCGGTTGGGCAGCGGCAGGTCGTCGATCGTCTGCTGCAGGACCTCGAGGCCGAGCAGCCGCTCGGTGCTGAGGGTGGCGACGGCGACGTCGAGCACCGATCGCCCGATCGCGCGGGCGCCGTCGACGATGTGCGGGGCGATCAGCAGCGCCCGCCCGGCGGCGATCTCGCGCGCCAGCTCGCGCGGGACGCCGGCCGCGATCGCGTCCTCGACCCGGCGCCGGCGGCGATCGCTCGGCACCAGCGCGTCGAGCTGCTCGCGGATCGCCCGCGTGCCCTCGCGGTGGGCCTCGATCGTCGCCGCCAGGTCGTCGTCGGCGTGCGCGACGTGCCAGCGGCTGGTCGCGCGGATCAGGTCGTCGACCTCGGCGCGCTGCTGCCAGACGACGTCCGGGGCGACCCCTTCCAGCTGGTCGAGCCCGTCCCACAGCGGCCGCGCGTCGGTCGCCCCGACCGCGACCCGGAAGCCGCGCACGACCCGCGACGGCGGGATCGTGAACTCGGCCGCCCGGCGGGCGACGAACGTCGGTCCCATCGTGTTGACGATCTCGTTGGCGGCGAGCGTCGCCAGCAGCTCGCGCCGCAGCGGGTGCTCGCCGATCGTCGTGCCGAAGCGCTCGACGAACGAGGCCGGGAAGTACGCCTCCAGGTCCGGCACCAGCGCCGGCTCGTCGGGGTACGGCGAGTCCAGCAGCGCCCGGGTGATGCTGATCTTCGCCAGCGCCACCAGCACCGACAGCTCCGGCCGGGTCAGGCCGCGACCGGCGGCCCGGCGGTCGGCCAGCTCGTCGGCCGACGGCAGCCCGTGGGTCGCCCGCTCCAGCTGCTTCTCCTCCTCGAGCGCGGTCATCAGCTCCTCGGCCGCGAGCGTCCGGTCGCTGGCCTTGCGCTGCTCCTGGGTCAGCACCCGCGCCTGGGCGAAGCTGTTGGCCAGCACGTGCTCGACGACCTCGTCGGTGACCGCGGCCAGCAGCCCGTTGCGCTCCTCGGCCGCCAGCAGCCCCTGGCGGACGGCGCTGTCGAGCAGGATCTTGAGGTTGACCTCGTGGTCGGAGGAGTCGACGCCGGCGGAGTTGTCGATGAAGTCGGCGTTGATCGCCCCGCCGGCGGCCGCCAGCTCGATCCGGGCGGCCGCGGTGAAGCCGAGGTTGCCGCCCTCGCCGACCACCCGCGCCCGCAGGTCGGCGGCGTCGACCCGGATGCTGTCCGAGGCCCGGTCCTCGGCGTCGGAGTCGCGCTCGTGCGACGCCTTCACGACCGTCCCGATCCCGCCGTTCCACAGCAGGTCGACGGGCGCCCGCAGGACCGCCCGGATCAGCTCGCTCGGTGGCAGCTCGGCATCCTCGATCCCGAGCGCCGACCGCATCTGGTCGCTGATCGGCACGCTCTTCGCCGTCCGCGGGAAGACGCCGCCGCCCTCGCTGATCAGCGCCCGGTCGTAGTCGTCCCAGCTGGAGCGGCCGAGCTCGAACAGCCGCTTGCGCTCGCTCCACGACGCCGCGACGTCGCGCGGATCCGGATCGACGAAGACGTGGCGGTGGTCGTAGGCGGCGATCAGCCGCAGCGACCGCGACAGCAGCATCCCGTTGCCGAAGACGTCGCCCGACATGTCGCCGATGCCGACCGCGGTGATCGGGTCGCGCTCGGGATCGACGCCGATCTCGCGGAAGTGGCGCTTGACCGACTCCCAGGCGCCGCGGGCGGTGATCCCGAGGACCTTGTGGTCGTAGCCCGCCGAGCCGCCCGAGGCGAACGCGTCGCCGAGCCAGAAGCCGCGCGCGACCGCGATCTCGTTGGCCGTGTCGGAGAAGGTCGCCGTGCCCTTGTCGGCGGCCACCACCAGGTACTGGTCGTCGCCGTCGAGCACCCGCACGCCCGTCGGGTGGACGACGGCGCCGGCGCGGAGGTCGTCGGTGACGTCCAGCAGCGCGCTGATGAAGTGGACGTAGCCCTCGCGGACCGCCTCGCGCAGCCGCGCGTGGTCGGTCGCCGCCGCGGCGGGTCGGGGGGGATTGCGGACCAGGAACCCGCCCTTGGCCCCGGCCGGCACGATCACCGAGTTCTTGACCATCTGGGCCCGCATCAGGCCCAGGACCTCGGTCCGGTAGTCCATCCGGTCCGACCACCGCAGGCCGCCGCGGGCGATCATCCCGCCCCGCAGGTGGATCCCCTCGACGTCCAGGCCGTGGACGTAGATCTCCCACAGCGGGGTCGGGTGCGGGATCGCCGGGACCTCGGCGCTCTTGAGCTTGAAGGCGAGCGCCTGGCGCCCCGGCCGGTAGGCGTTGGTCCGGTAGGTCGCCTCGATCATCTGCAGCTGGTTGCGCAGGATCCGGTCGTGGTCCAGCGACGGGACCTCGTCGAGGTCGGCCAGGATCTCGACCTTCAGCGCCTGCTCGGCCGGCTCGTCGCGCGGGGCGTCCGGGCCGCCGCTGCCGTCGGCGGCCGGTGCGCCGAACCGCAGCTCGAACAGCCGCACCAGCTTCTCGGTGATCGCCGCGTGCTGGACGATCACGTCGTTCTGGTAGCCCTCGGTGAAGCGCGAGCCGATCCGCTGGCGGTAGCGGCGGTAGGCCCGCAGGACCTCCAGCCGCTCGTGGCCCATCGGGGTCACGACCACCAGCCGGTTGAGCGAGTCCGACTCGGTCTCGCCGCGCCAGGCCGCGGTGATCGCCGCCGCGACCCGGTCGCCGCAGTCGTCGAGGTCGAGCGGGCGCCCGTCGGGGCCCAGGACCCCGAAGTCCTGGATCCAGATCTCGTCGCCGGAGCGCAGCTGGGTCGGGCGCTCCTCGACCACGTGCAGGCCCAGGTGCTCGAGGATCGGCATCGCGCGCGACAGCTCGACCTTCGGCCCGCGGACGAGGAACGCGACCCGCGTCATCCCCGCCGCCCCGACGCGACCCGCCGCCGGGCGGTCGTCGGGCGCCTCGTGCTTGAGCGCGACCAGCAGCTCGGCGCCGCCCCTCGTCAGCTCCTCCAGCGCCTCGACGTCGTGGACGGCGGCGACCGGGTCCAGGCCGGCCTTGTACTGCCCCGGCAGCCGCCCGGCCCAGCGAGCGGCGAGGACCCGGCCGCGCTCCTCGCCGCCGCGGGCGATCAGCGCCTCGGCCAGGCGGTCGTCCCAGCTGCGGGCCAGCCGCGCGGCGGCCTGCTCCAGCGCCTCGGCGCGGACGTCGTCGAGCCCCTCGGGGTCGTAGAGCTGCAGGTGCAGGTAGGCGTGGTCGCCCTCGCGCAGGACCTCGTGGGTGGCGACACGGTCGGTGCCGAACGAGCGGCAGGCCAGCTCGCGCAGGGCATCGCGGACCGACGCGTCGTAGGAGCTGCGGGGCACCGCCACGACGACGGTGCCGGTGCGCCCGTCGGCCGCGACCCGCGCCCGCAGCGCGACCCGCCCCGGACCGAGGTCGACGAACCCCATCAGCGTCCGCCGCAGGTCGGCCGCCGGCAGCGCGAACAGCTCGTCCTTGGGGAAGCTGTCGAACAGCGCGACGATCGCCTTCCAGTCGTGCGATCCCGGCAGCACCTGCTCGTCGCGGAGGATCCGGTGGAGGGTGCCGCGCAGCAGCGGCGTCTCGCTGGCCGGGGCGGCGTAGGCGCGTGACGCGACCAGCAGCACCAGCCGCCGCAGCAGCGGCCGGCCGTCCTCGCCGACGCCGCGGATCGCGACGTCCTCCATCCGCGCCCGCCGGTGGACCGGCGACAGCGCGACCGTGTGGCCGATGCTGATCAGGTCGCCGGCCCGCAGCCGCTCGAGCGTGCCGGGCGCTGGCGGCTCGATCGGCTCGCGGCCGGCCTGGCGGGCCTGCTCCTCGACCAGCAGCCCCAGCTCGCTGCCGGCGATCGGCGTGCCGTCCTCGAGGTCGTGGTCGACGGCGCCGAGCAGCACGGCGTTGTCCTCGGCCAGCCACTCGAGGAACGCGGCCACCTCGTCGGGGTCGTCGTCGGGATCCTGCTCGGGCTCCTCCCGGGTCGACGATCCCGAGGTCGGCCCGACGTCGCCCTCGGCGACCCCGTCGCCCTGCGCCGCGATCGCGCCGGCGATCTCCCGCAGTCGCTCCTGCAGCGCCGGGAAGTCGGCCACGACGCGCTGTGCGGCGCCGAGCGCGCCACGCACGTCGTCCTCCAGCGCGGCGACCTCCTCGGGCGTCAGCCGCCGGTCGAGCTCGATGTGGACGAGCGACTCGGCCCGCGCCGCGGGGTCCTCGCCGATCGTCGTGATGCAGGTGATCCGGTGATGGCCGTCGCGCACGACGCCGACCACCGGGTGGCGGACGACGCGCGGCTGGAGGCCGTGGGCGCGCACCTGCTCGGTGATCGTGTCGACGAGGAACGCCTGGTCGGGGACGTTGGTCTCGAGCACGCTGCCGGCGGTCTCGTAGCCGTGCTCGCGCTGGGACGGGGTGAAGGCGCGGACGCTGGCCGTCGCCGTGCCGCGCTGGTCCGCCAGCTGGAGCAGCCCGCGGACGGTCGCCGCCTCGGCCTCGGGGTCGAGCGCCTCGCCGCCGGCCGACTCGCGTCGCAGGTACTCGCGGGCGAGGGTCGAGAGCGCGTCCCGCCGGCCGTCGTGCTCCTCGGCCACCTGCTCGAGGACCGCTTCGACCGTCGAATCGTGCTGCACGCCCGCCTCCGTCTGCTCGATCGCCACGCCGGCCGACACTAACGCGCCGATCGCGCGCCGGGTCACCGTTCGGTGACCATGCACGAGCGGCTGCATGCGGCCGCTCCGCCGCTCGCCGCCCGCGAGCGCGGCGACCGCGGCCGGCGGCCGAGATCTCCCATCGCGATGCTTGTCGATGGTATTTTGTACGCGACCGTATGAATTGCCGTTCGGCGGGGCTCCGGCGCCCTCCGGCGCTGGTCGCCGCCGGCCCTCGAAGCCACCACCGAGCCTCCCGAGAGGACCTCCGCATGACCGCACCACCGGTTCGGATCACCCACGTCGGCGGACCGACCGCCCTGATCGAGATCGGCGACTGGCGCCTGCTGACCGACCCGACCTTCGACCCGCCGGGCAAGCGCTACTTCTTCGGCTGGGGCACGATGTCGAAGAAGCTCGCGGGCCCGGCGATCTCGGTCGCCGACCTGGGCCGGATCGACGCCGTCCTGCTGACCCACGACCATCACGACGACAACCTCGACCCCGCCGGCCGCGCGATGCTGCCGTCGGTCGGGACCACGATCACGACCGTCGCCGGCGCCAAGCGGCTGGCCGGCCTGAAGACGGTCGGCCTGGCGAACTGGCAGACCACCCGCCTGGAGGCCGACGGCCGCGAGACGATCGAGATCACCGCCACCCCCTGCCGCCACGGACCGCCCGGCAGCAAGCCGATCGTCGGCGACGTGATCGGGTTCTCGCTGCGCTGGGAGGGTCAGCGGCACGGGGTCCTGTGGATCTCGGGCGACACGGTCCTCTACGACGGCGTCCGCGAGGTCGCCGATCGGCTCGATGTCGGCACCGCGATCCTGCACCTGGGCGGCGTGCGGTTCCCGGTCTCGGGGCCGCTGCGCTACACGATGACCGCGGAGGAGGGCGTCGAGCTGTCGCGGCTGCTGTCGCCCGAGACGATCCTGCCGATCCACTACGAGGGCTGGAAGCACTTCCGCCAGGGCCGCGACCGCGCCCAGCCGGTCTTCGACGCGGCGCCGCCGGCCGTCCGCGACCACGTCCGCTGGCTGAAGATCGGCGAGCCGACCACGCTGGTCGTGTGACCCGGGCCGGACGACCGACGCGGACCACGCCCGAGGCCTGGGTTCAGGCGGCGCTCGACACGATCGAGGAGTCGGGCGTCGCCGGCCTGGCGGTCGAGCCGGTCGCCCGGCGGCTGGGCGTCAGCAAGGGCGGCTTCTACCACCACTTCGCCGACCGCCGGGCGCTGCTGCGGGCGGCGCTCGGCCTCTGGGAGGAGCGGTTCGTCGTCGCCCAGTCCGCGCGCTTCGAGGCGATCCCGGACCCCCGCGAGCGGCTGCGGTCGCTGCTGCGGCTGGCGATCGTCGAGCTGCAGCCGACCGTCATCACCAAGCTGATGGCCGCCGACGAGGATCCCGACGTGGCCGCGGCGCTGGAACGGGCGACCGTCCGGCGGCTGGCGATGCTGGAGCGCGCCTTCGCCGACCTGGGGCTGCCCGCGGCCCGGGCGCGGACGCGCGCGCGACTGGCCTACAGCGCCTACCTGGGGATGGCCCAGCTCGCTCGCCGCCCCGCCGCCGGCCTGACCGACGCTGGCGAGGCCGAGGCGTTCCTCGCCGAGCTGGAGGCGCTGCTGCAGGTCGATTGAGGCGGTGGCGTCAGCTGGCCTGGCCGCCGCGCAGGTGGCGTCAGCACGCCGCGGCATCCGCGGTCGATCGACGCCACCTCGTGCGCGACGCCTGAAGCTGACGCCACCTCGGTCAGTCGCCGACCGCGTACTGCACGATCGAGCCGTCCACGAGCCACTCGACCGGCGCCTTGTCGTCCGTGTAGACCGGTCCCCCGTGGGAAGCGTCGACGAGGCCGTTCGCCGCCCGCGCGGCGATCGGCCGCAGCTCGCGGGGCAGGGTCGGGATCGTCGCCCGCAGCTGGTCCGCCGAGGCCGGCGCGCGGGTCGCCAGCAGCAGCGTGTTGGTGTCGGTCATCCGGTAGCGCAGGACCGTCGGGAAGGTCGTCCGCAGCGTCGCCGCCAGCGCCCGCTCGAGGCTGTCGCTGCTCTCGGGATGCCCGACGTTGACGATCACCGCGCCGCGTGGCGTCAAGCGCGCCCCGGCCAGCGCGAAGAACTCCCTCGTCGTCAGGTAGAAGGGGATGTAGGGCTGGCGGTAGGCGTCGATCCCGATCACGTCGTAGCGCTTGGCGGCGTCGCGCCCGCGATCGGCGGCGCCCCGCAGGAACGGCCGCGCGTCGTCGGTGATCACGTTCATCCGCGGGCCCTTCGGCATCCCGAGCCACGTGCGCCCCAGCTCGGAGACCTTGCCGTCGATCTCGACCCCGTCGACGACGACCCGCGGGAAGAAGTGCAGCAGCGCGCGGCCGACGGTCCCGCCCGCGTTGCCGAGCATCGCGACCCGCCGCGGCGGCGAGGTCGGCTGCCCGACCGGACCGTCGGCAACCGCGAACGGCAGCACCTGGTAGGCGTCCCAGTAGTTGCCGGTGAGGACCGTGTCGGCGCGCCAGACCGAGTGGATCGCCTGCCCCTCGTTGAGCTCCAGCCGCCGCTCGGTCGCCGCCGGCAGCCCGCCGTCGCCGTCGACGGTCCGGTGCTCGACGATCCGCGCGTACTGGTAGGTCGTCTCGGCCTCGGCGAGCACCCGATCGCCGTCCTCGGCCGGCTTGGTGACCCCGGGCGGCAGCGCGATCAGCGCCGCGATCACGACCGGGACCAGCAGCGCCCGGCGCGGCAGGCCGAAGGTCGCGACGAGGGCGATCACCAGCGCCAGCACCAGGAAGGTCCGCTGGGTGCCGACGAACGGGATCAGCAGCAGCGACGAGACCCAGGTGCCGACGAGGCTGCCGGCCGTCCCGATCGCCGACAGCCGCCCGGCGATCCGGCCGGCATGCGCGACGTCGCGGACCGCCAGCCGCAGCGCCCACGGCGAGACGGCGCCGATCAGCACCAGCGGGACCGCGATCAGCCCCAGCATCCCCAGCATCGAGCCGACGAACGCACCGGCGTCGATCTGGTCGAAGGCCCGCACCGCCAGGTGCAGGAACGGGCCGCTGACCAGCGGGATCGCCGCGATCAGGCTGGCCGCCACGAGCACCAGGACCCGCAGCCGCGGCTCCTCCGGGTGACGGTCGGCGAACCGCCCGCCGAGCCAGTAGCCGGCCGACAGCGAGACCAGCACGACGCCGATCGTGTTGGCCCAGATCAGCGTCGAGTCGCCGAAGTAGGGCGCCAGCAGGCGGGCCGCGGCCATCTCCGCGCCGAGCGCCCCGGCCCCGACGACGAACACCAACAGGGGCAGGCTGCGCACCGCGGCCACGATAGCGGCGACCCGCCAGCGCGGGCGCCGCCCTGCTCCCGTCCCGTCGAGGAGCGCCCGCGCCATCGGCATGATGGAGCGATGTCCCCCGCGCCGATCCACGATCCGCACCGCGCCGACCCCGACCGCTACGACGGGCGGATGCCCTACCGCCGCACCGGCACCAGCGGCCTGCGGCTGCCGGCGATCTCGCTCGGGCTCTGGCACAACTTCGGCGACGACCGGCCGATCGACGTCCAGCGCGCGATCCTGCGGCGGGCGTTCGACCTCGGCGTCACCCACTTCGACCTGGCCAACAACTACGGCCCGCCGTACGGCAGCGCCGAGACGAACTTCGGCCGGATCCTGCGCGAGGACCTGCGGCCCTACCGCGACGAGCTGCTGATCAGCTCGAAGGCCGGCTGGGACATGTGGCCGGGGCCGTACGGCGAGCTCGGTTCGCGCAAGTACCTGCTGTCCAGCCTCGACCAGTCGCTGCGGCGGCTGGGCATCGACTACGTCGACATCTTCTACAGCCACCGCTTCGACCCCGACACGCCGCTGGAGGAGACCTGCGGCGCCCTCCACAGCGCGGTCCAGCAGGGCAAGGCGCTCTACGTCGGGATCTCGTCGTACTCGCCCGAGCGCACGCGCGAGGCCGCCCAGATCCTCGGCGAGCTCGGCACGCCGCTGCTGATCCACCAGCCCTCGTACTCGCTGCTGAACCGCTGGGTCGAGCGCGAGCTGCTGGACACGCTCGCCGAGGAGGGCGTCGGCTGCATCGCCTTCAGCCCGCTCGCCCAGGGCGTCCTGACCGATCGCTACCTGGACGGCGTCCCCGCGGGCTCGCGCGCCAGCCGCGACGCGTCGCTGCTGCCCGACCACCTCTCGGCGCAGAACCTCGACCACGTGCGGGCGCTGAACGAGATCGCCAGTGGCCGCGGGCAGTCGCTGGCGCAGATGGCGATCGCCTGGACGCTGCGCGACGAGCGCGTGACCAGCGCCCTGATCGGCGCCAGCTCGGTGGCCCAGCTGGAGGACTCGCTCGGGGCCCTCGCCGGGCTCGAGTTCGGCGACGACGAGCTGGCCGCGATCGACGAGCACGCCCGCGAGGGCCACCTGAACCTGTGGGCCGGGTCGGCGGAGCTGGACGAGGAGTGAGCGCGACCGGCGCGCGGCGCGCCGCTCTCCGCGGCGCCAGGCGATAGCGTCGCGGTCGTGCCGATCGCCGTCACCTGGAAGGGGCTCGAAGAGGGCGTCGGCGGCTGGCGCGCCGAGCTGGCGACGATCGAGCTGGACGACGACGGCGTACGCGCCGAGGGCACGCAGATCGGCGCCGATCCGCTGCCGTACCGCGCCGACTACGTGCTCGACGCGGGCCGCGGCTTCACGACCGCCCAGCTCGAGGTCTACGTCACCGGCGCCGGCTGGTCCCGGGACCTGGTCCTGACCCGCGACGCGGGCGGCACGTGGGTGGCGCAGACGCGCACCTTCGGCGACGTCGACCTGCCCGCGCCCGCCGCCGACACCGCGCTCCTGCGGGGCGCTCTGGACTGCGACCTGGCCTTCTCGCCCCTGACGAACCTGATGCCCGTGCGCCGCCACCAGCTCGACCGCCGGCCCGGACGCGAGGACATCGCGGTCGCCTGGGTCTCGCTGCCCGACCTGGCGGTCCATCGCTCGCAGCAGCGCTACGAGCACCTGGCCGACGGCAGCGTCCGCTTCACCTCGCTCGACGACGACGAGTCCCACGGCTTCACCGCCGACCTGCGACTGGACCGCCACGGTCTGGTCGTCGAGTACCCCCAGCTCGCGCGCCGGGTCGTCACCGGCGCGCGCGTACCCCCGACGAAGGAGTCCCGATGAAGATCCGTGCCGCTGTGTTGGAGGAGTTTGGTCGGCCGCTCGCGATTCAGCAGGTCGATCTGGCCGAGCCGAGGGTCGGCGAGGTGCTCGTGCGGCTGGCTGCCTGCGGCGTCTGCCACACCGATCTCTACACCGCGTCGGGCGCGGACCCGACCGGCTACGCGCCGTGCGTGCTGGGTCACGAGGGAGCGGGCGTCGTCGAGCGGGTCGGGCCGGGGGTCACGCTGGTCGGGCCGGGCGACCACGTGGTCACGCTGTTCGCGCCGGAGTGCGGCGAGTGCGTGCACTGCCGCAGCCCGCGAACGAATCGCTGCACCGCGATCCGGGACCAGCAGAACGCGGGCTACCTGCCCGACGGCACCACGCGGCTGTCGCGCGACGGCCAGCCGTTGCGGCACTTCATGGGCACCTCGACGTTCGCCGAGTACACCGTGATGCCGGAGATCGCGCTGGCCAAGATCGACAAGGCGGCACCGCTGGAGGGCGCGTCGATCTTCGCCTGCGGCCTCTCGACCGGGCTCGGCGCGGCGATCTACACCGCCGGAGTCGAGGCCGGCAGCACCGTCGCGGTCTTCGGCTGCGGCCTGGTCGGGCTCGGCGCGATCGCGGGCGCGCGGATCCAGGGCGCGTCGCGGATCGTGGCGGTCGATCTGTCGGCCGAGCGGCTGGCGATGGCCAAGCACCACGGCGCCACCGACCTGATCGTCGCCGGACCGGTCGCCGGCGAGCCGCGAACCAACGCCGACGGCACGATCACCGCCGACGCCGTCGAGTGGATCAAGAGCGTCACCGACGGCTTCGGCGCCGACTACACCTTCGAGGCGACCGGCAACGTCGGCGTGATGCGCCAGGCCGTCGAGGCCGCACGCGAGGCCTGGGGCCTGGCAACGATGATCGGCGTCGCCGGCAAGGGCGAGACGCTCGAGATCGTGCCGCGGTTCCTGATCACCGGCCGCCGCGTGACCGGCTCCTCGTTCGGCGGCGTCAAGGGCCGCACCCAGGTCCCGCAGCTCGTCGACCGCTGGCTGCGCGGCGACGTCGACGTGCCGGCGCTCCTCAGCCACCGGATCACACTCGACCAGGTCAACGAGGGCTTCGACCTGATGCACCACCAAGACGGCATCCGCTCGATCATCGAGTTCGCCTGACGGTGCCGCCGACGGTCGCCATCTCGTCGCGGCCGGCGACGCGAGACGACGATCGACCGGCCCGGGGCCGTCGAGTCGCCGTCTCGCCGATCCGGCGTCGATGACCCGGCGATTCGACGGCCTGCGCCGCTCCTGACCACCCACCCGACCACGAGCCACCGATCGTGAGCACCACCCCGCCCCCGCCCGCCGCTCCCCCGCCCGTCGACCTGGCCGAGAAGGTGCCGGAGGCCTGGCGTCCCTACGTCGACCGCGCGGCGCTGGCGCGGGTCGAGGCGTTCCTCGGCGGCGAGGTCGCGGCCGGGCGGCGGATCCAGCCGCTGCGGGCGCAGGTCTTCCGGGCCCTCGAGCTGGTCGGGCCCGACGACGTGCGGGTCGTCCTCTGCGGCCAGGATCCCTACCCGACGCCGGGCGTCCCGATCGGCCTGGCGTTCGCGGTCACGCCCGAGGCGCCGGTGCCGGGGTCGCTGCGGAACATGTTCACCGAGCTGCAGGCCGACCTGGGGCTGCCGCTGCCCTCGAGCGGCGACCTGACGCCGTGGGCGTCGGCCGGCGCACTGCTGCTGAACGCGTCGCTGACCGTGGCGCCGAACGCGCCGGCGTCGCACAGCGCAGCGGGCTGGCACGACGTCACCTTCGAGCTGCTGCGGCGGCTGGCGACCGCTCGCACCGGGCTGGTCTTCCTGGCGCTCGGCCGCCACGCCCAGAACGTCGTGCAGCGGCTGCCGCTGGACGGCCACCGGGTGGTGACCGCGGCCCATCCGTCTCCGATGTCGGCCCGGATGTTCCACGGCTCGCGGCCCTACAGCCGCACCGATCAGGCGCTGGTCGAGCTCGGGGGGCCGCCGTTCGACTGGCGGCTGCCGTAGGGCTCCGACGCCGAGCGGCTGCCGCCCGCGGCCGTGAGCGGCAGCCGCGGGCGTCGCTCAGCGCTGCCGCGCCACCCAACCCAGGATCGCCTTCGAGTGCGTGATCACGGTCCCGTCGGCGAGCTTCAGCGCCGGCAGCTTGCTGGCGCCGGTCGCCTGCTCCAGTTCGTCGCTGGAGCCCTTGCGCAGGAACGGGATCGGGCTGCCGTGGCCGGCGATCACCTTCTCGTACTCGATCCCCGCCTCGCGGAGGGCGGCCTGGACCCGCCCGCAGGGGTGGAAGCGCGGTCCGCTGTCGTCGCCGTGACAGACGTACAGGGTCGGGGTCTCGGGCATCGTCGGTCGTCCTTCGCCGTTCGGGGACGGGCGCGAGCCTACCCGCCGTCGGACGCCTGGACGTAGGCATCGACGAGCCGCTTCGGCGCCCGGGCCAGCCAGGCGTCGACGATCAGGTCCCGCAGCCCGTCGCGGGTGACGCGATCCAGGCGCACCAGCACGATCGGGTAGCCGTCGAAGTGCGGGGTCGTGAAGCAGACCTCGGGATCGGTCATCAGCTGGGCCTCCTTCAGATCCAGGTGCTCGACCCGGACCCCGAGGATCGGCCCGTCCGGCGCATCGTCACCGAGCGCCTCCAGGTCGGACCGCCGCAACGGCCGCTCCCAGGCGAACAGCTTCTCCTTCACCCGCCACTGGAGCAGGTCCCGCGAGCGCCGCTCCGTCGCCTCGGGCAGCGCCATCGCGATGGCGCGGACGTCGTCCCAGGTCGGCATGCGGCGCAGCCTACGCGGTGTCGCGTCCCGGTCTGCGAACCTGACCGACCTTGAGGCGCCGGGCGATCATCGTGGTGCTGCTCATGATCGGCATGGCGGTCGGCGGCTACGCGATCCGGTTCGTGTTGCTCCCCGAAGAGCAGCGGACGTCCCTCCAGCACTGGTCGCTGATCGGCATCACCGCCGACCAGCGAGGACTGCGGATCGATCCCGGCGGCTGGGGCGGCTGCGACGCGGGCCCGCCGCAGGCCCGCGTGGTGGCGGAGACCGACGACGCGGTGGAGGTCTCCTCGACGCGCACCGAGCGGACGATCGTCAATGGTGAGGCCGCGATCTGCCCCGCGATCGCGCGACACGACGGACCGGTGACCCTCCGCCTGTCGCGCCCGCTGGCCGGGAGGCGCGTCGTGGGCCGCCAGCGGAGGCGGGGCTTCGGGGGACAGGGCGCCGGACCTAACGGCCGCATCCACGTCCCGCGGGTGGTGGGCCTGAGCCGGGACGATGCGATCGACGTCCTCTGCGGTCGAGGTGTCCGGGTCGCGACCGCGCGGCAGGGTGAAGGCGTCGTGGTCGGCCAGGATCCGCCGGCCGGTGGATCGCTCCGTGCCACCGGGAACCTGCCCCGCTCGACCCCGCGCCGCCGGCTCCCCTGCCCGATCCTTCTGACCCGGGCCCGTGTGACCCTGCTCCTCGGCCCGCGCTGACGTCCGCAGCGAGCCGTCGACGAGCGCGTCGAATCGTCATCTCGGCCGGCGCCCCCGCTCAGGATGACGATTCGACGTTTCCGCGCCGCACGAACGCCATCTCGTCCTCACCCGCGCGCCGAGACGACGATCTTGCGCGCTCGCCACTCGCCGTCCGACCGCGCGACCGGCCCTCCCGCCAGCCCCATCCCCACGGCCCGCGATCGCGACCTGCCTACACTCGCTCCGTGGGCATCGATCGCGCCTTCTCCGACTCCGAGCCCGTCGGCCGCCGGTCGCGCACCGGCGACCTGCGACCGGACACCCACAACGGGGTGCTCGGGATCGGGACGCTGGCCTGCCCGATCTGCGACGCGCCGGTCGCGCCGGGGCCAGGACCGATGTCCCCGGCCGACGCGATCGGCTGCCCGCTCTGCGGCCACGGCGCCGCGGTCCGCGACTTCCTGTCGCTCGCCGCGCCCAGCCGCCCCGCGCGGGTCGAGGTCCGGGTCGTCCACCGGCCCCGCAGCTGGCGGGTCCGGGCCCGCCGCCGCTAGCCGGGTCGGGCGATCCGGGACGCCAGTCGTCCCGATTCGCCACCGCCGCCCGCGGCACGCCGATCCGGGACGCCGCGCGTCCCGAATCGGCCTGCGCCGCCCTCAGATCGCGGTCGGGACGGTCTCCACCTCGCCCGCCCGGGCCGCCGCCGCGTGCGCGCGGCTGGCCTGGGTCGAGAGCAGGACGAACGCCAGGATCGCTCCGAGCAGGGCGAACCCGGAGCCGACCAGGAAGGCGTTCTGGAACCCCTCGGTCGCCGCCACCTTCGGGTCCCCGCCGGTTCCCAGGAGGTCGTCGGTCCGCGAGCTGGAGATCGTGATCAGGATCGCCAGGCCGAGCGCGCCGCCGACCTGCTGGGCGGTGTTGATCAGGCCCGAGGCCAGGCCGGCCTCGTCCGGATCGGTGCCGCTGACTGCCGCGATCGTCATCGGCACGAACGTCATGCCGAGCCCGGCGCCCGCCACCATCGACGGCCCGAGGACGTCAGCCGAGAACGAGCCGCCGGGCCACGAGACCTGGGAGAACCACAGCAGCCCGCCCGCCGTCAGCAGCAGACCGGCGATGATCGTCGGCTTGAAGCCGACCTTCGTCACCAGCGCCGAGGCGGCTCCCGCGGAGAGGATGATCACGACCGACAGCGGCAGGTAGGCCAGGCCGGTGTGCAGCGCGTCCTCGCCCAGCACCCGCTGCATGTAGAGGGTGATGAAGAAGAACATCGAGAACAGCGCCATGCCGGTCAGCAGGCCGATCACGTTGGCGCCGGTCAGCGTCCGGTTGGAGAAGATCGAGAACGGCACCAGCGGACGCCGCTGCCGCAGCTCGATCGCGACGAACGCCGCCAGCAGGACGAGCGAGACCAGGCCCAGGAGGATCGTCTGGGTCGAGCCCCACCCGACCTCGTTGGCCCGGACCAGGACGAACACGAGCAGCGCCAGGCCGCCGGTCACCGAGACCGCGCCCGCGATGTCGAAGTGCCGGTGCTCGGCCTCGTCGCGGCTCTCGGCCAGCAGCCGCGGCGCCAGCGCCGCCGCGCCGAGCGCCAGCGGCACGTTGACCCACAGCACCCACTCCCAGCCGGCCCACTCGGTCAGCATCCCGCCGAGCAGCACGCCCGCGGCGCCACCCGAGCCGGCGACCGCGCCCCAGACGCCGAGCGCCCTGTTGCGCTCCGCGCCCTCGGCGAAGGTCGTGGTGACCAGCGACAGCGCCGCCGGCGAGACCAGCGCCGCGCCGAGCCCCTGGACCGCGCGGGCCGCGATCAGCATCTCCGACGACGACGCCAGGCCGCCGACGAGCGACGCCAACGCGAACAGGACCAGTCCGGTCATGAACAGGCGCCGGCGGCCGAGCAGGTCGGCGAGCCGCCCGCCCAGCAGCAGGAAGCCGCCGAAGACGAGGGTGTAGGCGTTGACGATCCAGGACAGGTTGCTGCCCAGCCCCAGGTCGTCGTCGATCGACGGCAGGGCCACGTTGACGATCGACGCGTCGAGCACGACGATGAACTGGACGGTGGCGAGCAGCGCGAGCGCGAAGCCCTTGCTGCGTCCGGAGACTGGTGCCATGGGTACGGCCTTCCTGGGATCTGATGCGTCGGAACGGAATCGCTACGACGAGATGACGATACGGCGCGACCGTATGGGACATAGCGGCCAAATCCTGTCCTGAAAGCACAGGTCGCGGCCCAGGACGACGACGGGCCGCCCGATGGGCGGCCCGTACGTTCCCGCCCGGCCGGTCCCGCGCCGTCGCGCGGGACCGGACCGGAAGGCGCTAGGCGCCGAGCTTCTGCTTCAGCGCGTCGAGCTGCGCCTGGACGGCGGCCGGCAGGTGGCTGCCGAACTGCGCCAGGTGCGCCTCGATCTGCGGCAGCTCGGCCTTGACGGCGTCGGCGTCGACCGTGAGCAGCAGCTCGAGGTCGGCGTCGGAGAGGTCGAGGCCCTCGGTGTTCAGCTCGCCGGCCGCCGGCACCAGCCCGATCGGCGTCTCGACGGCCGCGCTCTTGCCCTCGCAGCGGCGGAAGACCCACTCGAGCACGCGCGAGTTCTCGCCGAAGCCCGGCCAGATGAACTTGCCGTCCTCGTCCTTGCGGAACCAGTTGACGTAGAAGACCTTCGGCAGCTTCGCGCCCGCGGTCTGGCCGACCTTCAGCCAGTGGGCCATGTAGTCGCCCATGTTGTAGCCGGCGAACGGCAGCTGGGCGTACGGGTCGAAGCGCAGCTGGCCGACGGTGCCGAAGGCGGCCGCGGTCTGCTCGGACGACATCGTCGCGCCGAGGAACACGCCGTGCTCCCAGTCGAACGCCTCGCGGACCAGCGGCACGACGCTCGCGCGGCGACCGCCGAAGAGGAAGGCGTCGATCGGGACGCCGGCCGGGTCCTCCCAGTTCGGCGCGATCGACGGCGCCTGCGCGGCGGCGACGGTGAAGCGCGAGTTCGGGTGCGCGGCCGGGTGATCGGCGTCCGGCGTCCAGTCGTTGCCGTGCCAGTCGATCAGGTGGTCGGGGGTCTCCTCGGTCAGGCCCTCCCACCAGATGTCGCCGTCGTCGGTCAGCGCGGTGTTGGTGAAGAGCGTGTCCGACTTGATCGCCGCGATCGCGTTCGGGTTGGTCTTCTCCCCCGTGCCCGGCGCGACGCCGAAGAAGCCCGCCTCCGGGTTGATCGCGTAGAGCCGGCCATCGGCGCCGAACTTCATCCACGCGATGTCGTCGCCGACCGTCTCGACCTTCCAGCCCGGGAGGGTCGGGATCAGCATCGCCAGGTTGGTCTTGCCGCAGGCCGACGGGAAGGCGCCGGTCACGTACTTGACCGTGCCCTCGGGCGAGGTCAGCTTGAGGATCAGCATGTGCTCGGCCAGCCAGCCCTCGTCGCGGGCCTGGACCGAGGCGATCCGCAGCGCGAGGCACTTCTTGCCCAGCAGCGCGTTGCCACCGTAGCCCGAGCCATAGGACCAGATCTCACGGGTCTCGGGGTAGTGGACGATGTACTTCGTGTCTGCGTTGGTCGGCCACGGGACGTCGGCCTGGCCGTCGGCCAGCGGAGCGCCGATCGAGTGCACGCAGGGGACGAACTCGCCGTCGGCGCCGAGCACGTCGAGGGCGCCCTTGCCCATCCGGGTCATGATCCGCATCTGGACCACGACGTAGAGCGAGTCGGTGACCTCGATCCCGATCTTGCTCTTGTCCGAGCCGAGCGGGCCCATCGAGAACGGCACGACGTACATCGTGCGACCGGCCATCGAGCCGCGGAACAGCTCGGTCAGCTCGGCCCGCATCTCGGCCGGCGCCCGCCAGTTGTTGTTCGGGCCGGCGTCCTCCTCGCTCTCGGAGCAGATGAAGGTGCGGTCCTCGACGCGCGCCACGTCGGACGGGTCGGACCAAGCCAGGTAGCTGTTCGGCCGCTTGGCCTCGTCGAGGCGGCGGAAGGTGCCTGCGTCGACGAGTTCTTGGCAGAAGCGGTCGTACTCCTCGGCCGAGCCGTCACACCAGACGACCTGGTCGGGCTGGGTCAGCGAAGCGATCTCCTCGACCCAGGCGAGGAGCTTGCGGTTCTCGGTGAGCACGGTCGTGTCGGGCACTGGTTCAAGCCTCCGGAGTCCACTAGGGAATTCGAGGGATTCAAGCGGAACGGCAACGCCGACGCGTTACGGATACCCCGGAGGCCCCCTCCGCCCTTGTGCACGTCCACCGGCGCGCCCCCGGCCGATCGGGTGATGCGCCCTCCGCGCGAGCCCGCGCGCGGACGCCGGCTGGACGAACGGCGTAGAGCCGGCGAACCGGCCCTGCGCCCGGTCCGGGTCAGCGCACGCGCAACGTCCGCGTGCGGCTGGCCCGCAGGCCGCCGCCCGCGGTCGCGCTGACGGCGACCGTCGACGACACGGCCGCCCGGTCGGTGGCGCGCAGGCGCACCCGCAGCGTGCGGGTCCGCTTGCGCGGCAGCGACGAGAACCGGAGCGTGGCCTTGGACGCGCGCACGCCCTTCGGCGGCGTGATCCGCACGGCCACGCCGCGCGCCCGCGCGCTGCCCGGGTTGCTGAGCTTGATCGTCAGCGTGACCTGCTCGCCGCGGGCGACCGGGGCGAGCTTGCCGAGCGTCAGCCGCAGCTTCGGGCGCTTCGTCGTCGGGGACGTCGTGGCCGGGGACGCGGTGGTGGGCGGCTTGGCGGGCGGCGGCGTCGTCGGCGGGACGCCCGGCGGCACGGTGGCGGGGATCAGGCCCGGGATCGCCAGCTTGCCGGCGAACTGGGCGTTGGTGCTGCCGGTCACCTTCGGGGTCAGCCCGGTCAGGCAGAAGGGCGCCGAGGCCAGGTCGACCGGGGTCGGCGGCAGGTTCGGGTGGGTTCCGCTGACGGAGTAGGTGCCGGTGGTCAGGTCGAGCGGACCGCCGGCCAGGGTCACCGGCGACGACGACGTGCAGCCGTAGGTCGCGGTGCCGATCTTGGCCGTGTAGGCGTAGCCGATCGTCCCCGTCAGGTCGAGCGACAGCGTGCTCGTGTTGATCGTGCCGGTGAACGCGGAGGGCGTGAAGGCCACGGTCAGGTCGCCGGTGCCGGAGGTGCCGAACGAGACGCCGGTCCGGGTCGCGGACGGCAGCGCGATGCCGGAGGCCGGGAACGACGCCTGGTAGGTCGTGGCGTCGATCTGGCCGGCCAAGGTCGCGGGCGCCGCGGTCGTGGCGGTGGTCAGCGCCGGCAGGCTGCCGATCGTGGTCGTCCCGCTCCCGAACGTGATCGTGAGCGGGACGCTCGCCGCCGACGCTCCCGGCGCCGCGACCAGCGCGAGCGCCGCCGCACCGGCCCCCACGGCCACGAGATGGACGATCCTCCGACTCCCCGACATGGCGCGACAGTAGCGGACGTGGACGGCGCATACCTCCGGTTGCCCGAGCGCCCGTCCGGCGGGCCTCCGGTTCCTGCGAGGATCCCGCGCGGTGCTCGCCCGCGGACCCGCCGTCCCCGTCTTCGAGACCGTCCGCGTCGAGGACGGTCGGATCCGCCTCTGGGACCGACACCTGCTGCGGCTCCGTCGCGCCGGGGCCAGTGGCCGGCAGCTGACCGCGGTGCGGGCACTGGCCGACGTCTACCGGCGCGATCCACGGGCCACGATCGCCCGCTTCGACGTGGTCCGGGGCGAGCCCGTCGCGGCCCGGGCGCGGGCGATCGCCGCCGCGACGCCGGTCCGGCTGGTCACCGTCCCCGGCTACGACCCTCACGACCGCGGGCGCGAGCAGAAGCGCGCCGACCGGACCTGGGTCCAGGCCGGCGAGCGCGGCGCGACCGTCGCCGGCGGCGACGAGCCGCTGTTCGCCGCCACCGGCGAGCGCGACGAGGTGCTGCCCAGCGACCGGATCGGCGAGACCTCGCGCGCCAACCTGTTCGTGATCGACGCGACCGGCCGGGTCGCGACGCCGGCGGTCGCCGGCCTGCTGCCCGGCGTCACCCGCAGCTGGGCGCTCGAGGCCGCCCGCGCGCGCGAGATCCCGCTCCACGTCGGCGACCTGGTGACCGCGCGGGCGGCGTTCCTGACCACGGCCGGACGCGGGATCGTGCCGGTCGCGGCGATCGACGGCCGCGCGCTGGGGCGCGACCCGCTGATCGGCGACCTCCACGGCGCCTGGCTGCGGCTGCCGTAGCCGGCCCCGCCGGCTCAGGGCCCGAGCGGCTCGAGCGGCTCGGAGAGCCCGGCCAGCAGCACGCCGACCATCCGCGCGAAGAGGTCGTGCGGGACCGCGTCGGGCTCGGCCAGCTTCTGGCGGGCGATCCCGTCGGCGAGCGCGTCGAGCGCGATCGCGACCTCCTCGACCGGGATCGTGAGCCGCAGGCCCAGCTCGCGGGCGCCGAGGTCGAGCAGCCGGCAGATCGCCGCCCGGACCTCGGCGAACTGGGCCGCGACCTGCGGGCGGACCGCAGGGTCGCGCACGGCATAGGCCCAGAACTCGGTGTGCAGCAGGACCATCTCCGGCGAGCGCTCGACGATCCCCATCCAGTGCTCGGCGCCCTCGTGGATGCGCGCCGCGACCGTCGGACCGTCCGCGGCCGCCGCCTCCATCTCGGCGACGTTGCTCCGCAGGTGGTCCTCGGCGACGGCCAGGAACAGCTCCTCCTTGGACCCGAAGGCCGAGTAGACGGCCCCGGTCGTGAAGCCCGCGCGCTCGGCCACCTGGTCGACCGACGCCGCGTGGTAGCCGCGCGACGCGAAGATCTCGCCGGCCGCCGCGATCAGCCGCTCGCGGGTCTCGAGCCGGCGCTCTTCACGGGTCATCCGACGGGTCGCCATCTGTGCTGATCCTCTCACAAGGACGATCTTGCAAGAGCGTCCGGTATTCGGATAGCGTCGATTATCACAGTGCGTCATCGACGCGCTGGGACGAGAGAGAGGACCGAGATGGCGACCACCCAGTCCGCCCCCCGCGCGCGCCCGACCGACAGCATCTCCTACAGCGACCTCTACCGTCGCTGGGAGCACGGGAACTGGAGCGCGATGGACCTGGACTTCACCCAGGACGCGATCGACTGGCAGGAGAAGTTCACGCCGTTCGAGCGCGAGGCGGCGCTGTTCAACTACGCGCTCTTCTTCTGGGGCGAGGACGCCGTCGCCGACAACCTCTCCCCCTACATCGACGCCGCGCCGCTCGAGGAGCAGAAGTACTTCCTGACCACCCAGCAGGTCGACGAGGCGCGCCACGCCGTCTTCTTCACCCGCTTCATGCACGAGGCGCTGGGGATCGGCAAGGGCGACGTCGCCTCCGGCCTGCAGGAGATCCGCCCGCTGCTCAGCTGGGGCTTCAACCAGGTCTTCGACCGGCTCGACCGGATGGCCGACGAGCTGCGGGCCGATCGCTCGATCCCGAACCTCTGCCGCGCGGTCACCCTCTACCACCTGGTGATCGAGGCGACGATGGCCCAGCCGGGCCAGCACATGATCACCTCGTACCTGGAGGAGCGGGACGTGATGCCCGGCTTCCGGGCCGGGATGGAGAAGGTCTCCGCCGACGAGCTGCGCCACATCGGCTTCGGGGTCAAGCTGCTCGCCGACCTGACGCCGGGCAACGAGGAGGCCCGCGTCGCCGTCGCCGAGATGCTGCGCGAGTGCGTGCCGTGGCTGGGCAACGTCTTCCGCCCGCCGGGCTGGGACGAGCGCTACCTGACGACCTTCGGCTGGTCGTTCGACAAGATCGGCGAGGAGTCGGTGCTCTCGCTGGAGACGAAGCTGCGCTCCGCCGGACTCGCGTTCGAGACGCTGCCGGGACCGGAGATCGTGCCGCTCGACCTGCCTCCGGTCGAGCGCTCGCGGCTGGGGATGAAGCTGGCCAAGGCCGGGATCATGGGCCCCGGCGGCCAGGAGCCCGACCGCGATCCCGAGACGATGGCGACGCTGTTCGACGTGATCCGGCGCGGGCTCGGCCCCGACCACGGGCTGCGCGGACCGGCCACGATCGAGTGGGACTTCACCGACGCCGACCCGTGGCACGTGCGGATCGAGGGCCCGACGGCGACCGCCGTCAGCGGCCGCGCCCCGCACGCCGACCTGCGGCTGAAGGTCGCCTACCGCGACTGGGTCGACGTGATCGGCGGCCGCGCCGACGCCCGCCGGCTGCTGCTGACGCGGCGGATGCGGCCGAGCGGCTCGCTGCGGCTGCTGGCCCGGATGCCGCGGATCTTCCCGCGCTGAGCCGGAGCGTCCCCTCCGCGTCCGGCGGAGGGGACGGCCCGGCTCAGATCCGCCCGCGCGGCGTGGTCTCCGCCACCAGCAGGGCGCCCTCGCCGGTGGCGTAGGCCTCCTCGCCGTGGCTGACGAGGTCCATGCCGAGCGCCTCCTCCTCGTGGGTCGCCCGCAGCGGCGAGACCAGCCCGATCAGCTTCAGCAGGCCGAAGGTCATCCCGAACGCGTAGGTGGTCGCGGCGCCGACGGCGATCAGCTGCCACAGCAGCTGCTTCGCGTTGCCGTAGAGCAGCCCGTCGGAGACCCCGTTCCACCCCTGCTGGGCGACGAAGCCGATGAAGACGATGCCCGTGAGGCCGGCCATGCCGTGCGCCGCGAGCACGTCGAGCGTCTCGTCGACCCGGGTGCGCGTGCGCCAGATGATGATCACGTAGCTCGGCAGGGCCGCGACGACGCCCAGCGCCATCGCCCAGATCGGGCTGATGAAGCCGGCCGCCGGGGTGATCCCGACGCAGCCGACGACGATCGCGGTCGCGGCGCCGATCGCGGTCGCCTGGCGGCTGCGGATCAGGTCGAGCACGAACCAGGTGGCCAGGGTGCAGGCCGGCGTCAGCAGCGTGTTGGTGAACGCCAGGATGCTCGGCTGGCCGGTCGAGAAGCCGCTGCCGCCGTTGAAGCCGAACCAGCCGAACCACAGCAGGCCCGCGCCGAGCAGCACGAAGACCGCGTTGTGCGGCAGCAGCGCGACCCGGCCGTAGTCGCGGCGGGCGCCGACGACCAGCGCCGCGGCCAGCGCCGAGAAGCCGGAGCCCATCTCGACCGGGACGCCGCCGGCGAAGTCGAGCGTGCCGTTCGACTGCAGCCAGCCGCCGCCGAAGGCCCAGTGGGCCAGGACCGCGTAGACGAGCACCGACCAGAGGGTCGCGAAGACCAGGAACGGCACGAACCGCATCCGCTCGACGACCGCGCCGGCGACCAGCGCCGTGGTGATGATGCAGAAGGTCGCCTGGAAGACCATGAACAGCAGGTGCGGGATCGTCGTCCCGTCCCGAGGCGCGAAGCCGACGCCCTGCAGCGCGACGTGGCCGAGCCCGCCGAGCAGCGCCCCGCCGCCGTCGAAGGCCAGGGAGTAGCCGACCAGCGCCCAGGTGATCGTCGCGACGGCCAGCGCCGCCGTGACCATCATCAGCGTGTTGAGGGTGTTCTTCGATCGCACCAGTCCGGCGTAGAAGAGGCCCAGCGCGGGGGTCATCAGCAGCACCATCGCGGTCGCCGCAAGCATCCACGCGGTGTCGCCGGTGTCGATCCTCGCGAGCGAGATCATGCGCCGGCCGCGGGGGTCACGGCCTGGTTGTCGGTCTCGCCGGTGCGGATCCGGACCACCTGCTCGAGGTCGACGACGAAGATCTTGCCGTCACCCACCTCGCCGGTCTGGCCGCCGGCGCGCAGGGCCTCGATCGTCGTGGTCACGAACGCGTCGGAGACGGCGATCTCGAACCGGACCTTGTCGGCCAGACCCATCCGCACGGTGGTGCCGCGGTAGGTCTCCTGGCGCTCCAGCTCGCCGCCGTGGCCCTGGACCTTGGTCATCGTGATGCCGCGCACGTCGGCGCGATAGAGCGCCTCCAGCACGTCGTTGGTCTTCTCGGGACGGACGATCCCGATCACGAGCTTCATGTCGACAACCGCTCCTTCAGGGCACGCGTCTACGGCGGCCGTCCCCTGGTGACGACCGCCCGCGTGAACGGACGCCGCAGCATTGCGACACGGCGGGGCCGGGTCGGTTGTCCGGTTGTCGAGAAGGGCAGGGGGTCCGCTTGGACCGTTGGACAAACCGCTCAGCCGGTCAGGCGCACCACGTGCGTCGCCTGCAGCAGGTCGTGGCCGGCGCCGCCGGCCGCCACCAGCAGCTCCGGCGGCAGCGCGTGGCGCTCGACGCGGAAGTCGCTCGTCGGCAACAGCCGCTCCATCGCCGGCAGGCTCGGGACGTAGGCGAAGCGCCCGCCCCGCTTCAGCGACTGCAGGATCCTCAGGTAGGTCCGGGCGTCGCGGCGCGCCGCCTGCTCGTCGGCCTGACGCGCCCAGGCGTGGAGCGAGAAGGCCAGGTGCGAGACGACCGTCCCCCAGACCGCCCGGCCGAAGTCGAGCTGGTGCCAGTCGCCGCGGATCACGCCCGGCGCGTCGCCGTGGCGGTCGATCCCGAGCGCCTTGACCCCGACGCCGCGCAGGGCCTGGACCAGCGCGCCGGTCGGTCCGCAGCCGAGGTCGAGGACCGGTCCCTCCGCGGAGCCGGGAGCCAGGCCGAGCGCCTGCAGCTGGAGCGCCGGCGAGTAGTGGCCGCTGACGACCTCCTGCACGCGCGGCCCCAGCTCGTCGTCGAGCATCGCCGCGATCCGCTCCTGGTGGCGGGCCAGGACCGCCGCCGCGCCATCGGCCAGCTCGTCGTCGGAGAACCCCTCGAGCAGCTCGGCCAGGTCGTCGCCCCCCGCGCGGTAGAGCGCGACGACCCGATCCCGCCACCCCTCGTCCGGCTCCGCGAACTGGTGGTGCTCCTCGAACCAGCGCCGCAGGCCGGCGCCGAGCTCGGCCTGCGCGTCGCGCGCGTCGCCGGCCGGCGACCGCAGCCAGGCGAGCAGCGACGCGCGGTTCGCCGCCAGCAGCGCGACCAGCTCGGGCGCCGGTCGGTGGAAGCGCGGATCGCGCGCTCGCAGCTCGTCGGACGTCGAGCCGGACCAGAGCGCCGCCCGCGTCCGCAACTGGTTCATCAGGGCCCATCCGGCCCGTTCTGCCGCCTCGGGCTCGTGCACCGCCGCAGCGTAGCGGCGACGCGGTCAGGGCAGCTCGAGGTGCTCGCCCGGCGGCAGCGGCAGCCGAGCGTCGGCGAGGTCGACGCGGCCACCGCGGATCGGCACGCCCTCGGCTCGCAGCCGGGCGCGCTGCTCGCCGCCCATCGCCAGCGACCCATCCGCCCGCACCACGCGGTGCCAGGGGACGTCCTCATCGGTCTCGCGCAGGATCCGCCCGACCAGCCGCGGCGCCAGCGGGTCCAGGTCGCCGTAGGTCCGCACGTAGCCCTCGGGGATCGCGCGCACCCCGTCCAGGATCCGCCGCGTGCGCTGCTCGTCGGCCACGGCCCGATGGTCGCGCGCGCGGCGGACGGCGCGGGGAGCAGCGGGCGGACGGCGACGCTCTGCGACGATCGCGGGGTGCGCGTGCCCTCGATCCGCTGGCCCCGGAACGCGATCCTGTCGCTGGCCCTGACGGTGGGGTGGCCCTCGGGCTGGTCTTCGCCGTCCAGACGCTGGCGGTCAAGCCCTACAAGATCCCGAGCGGCTCGATGGAGCCGACCCTGCGGATCGGCCAGCGCGTCGTCGTCGAGCGGGTCACCCACCGGCTCGGCGAGTCGCCGTCGGTCGGCGACGTCGTCGTCTTCCGCCCGCCGGTCGGGGCGCCGGACCAGGTCTGCGCTGACCCGCACCAGGGCGCCGGCACCCCGACCCCGTGCGCGGTGCCGGGCACGCGACGGGCCGACGAGACCTTCATCAAGCGCGTCGTCGGCGTCGCCGGCGACCGGATCGAGCTGCGCCGCGGCCGCGTGATCCGCAACGGCCGCCGCACCGGCGAGCCGTTCATCAGGCGCTGCGCCCGCGACCCGGCCTGCAGCTTCCCGCGCTCGATCGTCGTCCCGAGGGACACGGTCTACGTGCTCGGCGACAACCGCGGCGACTCCGACGACAGCCGCTTCTGGGGCCCGGTGCCGGTCGACTGGGTGATCGGCCGCGCGGTCGGCAGCTACTGGCCGCCGTCGCGGATCGGCGGGCTCTAGACCAGGCCCGGCGGCGCCCCCGGGCAGCCCGGGGACGACCGGCGGCGCCTCAGGCTCCCGGGTTCTTCTTCGGGACCAGCACCCGGCGCTTGAACTCGGCGACCAGCAGGCCGTCCTGGTTGAAGACGCGGGTGTGGACGATCACGACGCCGCGGTCGGGCTTCGACTGCGAGGCCTTCTTCGACAGCACCTCGGTCTCGACGAACAGCGTGTCGCCGTGGAAGACCGGGTTCGGGTGGCTGAGCTCGTCGGTCGCCAGGTTGGCGATCGCCAGGCCGGAGATGTCGGAGACCGAGATGCCGAGGGCCAGCGAGTAGACGTAGGGCCCGACGACGACGTTCTTGCCCTGCTGCGAGCGCTTGGCGTAGACGTCGTTGAGGTGCAGCGGGTGATGGTTCATCGTCAGGAGGCAGAAGAGGTGGTCGTCCCCCTCCGTGACGGTCTTCGCGGGCCAGTGCTTGTAGACCGCGCCCTCCTCGAACTCCTCGAAGTAGCGGCCGTACTGGTGGGCACCGGTCGCGTGACGGACCTCGGGAAGATCGTCGGTGCCGGGCGTGAAGGTGTGCTCGTCGGACATCTGCGTCGCTCCTGATTCGTGTTCGCCAGCGCGCGCGGGGCGCGGCCGCGAAGTGTGCCGCGTCGGCCGTGAACGTGCGGTTCCGCGTAAGTTTTGGCAAATGATAATCTTGATTCATGGTCTCCACATCACGCCCGCGGACCGCAGCACCGAGGCGGGTCGCGGCCGTGGGGCCGGCCGCTGACCGGGGCCGCCGGTGAACCCGCCGCCCGCGGGAACCGCACTGCGGTCCTCACCAGCCGAGGGCGCGGACGCGACCACCGCGCCGAGCGCCCTCGAGCTGACCCGCTCGCGGGGCCGGGTGCGCGGTCGCCTGGCGCTGCTGGGCCCGGCCTTCGTCGCCGCCGTCGCCTACGTCGACCCCGGCAACTTCGCGACCAACATCTCGGCCGGGGCCAAGTTCGGCTACCTGCTCGTCTGGGTCGTCGTGATGTCGAGCCTGATGGCGATGCTGGTCCAGTACCTGTCCGCCAAGGCCGGCCTGGCGACCGGGCGCAACCTCCCCCAGCTGGCGGGCCAGCGGTTCGGGAAGCGGACGCGCTTCGGCCTCTGGGTCCAGGCCGAGGTGGTCGCGATCGCGACCGACCTGGCCGAGTTCGTCGGCGCCGCGATCGGCCTCAACCTGCTGTTCGGGATCCCGCTCTTCCCCGCCGGCCTGATCACCGCGGTCGTGGCCTTCGGCGTGCTGGCGCTGGAGCAGCGCGGCTACCGCCGCTTCGAGCTGGCGATCGCGGCGCTGCTGAGCCTGGTCGCGCTCGGCTTCCTCTACGACCTGCTGGCGGTCGGCCACCAGTCGGCGTCGGGGATCGCCGGCGGCCTGGTGCCGGGCCTGCAGGGCTCCGAGTCGCTGCTGCTGGTGATCGGGATCATCGGCGCGACGGTGATGCCGCACGTCGTCTACCTGCACTCGGCGCTGACCCAGGACCGGATCCCGCCGCGCGACGCGAAGGAGCGCCGGCAGCTGCTCAAGTGGCTGCGGATCGACGTCGGGCTGGGGCTCGGCGCGGCCGGCTTCATCAACCTGACGATGATGCTCGTGGCGGCGGCGCTGTTCCACCGGATCGGCGCCACCGGCGTCGACTCGATCGAGGCCGCCCACCAGGGGCTCGGGGACTACGTCGGCGGGGCCGCGGCGCTGGCCTTCGCCGTCGCGCTGCTGGCCTCGGGGCTGTCCTCGTCGAGCGTCGGGACCTACGCCGGCCAGGTCGTGATGCAGGGCTTCATGAGCTGGAGGATCCCGCTCTTCGTGCGCCGCGCGGTGACGATGACGCCCGCGCTGGTCGTGCTCGCGCTCGGCCTGCCGACGACCGACACGCTGGTGATCTCGCAGGTCGTGCTGTCGTTCGGGATCCCGTTCGCGCTGGTACCGCTGATCCTGATCACCAGCCGCCGCGACGTCATGGGGGCGCTCGTCAACGAGCGGCGCACGACGATCGCCGCCAGCGTGATCGCCGCCGTGATCATCGCCCTCAACGGCTACCTGATCTTCGACACGATCCTCGGCTGAGCCGGGGCGGGGCGGGTGGCGGGAGGGGCGAACGTCGCACGCACCCGTCGACCCGGCGACGCCGCCGGCGGCTGAGGCCCACGGAGCGGCACGCGATCGACTTCTCGTCGTGCTTGGGCATGGCGCGATCGCGATTCGACGGGCCATCGACGCTCGATCGTCTTCTCGCCGATTCCGGACGCCCCAGATGGCGATCGGTGGTGCGGCGACCGCGCCGCCCGCCCGACGCCGCTGTCACCGCGCCCCGCCCCCGCCCCGACCGACGCCGATCCACCGACCGCGCGTAGGATCCGCCGCGATGCGCCATCCCCGTGACTTCTTCAAGCCGCTCGCCGTCGGGGCGCCGGAGCCGGTCCGCGAGATCCCGGTCCCGCCCTCGCGGATGATCCACTTCTTCGACCCGAGCAACGAGAAGATGCGGGCGAAGCTGCCCGCGATCGCCGCCAAGGCCGACATCGTCCTGGGCAACCTCGAGGACGCCGTCCCGGTCGATCGCAAGGAGTCCGCGCGCGCCGGCCTGGTCGAGGTCGGCAAGACCGCCGACCTCGGTGGCACCCCGCTCTGGACCCGGGTCAACTCGCTCGAGAGCCCGTGGGTCCTGGACGACATCACGACGCTGGTGACCGAGATCGGCGACCAGCTCGACGTGATCATGATCCCGAAGGTCGAGGGCGCCGAGGACATCCACTACGTCGACCGGCTGGTCGCGCAGCTGGAGGCCAAGGCCGGCGTCACCCGCCCGATCCTGCTGCACGCGATCCTCGAGACGGCGCAGGGCATGGCCAACGTCGAGGAGATCGCCTTCGCCTCGCCGCGGATGCAGGGCATCAGCCTCGGGCCGGCCGACCTGGCGGCGTCGCGACGGATGAAGACGACCCGCGTCGGCGGCGGCCACCCCGGCTACGTCTCGATCAGCGACCCGACCGACGCCGAGGACCTCGAGGTCGGCCGCGTGCGGGCCCAGCAGGACCCCTGGCACTACACCGTCGCCCGCATGGTCGACGCCTGCGTCAGCGCCGGGATCCTGCCCTTCTACGGGCCGTTCGGCGACATCAAGGACACCGTCGCCTGCGAGGCCCAGTTCCGCGCCGCGTTCATCCTCGGCTGCGTCGGCACCTGGTCGCTGCACCCGGTCCAGATCGACATCGCCAAGAAGGTCTTCTCCCCCGACCCGGCCGAGGTCGCGTTCGCCAAGAAGATCATCGAGTCGATCCCGGACGGCAAGGGCGTCCACATGATCGACGGCAAGATGCAGGACGACGCCAGCTGGAAGCAGGCCAAGGTCCTCGTCACGCTGGCCGAGCAGCTGGCGCAGGACGACGAGGAGCTGAAGGCCGCCTACGGCTTCTAGGATCTGAACGCCGGCGGCGGTCGCCCGCGGTCGGCGCCCGCCCGCCGTCCGCGGCGGCCGGGATGGCGGTTCGCCGCGCGTCGTGCGAGGCTCCCCGGCGATGAGCCCTGAGCACGACGCCTTCGGCCGCCCGACGCGGCCCGCACCATCGGGCTGGGGCCCGTCGACCGGATCATCGCCGTCGGGCGGGCTCGGCGGCGGATCGGGCGGGTCGGGCGGACGGCCACCGTCCGGGCGCCGGCTGCTCGTCGCCTTCCTGGTCTTCGACGTCATCGTCGTGGCGATCGTGGGCGCCGTGCTGCTGCTGGCCAACAGCGGCGGTAGCGGGTCCAGCGAGGGCGGGACGACGGCGATCGTCGACGGCGGGCCGGGAGCGCCGAAGGACGACGGCAGCATGCTCGGCGCCAAGGGCACCCGCGAGGCGTTCGCCAAGCTGCGCGGCGCGATGCGGCCCGGCGAGCGGGTCGGCATGCTGTCGATCCGCCCCGATTACCTGTCGGCCACCGTCGCCACCGGCAAGGACCAGCCGGCGCGCTCGCTGACGGTCCGCAAGGGCGAGGACGACGTCATGGAGTCCTCAGGCGGGACCAGCAGCGACCGCGGGGTCCCGATCGGCGAGGTCGACCTGGACGCTCCGGCGAAGCTGATCGCCGCGACCCGCCGCGGGATCGGGCCCAGCAGCCCCGCGACGATCGACTACCTGGTGTTCATCGGCGGCCGCGAGGAGGGCCAGCCGGCCCAGTGGGCCGCCTACCTGAAGGGCGGCCGGTCGGAGGACTCGCGCTGGCAGGGCGACGCCCACGGCGACCACGTCGTGCGCCCGTCCGACGGCGCCCCGGCGCCGCCCGAGGGCCAGTCGGGACCGGCCGAGCGGCCGTTCGGGCTCAGCTCCGGGTCGATGATCCGCGGCCGCAACCTGCGCAGGGCGCTGGCCGCCGTGCGACCGCTGGTGGGCGGCAGCTCGCGGGTGACGTCGGTCAGCGTCTGGCCCCAGCGCGTGATCGTCGCGACCAGGCAGCGCTGGGTCGAGCGGCGGTTCACGGTCGACGCGGCGTTCGGCGTCGACCGCGACAAGCCGGGCGAGACGGCGGCGCGCGGCGGGCTCTCCTTCTCGTCGATCGACGTCGGGGGCCCCGAGCGCGCGATCGACCTGGTCGGCCGCCGCGCCAAGACCGACGCCAAGGGCCGGATCGACTACGTGATCCTCGATCCCGCCGATAGCGCCTTCCCCGGCGACCGGACGACCTGGTCGCTCTACCTGCGGGGCGGCAACCCGGCGACGCGCTACTGGCGCGCGACGCTCGACGGCCGCCGCGTCGGTCGTCCCGGCCAGCCCGGCGCGCCGTAGGACGCGGCCGCGGCGCGACCCCGGTCACCCGCGCGGCGTGACCGATCCACGGCCCCGAACGCGACCTGCGTCACGGTCGTGCAACCCCTTCGCGGGCACCATGGCAATCACTGAGACCAACGCCCCCAACGGCGATTCCGCCGGCCGGGACGATCCGAGGAGAGGTGATCGCCACGATGCCCCAGACCGCAGCGCCAGTCGTTCCCACCACCCAGCTCGAGGCCGCCGAGGCGCGCCTCGCCGAGGACATCGAGGCGCTCGCCCGCGCGATCGAGGACGGCCGCGGCGACGAGGTCCGGCTCGACCTCGGCCACGTCGCGATCGACGTCCGGCGGGTCCGCAGCTACCGGGCACTGCCCCACCGTCGCGCCGCCTGCGGACCGCGGGACAGCCGCTGGGACCTGGTCGCCGCCTACGAGCACCTGGCGTTCGCCCACCAGCTGCACGGCGAGGCCGAGCGCAGCACGGCGGCGATCGAGCAGGCCGACCGCGAGCGGCGGGCGATCGGCGCCTGAGCCGCCGGTCGCGGCCCGGCCCCGCTCCCGCTGCGGCGGGCTCTAGACTCCGCCGCGCGTGAGTCCCGTCCACGACGCATTCGGCAGGACCACCGAGGAGTCCTCGCAGTCCGCGACCGCGGCGCAGGCGCCGTCCGACGCCGCGCATCCCGTCAGCCTCCCCCGGTCCGAGCGCGGCGGTGGCGGCACCGGCGCGGGGCGGATCGTCGGCCGGCTGCTGGTCGTGCTGCTGCTCCTGGCCACCGGCGCGGCCACCGTCACCGCCACGATGCGCCACGCGATCGACATCGCCCCCGACCAGTCGCGGGCTGTCGAGCACGCGCTCGCGAAGGACCCGCTCGACCCGCGCTCGCTGCTGCGCGCCGCGCCGTTGCGCCGCGGCCTCGATCGCCTGCGGCGCGAGCTCGACCCCGGCGACCGGATCGTCGGCGTGACCGTGACGCCGGGGCAGCTGCTGCTCAGCCTGGCCGACGCGCGCGACCAGAGCCGCTGGCTGATGCTGGGCGCCGACGGGAGCATCGACGAGCACGACCTCTCCTCGACCGACGACAGCGCGGGCGTGCCGTTCGAGGCGATCCGCCCGGCCGGCGCGACCCGCTTCCTCGCCCGCAAGCTCCGCGAGCTGCGGCCGCACGCGCGCGACCCGACCCTCAGCCTGGCGATCCTCACCAGCAGCTCGTCGACCACCGGCGCCTTCGGGCAGTCCGCTTCCGCGACCCGCCGGACGCTGCGGTGGAGCGTCCGGTTCTCCGGCGTGCGCGCAGCGGAGGAGAGCTGGACGCTGGACTCCAGCGGGCGGCAGGTCGGATGAGCTCCTCGCCCACTCCGCGACCGCGACCGCTCGGCCTGCTGATCGGCGCCGCGCTGGTGATCGCCGCCGCCTGCCTGCTCAGCTGGGCGGCGTTCAACGTCGCCCGCGGGCCGTCGGAGTGCGGCGGCAGCGGCGCGCCCGCCTGTCCCTCCGGCTTCGTCGCCGCGCTGATCGGCGGCTTCGTCGCCGGGCTCGTGCTGGCGCCGATCGGGGTCGGCCTGGTCGCCACGCGCGTCCGGGGGACCGGTGGCGCCGCCCTCGCCCTGCTCTGCGGCGGGGTCGCGGCCGGCGTCTACGTCGCGCGCTTCGAGGCGGCGCCCGTGACCGACGCCACCGTCCCGACCTGGATCCTGACCGGCGGGTTCGGGCTGGTGGCGCTGCTGGCCCTGCTCGCCTCGCTGATCCGGGTTCTGACCCCCGGCTCCGGACCGCCCGCCCCGGCCTCGCGGCGAGCGGCCGACCGCTCGCCCGGCGTTCCGTCGGCGGCGACGCCGAAGCCGGCGGCCACCGCCGCGGCGGCCGGTGCCGAGCAGCTGCAGGCGCTGCTGAGCCACGGCCTGGTGACCGGCGCGCTCGGCCGCGACGATGCGATCGGCGGGGCCGATCGCGCGACCAGCAAGCGGATCGCGCACCTCGTCGAGCTCCACCAGCAGGGCGTGATCGGCGACGAGGACCTGCGGGAGGGCCTGCGCGCGCTGCGCGAGACCGGCTCCGCCGGCGCCGGCCACCGCGGGCGAGAGCGCTGATCGGTCCGCGAACTGGCACGATTGCGCGCGATGAGCGCGTCCTACGGATCCACCCCGGCCCGGCCGCTGCGGCCGCGGCGCACCTGCCACTCGGTCCCCGGCTCGAGCGAGAAGTTCCTCGCCAAGGCGCCGACGCTGGCCGCCGACCAGGTCTTCCTCGACCTCGAGGACTCGGTCGCCCGCAGCGAGAAGGAGGCCGCCCGCGCGCGCGTGATCGAGGCGCTCAGGACGCTCGAGTTCCCGGCCGGGAAGACGGTCGTCTACCGGGTCAACGGCACCGACACGCCATTCTTCTACCGCGACCTGATCGACGTCGTCGAGCAGGCCGGCGACAGGATCCACGCGGTGATGCTGCCGAAGGTCCAGACCCCGGGCGACATCGAGCTGACCGACAAGCTGCTGACCCAGATCGAGCTGGCCAAGGGCTTCGAGGTCGGCCGGATCGGGATCGAGGCCCAGATCGAGGACGCCAAGGGCCTGGTCAACGTCGAGGCGATCACCACCGCGTCGCAGCGGATGGAGACGATCATCTTCGGCCCCGGCGACTACTCCGCCGCGATCGGCATCCCGATCACCCAGATCGGCGGCGCGCCCGAGGGCTACCCCGGCGACCACCTGAACTACCTGTACTCGCGCCTGGTCGTCGCCGCCCGCGCGGCCGGCATCCAGGCGATCGACGGGCCCTACGCCGCGTTCAAGGACGAGGACGGCCTGCGCGAGCGCACGAAGCTCGTCCGCGCGCTCGGGCTCGACGGCAAGTGGACGATCCACCCGGCCCAGATCGACGTCGTCAACGAGATCTTCACCCCCACGCGCGAGCAGTGGGAGAAGGCCGAGGGGATGCTCGCCGCCTACCACCAGGCGACCGAGGTCGAGGGCGCCGGCGCGGCGATCTTCGACGGCGAGATGATCGACGAGGCCAACCGCAAGATGGCCGAGCGGATCGCCGGCCAGGGTCGCGCGGCCGGCTACGCGGCCTGATCGGGTCGCGACTGCGACGTTGCGGACGCTGGGCGTCCGCAACGTCAGCGGCGCCCCGGCTACATCCCCGTCTTCTTCATCAACGGCAGTAGGATCGAGCGCGGCGTGTAGCGGCCGCCGAGCGCCGCGGCCTTGACCGGCCCGTGCGGCACGACCACGCGGGCGCCCTTCTCCAGCCCCTCGACCGCCTCGCGGGCGACCTTGTCGCTGGTCGTCCACATCGGCTTCGCGCCCGCCGCGCCCTGGGCGCCGCCGGCGACCTCCCAGAACTCGGTCTTGACCGGTCCCGGGCAGAGCGTCGTGACCGTCACCCCGCGCGACTTCAGCTCCTCGTGGAGCGTCTCGCCGAGGCTGAGGACGAACGCCTTCGTCGCCGCGTAGTCGCTCATCCCGAAGACCGGCTGGAAGGCCGCGACCGACGCCAGCAGCAGGATCGCCCCCGACTTGCGCTCGGCCATCCCCGGAGCGATCGCCCGCGCCAGGTGGTGGACCGCCTCGACGTTGAGCCGGATCATCTGGTCCTGGCGGTCGGCGTCGAGCTCGATGAAGCGCCCCGAGAGGCCATAGCCGGCGTTGTTGAGGAGCACGTCGACCTCGAGCCCGAGGCCGGCGATCCGCTCCAGCAGGTCGTTGCGCCCCTCGCGCTCGGAGAGGTCGGCCGGCAGCACCTCGACCCGGACGTCGTGCTCGCTCCGCAGCTCGCTCGCCAGCTCCTCCAGCCGGTCGGCGCGACGCGCGACCAGGATCAGCGCGTGCCCGCGGCGCGCCAGCTCGCGCGCCAGGTCGGCGCCGATGCCCGACGAGGCACCGGTGACCAGGGCGGCGCCTTCGGGGCGCGGGTTCGGAAGGCTCATGCGGATGATCCTACTCTCGGTATGAAGTTGCGCAAGCGGCCGCCAGCCTACGCGCTCGGTGCGCGGCCGTGCGCGCGACGGCGCCTCAGTGCTTGTACTTCGCGCCCTGGTGCTGACGCGCCCGCTCGGCCGTCTTGCCGACGACCTGGCCGATCAGCTTCAGGTACTGGTCGACGCCGGTGGCCTTGAAGCGGCCGGTGTTCCAGGCCCGGACCCAGGACTGGATGTCCGCGTCGACCAGGTCGTTGAGCACGTCGCGGCGGATGTCGAGCGTCACCCGCGCGTCCGGCGCCAGCTCCTTGGTGACCTTCGGACCCGGCATCTCGATCCGGACCAGCTGCGTGTCGCGGCCGCCGTGGACCTCGGCGGCGGCGATCAGCTTCAGCGGCTTGAGCGCCGGAACCTGCTCCAGCAGGTGCTTCAGCGCGGTCTCCACCGCGGTGCGGGAGTCGGGGTTCGACATGCGTGAACCCTACCCGCAGATCGCGCCGGGTGGAGGCCGCGCGGTCCGCTTCCGTAGCCTGACGCGGGTGCCCGAACTGCCGGAGGTCGAAGCCGCCCGTGCCCTCGCCGAGCGCTGGACGAGCGGCCGCACCGTCGTCGATGTCGAGGACGCCGACGAGTGGGTCTGCCGGCCCCACCCGCCGGGCGAGATCGCCAAGGCGGTGAGCGGCCGCCGGATCGAGCGGGTCGGACGGATCGGCAAGTC
The DNA here is from genome assembly GCF_000240225.1 of Patulibacter medicamentivorans. Classification (GTDB taxonomy): domain Bacteria; phylum Actinomycetota; class Thermoleophilia; order Solirubrobacterales; family Solirubrobacteraceae; genus Patulibacter; species Patulibacter medicamentivorans. Next base: position 36,931 of record NZ_AGUD01000040.1, read on the forward strand.
GCTGTGGCTGGAGCTCGACGACGAGCGGCGGCTCGGGCTGCACCTGGGGATGGCCGGGCGGCTGGTCGGCCTGGCCCCCGAGGGCGCGGGGCCGGACCACGAGCCGGGCGCCGTCTCGCCCGGCGGCCCGTCGGACCTGCCCGGCGGCTGGGGCGCGACCCGGCTCGACGAACGGCTGGCGGCCGCCGCCGGCCTGCCCGACACGGCCGGCGAGCCGCTGACCGCCCGCGAGCGGGCGTCGTGGTCGATGCCGGTGGGACGCGGTTCCCGCCCGCCCCTGCGCGACCTGCCCGGCGACGGCAGCTGGACGCGGTTCGCGCTCGACCTCGACGACGGCTCGCGGCTGCTGCTGTTCGACAAGCGACGGCTGGCCCGGGTCCGCCTCGACCCCGACCTCTCGACGCTCGGGCCCGACGCGCTGACGATCGACGCCGCGACCTTCGCCGAGCGCGTCGGCCGCGGCAACGCGCCGCTGAAGGCCCGGCTGATGGACCAGTCGGTGCTGGCCGGCGTCGGCAACCTGCTCTGCGACGAGGTCCTGTGGCAGGCGGCGAAATCGCCGCTGCGACCCGCCGGCGAGCTGACGCGGGAGGAGCTGGACGACCTCCACGAGACCCTGATCGACTGCACCCGCGAGGCGATCGCCCGCGGCGGCGTCCACATGGGCGACGTGATCGAGTACCGCCGCAAGGGCGAGCACTGCCCCCGCTGTGGCGCGGCGATGGCTCGCGGCGCCGTCGGCGGCCGCACCACCTGGTGGTGCTCGCGCGAGCAGGCGTACGCCGGCACGTAGGATTCCCCGGCGATGGCGGAGCCAGGCAGCCACGACCCGTTCGGGCGGCCGACGGCACCCGGCTCGCGCGACGCCTTCGGCCGCTCGGCCGACGACGACGCCGGCCGATCAGGCGGCACGGCCCCGCCCCCGCCGCGCGGCATGCTCCGCCGGGGCCCGTGGATCGCGCTCGTCGCCGCCGTGATCGCCGCCGGCGCCGTCCTGCTCGTGGCCGGCGGCAGCAGCGAGCAGACCGCCGTCGCCCCGGCGTCCGGCGGCAACGGGGCGCACGCTGTCGCCCGATCGGG
>NZ_AGUD01000039.1 GCF_000240225.1 Patulibacter medicamentivorans
CGTCGCCGGCGCCCGGCGCCAGCGGCTCGCGCAGCGGCAGGTTCAGGTGCACCGGCCCCGGTCCGCGACCGTCGCCGGCGGCCGCCTCCAGCATCCGCGCGGCGAGCGCCCTCGCGAACCGGACGCCGCCGCGGTCGGCGGTGTCGAGCGCCAGCTCCTGGCTCCAGCGGACGGCCGTCGCGAAGATCCCCGGCTGCTCGATCGTCTGACCGGCGCCGACGTCCCGCAGCTCGGCCGGGCGGTCGGCGCTGAGGACGATCAGCGGGATCCGGGCGTGGTGAGCCTCGACGACCGCCGGCAGGTAGTGGGCGACCGCGCTGCCGGACGTGCAGCAGAGCACCACCGGCCGGCCGCTGGCCTTCGCCAGCCCGAGGGCGACGAAGCCGGCGCTGCGCTCGTCGATCACGCTGTGCGCCCGCAGCGCGCCGTGGGCGGTGAGGGCGGCCAGCAGCGGGGCGTTGCGCGACCCGGGCGAGGTGACGACGTCGCGGACGCCGCCGCGGACCAGCTCGTCGACGAGCACGGCCAGCAGCACCCGGCTGCCGCGCCCGTCGCGGGCGGGCTCCGGAGGCGCGGAGGGACGGTCGTCGGGCGCGGCGGTCACGGTTCGAGGGTGCCAGAGAGCGCGCGCGAGCGTCGGCTCTGGCAGCCTTCTGCTCGATGTCGCCCACGACGATCCTCGCGCTGCACGGGTTCGGCGGCTCATCGCGCTCCTGGGACACGGTCGCCGCGCGGCTCGATCCGCGGCGCTTCCGGCTGTGCGCGGTCGACCTCCGCGGGCACGGCAGCCGCAGCGACCATCGGCCGATCGAGCTCGAGGACGTGCTCGACGACCTGCGCTCGGATCTCGACGCGCTGGACGCCGCCGAGCCGGTGATCCTGGCCGGCTACTCGCTCGGCGGCCGGATGGCCCTGCACCTGGCGCTGGAGGAGCAGCGGCGGATCGCCCACCTGGTGCTGATCTCGTCGACGCCGGGCACCCCGGGCGAGCACGAGCGCGCGTCGCGTCGGATGTCCGACGAGCTGCAGGCGGCGTGGCTGCTGGAGAACGGCAGCCAGGCGTTCGCCGACCGCTGGGGCCGGATGCCGCTGTGGGAGGGCGACCCGCCCGCGGTCCGCGAGGCCCAGCGGGCGGAGATCGCGGCCGCCGACCCCGAGGGGCTGGCGGCGGTCCTACGCGGTCTGGGGCCGGGCGCGGTACCCGCGGTGTGGCATCGACTTGCGACGCTTGCGGTTCCGCTGACGGTCGTCGCCGGGGCCCGCGACCGCCGCTACTGCGACATCGCCCGTCGCGTCGTCGAGCTTGCGGCGAAGCCGGCGGGCGAGGTCGTTGTTCCCGGCGCTGGCCATGGCCTGCTGCGCGAGTCGCCGGCGGCGGTGGCTGAGGCGCTGGGCGCGCTGGGCTGACGTCTCGGTGCTCATCGTCCGCTGCTCCTGGGGATGGAGTGGTGGGGGATCCCCAGGAGGACGTCGGCGGTCGCCGTGTCGACGATGCCGTCCGCGCGCAGGCCGCGATCGGCCTGCCAGCGGGCGACGGCGGCGCCGGTCCGCGGGTCGTAGCGGCCCGAGACGTCGGCGTCGGACAGGTATCCCTCGTGCACCAGCCGCTGCTGGACCCGGCTGGCCTGGGCGGCGGGGACCGCCGCCATGCCCAGGCCGGTGCTCGACAGGGCCACGACCGAGGCCACGGCGATCGGCCGGGCCGCGGCGCGGACGCGCTGAGCGGGTCGGGTGAGGCGTCTGGCGGGGTGCTCGGAGGACTGGGACATTCGCGATGACTCCTGGGGGAGGGGAATCGATCGAGAACCATCCTGTCGCGGCCACCTCAAGGCCACCTATGCGCGAGGACTGGAGTTCGTGAAACCTGCGCCGGGACGACGCAGATCGACCGCGTCGTCGCCGCTCCCGGCGGGGCTTCCCCCGGCTCAGGCCAGGCCGCGGGCGGCGCGGCCCTGGTCGCGCAGGCGCAGCGCGATCTCCATGTCGGCCGCGGTCGGCTCCTTGCCCTCGGTCCCCGGGCCCTCGAAGATCACCGGCAGGCCGCCGAAGCGCGGCTCGCTGAGGACCGCCGCGATCCCCTCCTCGCCGATCTCGCCCTCGCCGAGCGGCGCGTGGCGGTCGCGGTTGGAGCCGAGCGGGGTCTGCGAGTCGTTGACGTGGATGCAGCGCAGCCGGTCGAGCCCGAACGACGCGTCGGCCTCGGCGAGCACGGCGTCGAGCGCGCTGGCGGTCCGGACGTCGTAGCCCGAGGCCAGCAGGTGGCAGGAGTCCAGGCAGAGCCCGATCCGCTCGTGGCCGCCGGAGACCTCCAGCAGCCGGTGCAGCTCGTCGAACGAGCGGCCGAGCGTGCCGCCGGTGCCGGCGGTGTCCTCGAGCAGCAGCGGGCAGTGGTCGGACTCGGCCAGGGCCTCCTTGAAGACCTCGCCGCAGTTCTCGATCCCGATCGCCGGATCGCCGTCCTTCGCCGACCCGGGGTGGAGGACCACGCCGTCGGCGCCGATCGCGTCGCCGACCCGCAGCGAGTGGGTGATCGCGGCCAGCGACTTCTCGCGCAGCTCCGGGTCCGGGGTCGCGGCGTTGGCCAGGTAGAGCGCGTGGATCACGACGCTCTGGATCGGCGACGCCGCGAGCGCCTCGCGGAACTCGGCGATCGACTCCTCGGAGTGGTTGGTCGGCGCCCAGCGGCGCGGCGACTGGCTGAAGATCTGGATCGACTCGCAGCCGAGGGCGACGCCGCGCTCGATCGCCTTCGGCAGTCCGCCGGCGGGCGAGACGTGGAGGCCGAGCAGGGGGAGGTCGCTGGAGCGGTCGGGCATGGCCGGCGCGACGATAGCGGCGCCCGCGGGCCGGACGTCGGGCCGGCTCGCCGCGGCCTCAGACCAGCCCGGCGCCGCGCGGCACGCTGATCGTGCCGTCCTTGGCGATCAGGCGCGTGGCGAGGTCGCCGAGGCTGACGTCGCCGATCCCGACCGCGTCGAGGGCGGCGGGCTCGAAGAGCGTCAGGGTCGCCAGGCCGGACGCGTCGCGGAGCTTCAGCGCGGCGGCGGCGTGGACGGCGGCGGCGACGCCGAGCGGCCCGTCCCAGGTCGACGCCAGCAGCACGTCGGCGCGGGTCGAGCGGGCGAGCGCGGCGCGCGCCAGCAGGCCGCCGATCCCGCCGCTGCGGCCGATCTTGAGGACGACGACGTCGGCGGCGCCGGAGGCGATCGCACCCGGCTCGTCGGCGGTCTCGTCCATCGCCACCCGCACCGGCAGCCGATCGCGGATCAGGCGCAGGTCGGTGATCCCGTGGACGGGCTCCTCGACCAGCTCGACGCCGTAGGGCGAGAGCGCGGCGATCGCGGTCAGCGCCTCGCCGGTCGACCAGGCGCCGTTGGCGTCGAGCCGCAGCGCGACGTCGGGGCCGATCGCCTCGCGGACGGCGCGCACGCGCTCCTCGTCGTCGTCGAGCCCGACCTTGACCTTGACGGTCTCGAAGCCGGCGTCGGCGGCCTCGCGGGCGCTCTCGGCCGCGTCGGCCGGGTCCTGGGCGCCGATCGTGGCGTTGACCGGGACCCAGTTCGCGGGCTCCTCGGTCAGCATCGAGGCGACCGAGCGCTGCTCGCGACGCGACGCGCGGTCCCAGAGGGCCAGGTCGACGGCGGCCAGCGCGTGCGGCAGGTCGGTGACGGTGCGGCACCGCTCCAGCGCGGTCGCGCCGCTGCCGTTGGTGACGCCGCGCAGCGTCCGGCGGCAGGACTCGAGGGCCTCGCGGCAGCGCTCCAGCGAGACGCCGTCGTAGGGCTCCAGCGGTGCGGCTTCGCCGTAGCCGACCATCCCGTCGTCGTCCTCGAGCTCGACCAGGAGCATCCGACGCTCCGCGATCTCTCCCCACGCGGCACGCACCGGCTGGGAGAGCCGGATCGCCACTTCCTGGATGCGCAGATCCACGGACGGGAGCGTACGCGCCGACGCCGGAGCCGGTCGCCAGGCCCACCTGATCGGCGCCGGTCACCGTGATCGGCGACCGTCGGCGGCGGTCAGGAGACGAGGATGCCGGCCGACAGCAGCACGCAGAAGACCAGCTCCAGCTGGCCAGTGCCGGCGAGCGCCGCGTTCAGCGTCGGCCCGTCGACGTGGCCGCGCACCTGCTGGACGAGCCGCACCGCCAGCGGGGCCGAGAGCAGCACCAGCAGCAGCGCGGGGGAGAGCTCCTCGTCGATCGCGCCGACCAGGGCGGCGAGCACGTAGGCGCCGCCGAGCATCGCCGCGTAGAGCTGTCGCGTCCGCTCGCGGCCGAGCCGCACCGCCAGCGTCCGCTTGCCGGCGCGGCGGTCGGTGTCGATGTCGCGGACGTTGTTGACGACCAGCACGGCGGCGGCCATCAGGCCGACCGGGACCGACAGCGCCAGGGCGGTGCCGTCGAACCGCTCGGCCAGCGCGTAGTGCGTTCCGGTGACGGCGACGAGGCCGAAGAAGAGGAAGACGAACAGCTCGCCGAGGCCCTCGTAGCCGTAGGGCCGGGGGCCACCGGTGTAGAGCACGCCGGCGACGATCGAGGCCGCCCCGATCGCGAGGATCACCCACCCGACGGTGATGATCAGGTAGAGCCCGCAGAGGACCGCGATCCCGAAGCTGACCCAGGTCGCGATCAGCACCTGCTGCGGCGGCACCAGGTCGCCGGCGGTGACCCGCAGCGGGCCGAGCCGATCCTCGGTGTCGGCGCCGCGACGGGCGTCGGAGTAGTCGTTGGAGAGGTTCGCTCCGACCTGGATGAAGAGCGCGCCGAGCAGCGCGGCCAGGAAGCCGCCGAGTCGGAAGGCGTCCTGGTGGATCGCCAGCGCGGTGCCGACCAGGACCGGCGCCAGGCCCACCGGCAGCGTCTTGGGACGCGCCGCCAGGATCCAGATCCGGACCGGGCTCGGTCGGGGGGCGGTGCCGGAGTCGGCGACGTGGTCGGCGTGGGTGCTCATCGGATCAGGCGCGCTTGGGGAAGCGGGAGAAGTCCGGATGACGCTTCTGCTTGTAGGCGTCGCGTCCTTCCTGGGCCTCCTCGCTGCCGTAGAAGAGCAGGTTGGTGTCGTGGGCCAGCTGCTGCAGGCCGGCGTAGCCGTCCTCGGCGGCGTGGAAGCTGGCCTTCAGCAGCCGCAGCGCGAACGGCGAGTTGGCCAGCATCTCCTCGCACCAGCGGACGGTCTCGGCCTCGAGCTCGTCGAGCGGCACGACGGTGTTGACCAGGCCCATCGCCAGCGCCTCCTGGGCCGAGTACTGGCGGCAGAGGAACCAGATCTCCTTCGCCTTCTTCGGGCCGACGAGGTCGCTCAGGACGCTGGCGCCGAAGCCGCCGTCGAACGAGCCGACCTTGGGACCGGTCTGGCCGAAGCGGGCGTTGTCGGCGGCGATCGTCAGGTCGCAGCAGAGGTGCAGCACGTGGCCGCCGCCGATCGCGTAGCCGGCGACCATCGCCACGATCGGCTTCGGCAGCCGGCGCATCTGGATCTGCAGGTCGGTGACGTGGAAGCGCCCGACCGAGGCCCCGGAGGGCTGGCGGTCGGGGTTGTCGGGATCGGTCAGGTAGCCGGAGTCGCCCCGGACCTGCTGGTCGCCGCCGGAGCAGAAGGCCAGCGGGCCCTCGCCGGTCAGGAGGATCACGCCGACCGCGGTGTCCTCGCGGGCGCGCTCGAGCGCGTGCGAGACCTCGATCAGCGTCTGCGGGCGGAAGGCGTTGCGGACCTCGGGGCGGTCGATCGTGATCTTGGCGATCGACCCGGCGCTCGGGCCGGCGCCCGGCTCCAGCTCCGGACCGTGGTTCGACGAGACCTCGTAGCGGATGTCGCTGTAGTCGCCTTCGGGCGTCCAGATGACGTCGGACACGGGTCTCCTTCGCGGGTCGATGGTGCCGGGCCGGGGCGCGCGCACGCGCGGCCGCGGAGCGACGGACCGGCTGAACGCTAGTGCGACCGGCGCCCGGGCGCCGGCCGGGCCGGCGGTGGCGGTCGGCGCGGGGCCTGCTCTGGCGGCGTTCGGATGACCCGAACGCGCGCAGAGCGCCGCCGGGGCAGGCCGCCGCCCGGCGCCAGCGGCTAGCGTCCGACGGCGTGCAGGTGCCGTCCTGGATCGTGCGCGCCGCCGCGCGCCGCCCCCACCACGAGGCGCTGGTCGGCGTCTCCTACCGCCAGCTGCTCGCCGCCGTCGACGACACCGCGGGGCGGCTCTGGCGGCTGGGCGCCCGTCCCGGCGAGCGCGTCGTGCTGGCGCTGCCGCCGGGCGAGCGGTTCGTGGTCGTCCTCCACGCGCTGCTGCGGATCGGCGCGATCGCCGTCCCGCTCGACCCGGCGCTGCCGGCGGCCGAGCGCGAGCGCCGCGGCGCGACGGCGATCCTGGCCGTCGACGCGACGACCGACCTGGCGACGACCGTCCCGGACCCCGCGGTGCGACGGCTCGACCACCACGACCTCGACGCGACGGCGATCGTCGTCCACACCAGCGGCACGAGCGGGGCCGCCAAGCCGATCCCGCTGACCTACGGCAACTGGCTGTGGAGCGCGCTCGGATCGGCCACGGCGCTCGGCTGCCCGCCGCAGGAGCGATGGCTCTGCGCGCTGCCGCTCAACCACGTCGGGGGGCTCAGCGTGCTCATGCGGAGCGCGATCGCGGCGACGACCGCGGTCGTCCACGAGCGCTGGGATGGCGAGCGGGTCCTCGACGCGCTCCACGGCCGGGACGCCGCGGCGGGCCCGATCACCGTCGTCTCGCTGGTCCCGACGACCCTTCGGCGGCTGCTCGACGCCGGCCTCCGCGGCGGACCGGACGGCGCCGCATCGCTGCGCTGGGTGCTGCTCGGCGGGGCCGCGATCCCCGCCGGCCTGCTGGAGGACGCGGCTCGGGCGGGCGTCCCCGTCGCGCCGACCTACGGGATGTCCGAGGCCTGCAGCCAGATCGCCACGCTCGGTTCGCCGCTCTTCTGCACGACCGTCGCGACCGCGCCCGACGGCGAGCTGCTGGTCCGGGGCCCGACGGTCTCCGCGGCGGCGGTCGGCGACGACGGCTGGTTGCGCACCGGAGACCTGGGGGCGATCGACGAGCGCGGCCACCTGCGGGTCACCGGCCGCAAGGCCGACACGATCATCAGCGGTGGCGAGAACGTGCTGCCGCTCGAGGTCGAGCGGGTGATCGAGGCCGACCCGGCGGTCGCCGAGGCGGCGGTCTTCGGCCGTCCCGACCGCGAGTGGGGGGAGCGGGTCTGCGCGAAGCTGGTGGCGGCGCCGGGGACGACCCTCGACGTCGACGCGCTGCGCGAGCGGCTGGCCGCCCAGCTGGCCCGCCACCAGCGCCCGCGCGAGATCGAGATCGTCGACGCGCTGCCGCGGACCACCTCCGGCAAGCTGCTGCGACGGGCGCTGGGCTGACGTAGGCTTGGGCCGCGATGGTGGACGGCGACGAGCAGCCCGGACCCGGGCCCCGGGAGCAGGCCGCCCCGCCGGCCCTCCGCGCCTCCGACGCCGATCGCGAGCGGGTGATCGAGGCCCTGCGCCGTCACACGGCCGCCGGCCGGCTCGATCACGAGGAGCTGGAGGAGCGGCTGACCGGCACGCTCGAGGCGAAGACGGTCGACGAGCTCGCCGCCTTGACCGCCGATCTGCCGGCCCTGACGGAGCAGGATCCGCACCCGAAGCGCCCGGACGAGGCGGTCCGGCGCGAGCTGAAGGCCCAGTTGGCGCAGAAGGCCGGCGGCGCCGCGGCGATCAGCCTGCTGTGCGTCGTGATCTGGCTGGCGAGCGGCGCGTCGGGCCACTTCTGGCCGATCTGGGTGATCATCGGCACCGGGGCCGGCGTGGTCGGCACCTCGTGGCGCGGCCTGGGACCCGGTGGCGATCCGCAGAGCGAGCTGGAGCGGCTGCGCGAGGAACGGCGCCGCGGGCGTCACGGCCACGGCCGCCGTCGGCACGACCGGCACGCGCTGCCACCGGCGGCGCGGCCGCCGCACGACCGCCGTCGCCGCCGCTGATCGGTCGCCCTGGGGAGCAGCCGACCGGCGCGCCGCGTGCGACGATGAGCGGGTGAGCGACGCGCCGGAGCCGGACCTCGACGAGCAGCGGGCGCGCAGCCGCCAGCAGTGGGAATCCCAGGCGGCGGTGTGGGAGCGCCTGCGCCCGTGGCAGCAGGCGGCGTTCGAGCCGATCTCGCACTGGATGGTGGACGCGATCTCCCCGCAGCCGGGCCACGTCGTGCTGGAGGCGGCGGCGGGCCTGGGGGACACCGGTCTGCTGGCCGCCGAGCTGGTCCACCCCGGAGGCCGCGTGATCCTCGCCGACGGGGCCGAGGCGATGGTGGCCGCGGCGCGCCGTCACGCGGAGGAGCGCGGCATCCTCAACGTCGAGGCGACCCCGATGGAGCTGGAGTGGCTCGACATGGAGGCCGCCTCGCTCGACGGGCTCCTGGTCCGCTTCGGCTACATGCTCGTGCCCGACCCGGAGGCCGCCCTGCGCGACGCCCGGCGCGTGCTGCGGCCCGGCGGCCGGATCGCGCTGGCGGTCTGGGACCGCTACGAGGACAACCCCTGGTTCCGGGCGCCGATCGAGATCCTCGTCGCCCGCGGCCTGCTGCCCGCGTGGCCGCCGTCGTCGACCCATCCGTTCGCGCTCGGCGACCGCGAGCGCCTGATCGAGCTGCTGGGCAGCGCCGGGTTCGTCCTGCCCGAGGTCGAGCGACTGGAGATCACCTACCGCTCGCCCGACGCGGCGACCCACCGCCGCAACCTGCTCGCGCTGTCGTCGATCGCGGGGCAGGCCGTGGCCGGGCTGCCGGACGACGAGCGGGCGGCGGTCGAGGCCGAGATCGACGAGGCCTTCGCCGCCTACCCGGATCCCAGCGGAGCGGAGGGCGCCGTCGCGGTGCCCGGCGCGGTGCTCGTGGCCTCCGCCGACGCCTGATCCGGCGGCTGCGCGGGATACGGGACGCTCGGACGGATTCCCGCACGGGCGCACGGCGCCCGCAACCCTCGCGCGCTTAGACTCCGCGCCTATGTTCTACGACGACGACGCGGATCTGACGCTGCTCGACGGCAAGACCGTCGCGATCATCGGCTTCGGGTCCCAGGGCCACGCGCACTCCCAGAACCTCAAGGACTCGGGCGTCAACGTCGTCGTCGGCCTCCGCGAGGGCTCCTCGTCGGTCCAGAAGGCCAAGGACGCCGGCCTCGAGGTGCTCTCGATCGCCGACGCCGCCAGCAAGGGCGACATCGTCCAGATCCTGGTCCCGGACGAGCTGCACCGCGACGTCTGGGAGAACGAGGTCAAGGACGGCATCGCGCCGGGCAACCTGGTCCTCTTCGGCCACGGCTTCTCGATCCTCTACGGCGAGGTCCAGCCGCCCGCCGACGTCGACGTCGCGCTGGCCGCTCCGAAGGGCCCGGGCCACCTGGTCCGCCGCCAGTACCAGGAGGGCTCCGGCGTCCCGGGCCTGATCGCCGTCCACCAGGACGCGACCGGCAACGCCAAGGCGCTGACCCTGGCCTACGCCAAGGGCATCGGCTGCACCCGCGGCGGCGTCTTCGAGACGACCTTCAAGGACGAGACCGAGACCGACCTGTTCGGCGAGCAGGCCGTCCTCTGCGGCGGCGCCTCGGCGCTGGTCCAGGCCGGCTTCGAGACCCTGACCGAGGCCGGCTACCCGGCCGAGATGGCCTACTTCGAGTGCCTCCACGAGCTCAAGCTGATCGTGGACCTGATGTACGAGAAGGGCCTCGCGGGGATGCGCTACTCGATCTCCAACACGGCCGAGTACGGCGACCTGACCCGTGGCCCGCGCGTCGTCAACGACAGCGTCAAGGCCGAGATGAAGAAGATCCTCGGCGAGATCCAGGACGGCACCTTCGCCCGCGAGTTCATCGCCGAGAACCGCGCCGGCAACGAGAACTTCAACCGGCTCCGCGAGGAGCAGGCGAAGACCCAGCTCGAGCTGACCGGCAAGGAGCTGCGCAAGCAGATGGACTGGATCGACGACGGCGGCTTCAGCCAGGGCTGAGCCGCGCCACGCGCGGGGCAGCCGCCTCGCGTCGCGGCCCCCGCGCGACCGGCCATGTCCGGTCGCCGCGGGCTCTGAGAGGATCGGGGCGTGAGCGCCGAGCCCGAGACCGGGGATCGCGAGCCGCGGCCATCGAGCGTGCTGGCCAGCAGCTCGCTGCTGGCGGCCGGCTCGGTCCTGACGGCCGGGTCGGTGCTGACCGCCCGATCGCGCCGCCCGGAGCGATCACCGGAGGCGCTCGCGACCGACGCCGCCAACCCGGCCGGGCTGGCGGGGACGTCGGACCAGCCGACGCGGATCACGGCGCCGGCCGCGGCTCCGCTGCCGCCGCGCCAGCCGGCCCCGCGGCCGTCGATCGGGACGACCGCGCCGGCCCCGGCGCGAGGCGCCGCCGGTCGCTCCGCCGCCGAGCCGCCGCTCGACGTCGGCCGGCTGGTGGTGGCGATCGTGATCGCGGTGCTGACCGGCGGCTTCGGCGCGGTGATCGGCGGGATCATCCTCCTGCGGGGGCCGATCGGCCCGGTCCAGCGCGCGATCGGCTGGCTCTTCGCGATCGCCGGCGCGCTCTGGCTGCTGTTCCTGGTGCTGGGGATCGCCGCCAGCATCAACACCTGGAACTGACGCGGCCGGGGCCCTAGCTCGGCACCAGCCCGTAGAGCGCGCCGAACTTCGTCGTCAGGTAGCGCACGAGGGGATCGGGATCGAGCGGGCCGCCGGTGGTCGCCCGCAGGATCTCGTCGGTGGTCCGGGTGCGCCCGTGGCGGTGGACGTTCTCGCCCAGCCAGGCCCGCAGCGGCGCCGCGTCCCCGCGTGAGATCGCGCCTTCGAGGTCGGGGATCGCGGCGCCGGCCGCCTCCCACAGCTGGGCGCTGATGATGCTGCCCAGGGCGTAGGTCGGGAAGTAGCCCAGCTCGCCGAAGCTCCAGTGGATGTCCTGCAGAACGCCGTGCGCGTCGTCGGGCACGTCGACGCCGAGCAGCTCGCTCATCCGGGCGTTCCAGGCCGCCGGCAGGTCGTCGACCTCGAGGCTGCCCTCGAGCATCGCGACCTCGAGCTCGAACCGCAGCACGATGTGCATCGCGTAGGTGACCTCGTCGGCCTCGACCCGGATCAGCGACGGCCGGACGACGTTGACCGCCCGCAGGAAGGCATCGAGGTCGACGCCGGCGAGCGCGTCGCCGAACAGCTCCTGGGCGCGTGGGTACCAGTGCGCCCAGAACGCCCGCGAGCGACCGACCTGGTTCTCCCACAGCCGGCTCTGCGACTCGTGGATCCCCAGCGACGTCCCGGTGTCGGCGGTGGTGCCGGCCAGCGCCGGGTCGACCTGGAACTCGTAGAGGCCGTGGCCGACCTCGTGCAGCGTCGAGAGCAGGCCGCTGAGCGGGTCGGCCTCGTCGTAGCGGGTCGTCACCCGCACGTCGCCGGGCCCGACCTTCTGCGAGAACGGGTGGGTCGAGACGTCGAGCCGCCAGCTCTCGTCGTCGAAGCCGATCGTGCGGCCGATCTCCAGCGACAGCGTCCGCTGGGCGTCGACCGGGTAGACGCCGCCCAGCGGGTCGGGCAGCGGCTTGCCGGCGATCGCGGCGATCAGCGGCCGCAGCCCGGCCTGGAGGCGGTCGAACACCGACCGGACCTCGGCGGTCGTCATCTCGGGCTCGAACTGGTCCAGCAGCGCGTCGTAGGGGTGCGCGGCCTCGGGGAAGCACGCGGCCACGCGGCGGCGCAGCTCGAGGTTGCGCTTCAGCGCGGGGGCGAAGAGCGCGAAGTCGCTGGTCTCGCGGGCCTTCTGCCAGACCGGCTGGGCGTCGGCGGCGGCCTGGGCGATCTCGGCGACCAGCTCGCCCGGGACCCGGCGGGCGCGCTCGTGGTCGCGGCGGACGGCGCGGATCACGCCCGGGTCCTCGCCGGCGGCCTCGGCCGCGTCCAGCAGCGATCCCAGCTCCGGATCGGTCAGGCGCTCGTGCGCGAGCCGCTCGACGGTGCCGCCGGCGCGGCCGCGGGCCGCGGTGCCGGCCGCCGGCATCGCCACCTGCTGGTCCCAGCCCAGCACGCGTGAGGCGTGCTGCAGGTCGTCGAGCTCGCGCAGCCGCTCGCGGAGGGCGGCCCGCGGATCGTCGGCGCTCATCGGCGGGCAGTGACGGGACGGAAGGACATGGCCGCGACGCTATCGGACGGGCCCGCCGGCTCCCGCGGGTCGCGCGACGGTGAGCGTTCGGTGAACGGCCGCAGACCGCGGCGATCCCTTCGCTATCCTCCACCGAGCCGTCGCGACTGGCGCCTGCGGGTGGAACCGACCACCGGGGAGCGATGGCAGCAGGACCGCCGCGCGCCTGGGCACCGACGTCCACTCCACCGAGGAGCAGCATGACCGGACCCAGCCAGCCCACCGCCGACGCGGCGATCACCCTTCCCGACGACCTCAAGCCCGCCGACGGCCGCTTCGGCTGCGGGCCGTCCAAGGTCCGCCCGGAGCAGCTCGCCGCGCTCGCCCGCTCGGGTGCGGGCGGGGGCGCCGACCTGATGGGCACGTCCCACCGCCAGGCCCCGGTCAAGGACCTCGTCGGCCGCGTGCGCAGCGGCCTGAGCGAGCTGTTCTCGCTGCCGGAGGGCTACGAGGTCCTGCTCGGCAACGGCGGCGCGACCGCCTTCTGGGACGCCGCCGCCTTCGGCCTCGTCCGCGACCGCGCGCTGCACCTGACCTACGGCGAGTTCTCCTCGAAGTTCGCCAAGGCGACCAAGGCCGCGCCGTTCCTCGGCGAGCCGGTCGTGGTCAGCGCCGATCCGGGCAGCGCCCCGACCCCGGCCGACGCGGTCGCTCAGGCCGGCGACCAGATCGGCGCGCTCGACGCGATCGCCTGGGCCCACAACGAGACCTCGACCGGCGTGATGGTGCCGGTCCAGCGCCCGGCGGGCCTCGGCGACGACACGCTGGTCCTGATCGACGCGACCTCGGGCGCCGGCGGCCTGCCGCTCGACGCCAGCCAGGCCGACGCCTACTACTTCGCGCCGCAGAAGAGCTTCGCCTCGGACGGCGGCCTCTACCTGGCGCTGCTGAGCCCGGCCGCGCAGGAGCGGATCGAGCAGATCGCCGCCGGCGACCGCTGGATCCCCGACTTCCTGTCGCTGAAGACGGCGCTCGACAACTCGGTCAAGAACCAGACCTACAACACGCCGGCGGTCGCGACGCTGTTCCTGCTCGCCGAGCAGCTCGACTGGTTCAACCGGAACGGCGGCCTCGACTTCGCCGTCGGGCGGACCACCGCGTCCTCGGGCCATCTGTACGAGTGGGCCGAGAAGGCCGACTACGCGACGCCGTTCGTGACCGACCCGGCGAGCCGCTCGCTGGTCGTCGCGACGATCGACTTCGACGACGCGGTCGACGCCGCCGCCGTCGCCAGGACGCTGCGCGCCAACGGCATCGTCGACGTCGAGCCCTACCGCAAGCTCGGCCGCAACCAGCTGCGGGTGGCGACGTTCCCGGCGATCGACCCCGCCGACGTCCAGCAGCTGACCGCATCCATCGACTACGTCGTCGAGCGGCTTCCCGCCGCCTGACCAGAGGAGCCACCGCACCATGCCCGAGACCCCCAAGGTCCTCGTCAAGGAGAAGGTCGGCCCGTCCGGGATCGACGCCCTGCGCGAGGCCGGCTTCGACGTCGACCTCGGCATCGACTGGGACGACGAGACGTTCCTCGCCAAGCTGCCGGAGTACGACGGCGTCCTGATCCGCTCGGCGACCAAGTTCACCCCGGAGCTGATCGACAAGGCGACCAACCTGAAGGTCGTCGGCCGTGCCGGCGTCGGCGTCGACAACGTCGACATCCCGGCCGCGACCAAGCGCGGGATCGTCGTCGTCAACGCGCCGCAGTCGAACGTCGTCACCGCCGCCGAGCACACGGTCGCGCTGATGATGGCGCTGGCCCGCAACATCCCGCAGGCGAACGCCTCGATGGCGGCCGGCAAGTGGGAGCGCTCGAAGTTCTCCGGCGTCGAGCTGTACGGCAAGACGATCGGGATCATCGGCTTCGGCCGGATCGGCCAGCTAGTCGCCGAGCGCGCCCAGGGCCTGGCGATGCGCGTGCTGGCCTTCGATCCCTACGTCAGCGCCGAGCGCTACAAGGAGCTGGGCGTCGAGAAGGCCGCCGACAGCGACGAGATCTACGCCGAGGCCGACTTCATCACGATCCACCTGCCGAAGACGCCGGAGACCGCCGGCTGGCTCGGGACCGCGGCGTTCGCCAAGGTCAAGCCGGGCGTGCGGGTGCTGAACGTGGCCCGCGGCGGCCTGATCGACGAGGCCGCGCTGCAGGTCGCGCTCGACGCCGGCACCGTCGCCGGCGCCGCGCTCGACGTGTTCCCGGAGGAGCCCGTCAGCGACCACCCGCTCGCCGGCTACGACAACGTGATCCTGACGCCGCACCTGGGCGCGTCGACGGCCGAGGCCAACGACCGCGCCGGCTTCCAGGCGGCCGAGCAGATGGTCGCCGCCCTCACCGGCGGCACCGTCACGTCGGCCGTCAACGCGCCGGCGGTCGGCCGCGAGGATCTCGAGGTGCTGCGGCCGTTCCTGCCGCTCTCGTCGAAGCTCGGCCGCGTCGCCGCCGACCTGGCCGGCGGCAGCTCGATCGACCGGATCGAGGTCGAGGTCCTCGGCCGGATCGCCGAGCGCGACGTCCGCCCGCTCTCGCTGGCGGCGTTGCGGGGCGTGCTCGAGGGGCGCACCGAGGAGTCGGTCAACGACGTCAACGCGCCGTCGATCGCCGCCGAGCGCGGGATCGAGATCGAGGAGACCACGCGCACGCAGGCGCGCGACTTCACCGACCTGATCCGCGTCACCGTCGTCTCGGAGGGCGTCCGCCACCGCGTCGTCGGCACCACGCTCGGCCGCCGGAACCGCCCGCACCTGCTGGAGGCCTGGGGCCAGCGCTTCAACCTCCAGCTGGACGGCCACCTGCTGATCCTGCGCTACAGCGACCGCCCGGGCATGGTCGGGCGGATCGGCGCGCTGCTCGGCGACGCCGGGGTCAACATCGAGCAGGCGGCGGTCGGCTACGACCAGGACGACGACGGCGGTCGCGGCGAGCACGCCGTGATGGTCATCACCACCGACGGCCCGGTCGCGGCCGAGGTCCTCGACCGGATCCTGCAGCAGGACGGCTTCGTCGAGGGGCGCGCCGTCTCGCTCTAGCCGCGCCGATCCCCTCGGCTGGTTCGCGCGCGGACCAGCCGAGGGAGCGCTGCTACGCTGCCCGGCAGTCATGGCTCGGCGCCTCGACCTCGCTCTTCTGCTCGTGCTCCTCCCCCGCTAGGGGGAGCGATGCGTGGCGGCCGCGAAGCCGCGAACTCACAGCAGGCAGGATCCGAGGACGAGCCCCACAGGAGACACCCGACCATGACCACGCCCAGCGACCCGAACCGGGTCATCATCTTCGACACCACCCTGCGCGACGGCGAGCAGTCGCCGGGCATCTCGCTCAACAAGGGCGAGAAGCTGGAGATCGCCCACCAGCTCGCGCGGCTCGGGGTCGACGTGATCGAGGCCGGCTTCCCGATCGCCTCGCCCGGCGACTTCGAGGCGGTCCAGGCGATCGCCCGCGAGGTCGACGGCCCGGTGATCGCCGGGCTCGCCCGCGCCCAGGCCGGCGACATCACGCGGGCGGGGGAGGCGGTCCGCGACGCCGCGAAGCCGCGGATCCACACCTTCATCTCGACCTCCGACATCCACATCGAGCACCAGATGCGCAACACGCGCGCCGACGTGCTCGAGGGCGCCAAGGCGGCGGTCGCGCACGCCAAGTCGCTCGTCGACGACGTCGAGTTCAGCCCGATGGACGCCACCCGCGCCGACCCGGAGTTCACCGCCCAGGTGCTCCAGATCGCGATCGACGAGGGCGCCACGACGATCAACGTTCCCGACACCGTCGGCTACGCGACCCCCGACGAGTACGCGGAGTTCCTGAGCAAGCTCTACGAGTACACGCCGGCCCTGCGCGACGTCGTGCTCTCGGTCCACTGCCACGACGACCTCGGGCTGGCGGTCCCCAACTCGCTGGCCGGCCTGTCGGTCGGCGCGCGCCAGGTCGAGTGCGCGGTCAACGGGATCGGCGAGCGGGCCGGCAACACCTCGCTCGAGGAGATCATCATGCTCCTGGAGACCCGCAGGGACCGGCTCGGCTACACGACCGGCGCGGTCACGACCGAGATCGCCCGCACCAGCCGCCTGGTCTCGCGCCTGACCGGCTACGCGGTCCAGCCGAACAAGGCGATCGTCGGCCGCAACGCCTTCAGCCACGAGTCGGGGATCCACCAGGACGGGGTCCTCAAGAACCGCCAGACGTTCGAGATCATGGACCCGGCCTCGATCGGGATCGACGACGCCGAGCAGCTGGTGCTGGGCAAGCACTCCGGTCGGGCCGCGCTGAAGGACGCGCTGTCCAAGCTCGGCTACGAGCTCGACGGCCAGGCGCTGCGGCAGGCGTTCGACAAGTTCAAGGAGGTGGCCGACCGCAAGAAGCAGGTCACCGCCATGGACCTCGAGGCGCTGGTGACCGACGAGCTGCGGGGCGACGACGCGGTCGGCGCCTTCCGGCTGGTCAGCTACGCCGTCGAGGCGACCAGCGACGCCCGCCCGCCGCACGCCGTGGTCGTCGTCGGGACGCCCGATCGCGGCGAGGTCTCCGGGTCGTTCACCGGCGACGGCCCGGTCGACGCGGTCTTCCGGGCGATCGACGCCGCCGTCGGGGTCGACGCCCGCCTGCGCGAGTACCGGGTCGACGCGGTCACCGGCGGCCAGGACGCGCTCGCCCAGGCCTCGGTCGTCGTCGAACTGGGGACCGCCGGCGCGGCGGTCCGCTGGGACCTGCCGGGCGTCGTGGCCGGCGACCGCGTGACCGGTGCCGGCCAGGCCGTCGACACCGACACGATCCGGGCGTCGGCGATCGCCTACCTGCGGGCGGTCAACGTGGCGGCCCGCAAGCTCGCCGCCGGGCATCGCGCCGACGGGGCGCTCGAGCCGACGCCCTAGCGGGACGCATCCGCTCGGCCGGGCCGGCCGTTGGACGGGGTGAGGGAGCGAGGCCCATCGGCCCCGCTCCACGCCACGACCTACGGGAGAATCCCATGCCGCACCTCGTCAACCTCGAGCAGCTCGACGTGGACGGCGACGTCCGCGACGTCGCCGAATCCGCCGGCTTCGACCGCAGCACCTTCCTGCGCACCGGCGCGCTGGCCGGCGCCGGCCTCGTCGCCGGCGCCTCGATCTTCGGCCTGCCGTCGATCGCCGAGGCGAAGATCTCGAGCAAGCAGTCGCTGGCCAACGACATCCGGATCCTCAACTACGCGCTGACCCTGGAGTACCTGGAGGCGGCGTTCTACGAGGCCGCCGTCGCCGCGAACGACTTCGCCTCGCCGGAGCTGAAGCAGTTCGCCCAGGTCGTGGCCGTCCACGAGGCCGAGCACGTCGCGTTCCTGCGGAAGGGCCTCGGCAAGAAGGCGGTGAAGGCGCCGAAGCTCGACATGACCGCCGTCGCCGGCGCGATCTCGAAGACCAGCTTCGGGCCGACGGCCGTGGCGCTGGAGGACACCGGCGTGGCCGCCTACGCCGGCCAGGGCCCGAACATCAAGACCCGCGGCTACGTCCAGGCGGCGCTCTCGATCCACTCGGTGGAGGCCCGCCACGCCGCGTGGATCCGCTGCATCCTCGGCGGCGGCGCGGTCGGCGCGAGCCCGAAGTCGTACCCCGCGCCGGCCACGTTCGACAAGCCCCGCAGCGAGTCGCGGACGCTGAAGATCGTCGTCGGGACCGGCCTGCTCGCCTAGCCCGCGCCGCGGTCGGCGGTCGAGGGGCGTCCGCCGCGCGGGCGTCCCCCGGGGTCCCCGGATGCGCCAACGGGCGAGCGGATTCCGCCGTGCGGAGCCTTAGGGTGGGCCCTGCGCGGTGGCCGCCCGGGGCCGGTCGCGGCGCGTCGTTCGCCGCCCCGCAGAGGACCCATGGACCGCTTCTTCCGCATCAGCGAGCGGGGCAGCAGCGTGCGCACCGAGGTGCTCGCCGGCCTGGCCACGTTCGCGACGATGGCCTACATCCTGGCCGTCAACCCGTCGATCCTCGGCGCGATCGCCGACGGCAGCGGCCTGAAGCTCGACCACGGCGAGCTGGTCACCGTCACGGCCCTGGTCGCCGGGGCGATGACGATCGCGATGGGCGTCTTCGCCAACGTCCCGTTCGCGCTCGCGGCCGGGCTCGGGATCAACGCCTTCGTCGCCTACACGCTGGTAGCGGGCGACGGGCTCGGCTGGTCCGAGGCGATGGGCGTGATCGTCGTCGAAGGCGTCGTGATGCTGGTGCTGGTGCTCGTCGGCCTGCGCGAGGCGGTGATGAACGCGATCCCCGATGCGCTCAAGCGCGCGATCGGCGCCGGCATCGGCCTGTTCATCGCCTTCATCGGCTTCAAGGACGCCGGGATCGTGATCCGCCCGGAGAGCGCCGACCCGATCGTCTCGATCACGCGCGATGTCGGGACCTGGAACACCGCGGTCTTCCTGATCGGCCTGGTCCTGATCGCGGTGCTGATGACCCGCCGGGTCCCGGGCGCCCTGCTGATCGGGATCGTCGCCTCGACGCTCTTCGCCGGCGTCGTCAACAAGCTGGCCGACGGCACGCCGGTGCCGGGGGCGGTGCGGCCCGACTCGATCGCGGAGGCGCCGCACTTCGGCCTCGTCGGCGACTTCTCGTTCGACTTCTTCAGCACCCTCGGGGCCGGGGCCGCGATCGCCGTCGTGGTGACGGTCCTGATGTCGAACTTCTTCGACGCGATGGGCACCGCGCTGGCCCTCGGCCGCCGGGCCGGCCTGACCGACGACCAGGGCCGGCTGCCGGGCATGAGCCGCGTGCTGCTGGTCGAGTCGGTCGGCGCCGTCGCCGGCGGCGCGGCCTCGGCGTCGTCGAACACGATCTACATCGAGAGCTCGGCCGGCGTCGAGCAGGGCGGCCGCACCGGCCTGGCCAACGTCGTCACCGGCGCGCTGTTCCTGATCGCGATGTTCTTCGCGCCCGTGGTCGGCGTGATCCCGACCGCGGCGACCGCGCCCGCGCTGGTGATCGTCGGCGCGCTGATGATCAGCGTCGTGGCCAACATCGAGTGGGACGACATCGGGATCGCCGTGCCCGCCTTCGCCACGATCGCCCTGATGCCGTTCACCTTCTCGATCGCCAACGGGATCGGCGCAGGGATGGTGCTCTACGTCCTGATCGCGGCGCTCCGCGGCCGCTGGCGCGAGATCCACCCGCTGCTGGCGGTGGTGGCCGGGGTGTTCGTCTGGTACTTCCTCCACGGGACGGTCTAGGGGCGGCGCCGGGCGGGGGCCTGCCGGCGCGCCTACCGTGGAGACGTCCGCTTGACCGTACGCTTGTACGTGATACTGTACAGCGCGAGATGGCGACCCCCACCGTCATGCCGGCCGACGCCGAGCGGATCGAGATCGGCCCGCGCGTCCGCGCCCTGCGCGAGAACATGGGCCTGTCGCTGCGCGACGTCGCCGAGCGCTGCGGCGTGTCGGCAACGACTCTGAGCCAGGTCGAGCGGGGGGAGACGTCGCCGACCCTGCAGGTCGCCGCGCGGATCGCCGCTGGCCTGGACCTGCGCCTGAGCCAGCTGCTGCGCCTCGACGAGAGCAGCTCGGTGACCATCGTCCGTCGTGGCGAGCGTCGTCGCGGCGGCGACGCCAAACGCGGTCACGTGATCGAGATCCTGACCGCGCCGCTGCCGGGCCAGCGCAGCGAGCTGACCCGCCACGAGCTGCGGGCCGGCGCCCGCACCGGCAACGCCGACGACCCGCCGATGCACGAGCCCGGCAGCCGCGAGATCGCGCTGGTCGAGCACGGGGCGCTGGTCCTGCACTGCGACGGGGTCGACCACGCCCTTGCCGAGGGCGACTGCGTCACCTTCGACGCCGATCTGCCACACCACTTCGACAACCCCGGTCCCGGGGACGCGGTCCTGTTGGCCGTCGTCAGCGCCGGCCTGCGCCGCAGCTGACGACGCCGACCCGTCGCCGAGACCACTCACTCCACCCTCACGGAGCGCACGATGCCCAAGACGCTGTTCGACAAGATCTGGGAGGCCCACGAGGTCGCCGAGGGCCTGATCTACATCGACCTCCACATGGTCCATGAGGTCACGAGCCCGCAGGCGTTCGACGGCCTGCGGCTGGCCGGCCGTCCGGTCCGCCGGCCCGACAAGACCCTGGCGACCGCCGACCACAACGTGCCGACGGACGGCACGCCGGTCGCGGCCCGGATCAAGGACGCGCTCTCCCGGACCCAGGTCGAGACGCTGGAGCGCAACTGCGCCGAGTTCGGCGTCCCGGTCTTCTCGCTCGGCTCCAACCGCCAGGGCATCGTCCACGTCGTCGGCCCCGAGCAGGGCATGACCCAGCCGGGCATGACGATCGTCTGCGGCGACTCGCACACCGCCACCCACGGCGCCTTCGGCGCGCTGGCCTTCGGCATCGGCACCAGCGAGGTCGAGCACGTCCTGGCCACCCAGACCCTGGTCCAGAAGAAGCCGAAGTCGATGCGGATCCGCTTCGAGGGCGAGCTGCCCTACGGCGTCACCGCCAAGGACATGATCCTGGGCGCGATCGGCCAGATGGGCGTCGACGGCGCCGTCGGCTACGTCGTCGAGTTCGCCGGTCCGGCCGTCGAGCAGCTCTCGATGGAGGGCCGGATGACGATCTGCAACATGACGATCGAGGGCGGCGGCCGCGCGGGCATGATCGCCCCCGACCAGACGACCTTCGACTACGTCCAGGGCAAGCCGGCCGCCCCGAAGGGCGAGGCCTGGGACGCCGCGGTCGAGCAGTGGAAGCAGCTCTACACCGACGAGGGCGCGGTCTTCGACAAGGAGATCGTCGTCGACGTCACCCAGCTGTCGCCGCGGGTCACCTGGGGGACCACCCCGGGGATGGTCGTCGGCGTCGACGGCACGGTCCCGACGCCCGACAGCTTCGACGACGTGGCCCAGCGCGAGCAGGCCCAGCGGGCGCTGGAGTACATGGGCCTGGAGGGCGGCGAGCGGATCGAGGAGATCAAGATCGACCGCGTCTTCCTGGGCTCCTGCACCAACGGCCGGCTGGCCGACCTGCAGGCCGCCGCCGACGTGATCCAGGGCCGCAAGGTGGCCGACCACGTCTACGCGATGGTCGTCCCCGGCTCGGTCCAGGTGAAGATCGCGGCCGAGCAGCTGGGCCTCGACAAGGTCTTCACCGACGCCGGCTTCGACTGGCGCGGAGCGGGCTGCTCGATGTGCCTGGGCATGAACCCCGACGTGCTGCAGCCGGGCGAGCGCTGCGCGTCGACGTCGAACCGCAACTTCCAGGGCCGCCAGGGCAAGGGCGGCCGCACGCACCTGGTCTCGCCGCAGATGGCCGCCGCGGCCGCGATCGAGGGCCACTTCGTCGACATCCGCGAGTGGCAGACGACCGACGACCGCGAGCCGGCCGCCGTCTAGGCGCCGATCCCGAGCTTCGAGAGGACACGACCATGGATCCCGTGAAGATCATCGAGGGCAAGGTCTCCGACCTGCACCGCGACGACGTCGACACCGACCAGATCATCCCCGCCCGCTTCATGAAGCGGGTCGAGCGCACCGGCTTCGGCGAGTACCTGTTCCACGACGCCAAGCAGGCGCCCGACTGGAACGTCGAGATCGGCAACCCGATCCTGACCGCCGGCGCCAACTTCGGCTCCGGCTCGAGCCGCGAGCACGCGCCGTGGGCGCTCGAGGATGCCGGCTTCAAGGCGATCGTCGCGACGTCGCTGGCCGACATCTTCTACTCCAACTCGACCAAGATCGGCCTGCTGCCGGTCGAGCTGCCGGAGGACCAGGTCCGCAGGATCGCCGCCGCCGGTCAGGCCCGGATCGACCTCGAGGCGCAGACGGTCGAGGCCGGGGGGGAGTCGTTCCCGTTCGAGATCGACCCCGAGACCAAGCACCGGCTGCTGAACGGCCTCGACGACATCAGCCTGACGCTGGCCGAGGGCGACAAGATCGACGCCTACGAGGCCCGTCAGGCGCAGCGCGCCTGGTCGGGGCCGAGCTCGCTCGACCTCCCCGCCGAGGACCCGATCGCCACGACCCCCGTCGCCTAGGAGGACGCGCATGACCGCTCCCTTCGACACGACGGCGGAGGGGGCGGCCCCCTCCGCCGGCTGGTACGACCGCTGGTCGACCGGCTATGACGACCAGCGCCGGCAGCTGATCCCGCCGTTCGACGCCTTCTACGGCACCGCCGTCGAGGTCGCCGCGCTCGGCCGCGGCGGTCCCGCGCGCGTGCTCGACCTCGGTGCCGGGACCGGGCTGCTGTCGGCGGCGGTCGCCGACGCGCTGCCGCAGGCCGAGCTGGTGCTGCTGGACGAGGCCCCCGGGATGCTGGAGCAGGCGCGCACGCGGCTGGCCGATCTCGGCGACCGCGTGACCTACGCGCTCGCGAGCATGCAGGACCCGTGGCCGGCGGGCGACTACGACGTGGTCGTCTCGTCGCTGGCGATCCACCACCTGGACGACGACGCCAAGCGGGCGCTGTTCCGCCGGGTCCGCGAGCGGCTGCGGCCGGGTGGCGTGTTCGTCAACGCCGAGCAGATCGCGGGGCCGACGCCGGCCGTCGACGCCCTCAACGTCGAGCGCTGGGGCGCCCAGATCGCCGCCGCCGGGATCACGCCGCAGCAGCGGGCCGAGGCCGACGCGCGGATGGCGCTCGACCGTCCGGCGCCGGTCGAGGATCAGGTCCGGTGGCTGCGCGAGGCCGGCTTCGCCGAGGCCGACTGCGTCTTCAAGCAGTGGCGGTTCGCCGTCTACGCGGGCTGGCGGGACGCGGCGACGCTGGCGGTGGCGGCATGAGCGACGACCGGACCCCGCCCGCCTCCGACGGCCCGCGCGACTGGGAGGCCGGCGTCTACCACCGCGTCTCGCAGCCGCACGCCGGCTGGGGCGCCGACGTCCTCGGGCGGCTGGAGCTGCGCGGCGACGAGACCGTGCTCGACGCCGGCTGCGGCAGCGGCAAGGTCACCGCCCAACTGGTGCAGCGGCTGCCGCGCGGGCGCCTGATCGGCGTCGACGGCTCGCCGGCGATGATCGAGCAGGCCCTCAAGCTGCTGCCGCCGACGGTCGAGCTGGTGCTGCAGGACCTGACCGAGCTGGCGCTGCCGGACCCGGTCGACGCCGTCGTCTCGTCGGCGACGTTCCACTGGATCGCCGACCACGAGCTGCTGTTCGCGCGGCTGGCCGGCGTGCTGCGCCCGGGCGGACGGCTCGAGGCGCAGTGCGGCGGGGCCGGCAACGTCGCCGACGTCGAGGCGGCGATCGACCGGCTGCGCCAGCGCGAGCCGTGGGCGACCGCCTTCACCGGCTGGGACGGCCCGTGGAACTTCGGCGGCCCGGAGGAGACCGAGGCCCGCCTGCGCGCGGCCGGCTTCGTCGACGTCCGCTGCTGGCTGGAGCCGCGCGACGTGACGCCGGACGACGCCTACTCGTTCCTGCACGCGGTGGTCCTCGGCGCCCACCTCGACCGGCTGCCGGTCGAGGTCCACGACGACTTCGTCGAGGCCGTCCGGAGCGAGCTGGCGAGCGCCGGCGGCGAGCCGATCACGATCCACTACGAGCGCCTGAACATCAGCGCCGTCCGGGCCGGCGGCGATGCCGGAGCCGGCGAGAGCCCCGACCAGATCGCCGCGCGGCTGCGCGGCGCATGACCCCACTACCCTCCACCGCCTATGTCGCACTCGATCGCAGTCCTCCCCGGTGACGGGATCGGCCCGGAGATCACCGCGCCGACCCTCGAGCTGCTGGGGGAGCTGGGGGACTTCACGTTCACCGAGCACCCGTTCGGCGGCGCCTCGATCGACGTCCACGGCACCGCGCTGACCGACGAGACGCTCGACGCCTGCAAGCGCTCGGACGCCGTGCTGCTGGCCGCCGTCGGCGGGCCGAAGTGGGACACCACCGACCCGTCCAAGCCGCGTCCCGAGCAGGGGCTGCTCGGCCTGCGCAAGCAGCTCGGCCTGTTCGCCAACCTGCGGCCGGTGCGGCCGGTCCCGGCGCTCTACGACGCCTCGGCGCTGAAGCGCGAGATCCTCGACGGCACCGACCTGCTGGTCGTCCGCGAGCTGACCGGCGGGATCTACTTCGGCGAGAAGACCCGCACCGCCACCGACGCCTCGGACCTCTGCCACTACACCGTCGCCGAGGTCGACCGGATCGCCCGCGTCGCCTTCGACGCGGCCCGCAAGCGCCGCAACCTCGTCCACTCGGTCGACAAGGCCAACGTGCTGGAGACCTCGCGCCAGTGGCGCCAGGTCGTCCACGAGGTCCACGGCGCCGACTACGCCGAGGTCCAGCTCGAGGACCAGCTGGTCGACTCGTGCGCGATGGAGCTGATCGCCCGTCCGACCCAGTTCGACGTGATCGTCACGGAGAACCTCTTCGGCGACATCCTCAGCGACGCGGCGGCGATGCTCTCGGGCTCGCTCGGGATGCTGCCGTCGGCGTCGGTCGGCAACCCCGACGGCCCCGGCCTCTTCGAGCCCGTCCACGGCTCGGCGCCGGACATCGCCGGTCAGGGGATCGCCAACCCGCTGGCGACCTTCCTGTCGGCGGCGATGCTGCTGCGCCACGGGCTCGGGCTCGAGGCCGAGGCGACCGCGATCGAGGCCGCCGTCGACGGCGCGCTCGGCGACGGCCTGCGGACCCGCGACCTCGGCGGCACCGCGACCACCGCGGAGGCGCTCGACGCCGTCCGCCGCCGGCTGGCCTGATCGGGTCCGGCCGCCGGCGCGACGCCGGCGGCCGGTCGCGGTCACCCGCGGGGCTCCGGGTCGGCCTCCGGCGGGACGATCGACCGATCGAGCCGGGAGGCGGCGCCGATCGCGCCGACGAGGGCCTCGGCGAGGACCTCGACCAGCGACTCGATCTCCGGCTCGCCGCGGACGATCCAGTCGCCCGCCGCGGCCTCGACCGCGGCCACCCAGGAGCGGATCGCGGCCAGGGCCAGCGGCGAGTCCGCGGCGCCCGGGATCGCGGCCGCGACCCGCTGCGCGAACGCCTCGCGGGTGCGCGCCACGATCGCCGCGATCTCGGGGTCGGTGGCCGCCGCCCGACGGAACGCGACGTGGGCGGCCGGCGCCTTGCGGACGCTGCCGAAGTACTCGCGCAGCCCCTGGCGCAGCTGCTCGTCCTCCGGGCGGGAGCGGTCGGTCCGCTGGGCCGCCAGTCGGCCCGAGGCGGCGCGGATCGTCTCGACGTAGAGCTCGCGCTTGCCGCCGAAGTAGTGGTAGAGCAGTGCCCGCGAGATCCCGCAGGCGCTCGCGATCTGGTCCATCGACAGCTGCTCGAAGGGCTGCTCGGCGAACAGCCCCATCGCCGCCTCGAGCACCTGCTCGCGGCGCTGCTCGACCGGCAGGCGGGTACGGATCGCCATCGCGCGCCAGTCTAGGTCCGGGAACTGTGCGGCATGTCACGGATGACGCTCATCGCTCTATTCTACGTTGCGTCCAATAGCGGGCGGACGGGAAGCGGGCGGAGCGATGGCGATCAGCAGCATCGAAGCGGCGGGAGCGACCACGGCGGCGGCCTCGCCCGCGGGCGCGCTGGACGCGATCGAGGCGTCGCGGCTGCCGCTGCCGCCGCTGGTCGATCTGCCGCGCCGGCTGCAGGTGCTGCGGATGAGCGTCCGCCAGGGCGCCTTCGTGCGCGCCGCCCAGCGTCGCCACGGGGACGTCTTCGGCGTCGACATCGCGACCGGCGGCGACCCGCCGCTGACCGTCGTCAACCACCCCGACCACGTCAAGTCGCTGTTCACCGCCGACCCGCGCCTGGCGCCGTCGCTGACTCGCGAGTCGGCGCTGCGGCCGATCGTCGGCGACCGCGCGGTCCTGACGGCGATCGGCCCGCGCCACATGCGCCAGCGCAAGCTGCTGCTGCCGCCGTTCCACGGCGAGGCGATCGCCCGCTACCAGCAGCAGATCCAGGCCGCCGCCGAGCGCGAGATCGCCGAGTGGCCGGTCGGCCGGCCGTTCGCCCTCGCCCCGGCCGCCCAGGCGATCACGCTCGACGTGATCCTGGCCGGGATCTTCGGGATCGAGGGACGGCCGGCCCCGGGGACCCACGAGCACCGCCTGCGGCGGATCGTGCGGGGGATCCTGGCCGCGTCGGTCGGCCCCGGCGCGAAGCTCGCGGAGCTGCTCAACCGCGGTCGCGACGAGGCGGTCGGCCCGCAGCGGCTGGCGATGCGGATGCTCGACCGGGCGATCTACCCCGTGATCGCCGAGCGCCGGGCGACCCACGAGCCCGGGGCCCGCCACGACGTGCTCTCGCTGCTGCTCGACGCCGAGACCGAGGACGGCGAGCGCCTGACCGACCTCGAGTTGCGCAACGAGCTGCTGACCCTGGTGCTCGCCGGCCACGAGACGACCGCCAGCACGCTGGCGTGGACCTTCGAGCGGCTGCTGCGGACGCCCGACGCCTACGCGCGGCTGTGCGACGTGGCGCGGTCGGGCGAGGACGACGACGGGTACCTGGACGCGGTGATCCACGAGTCGATGCGGATCCGACCGGTGATCCCGACGATCGCGCGCGAGGTGACCGTGCCGTGGCGCTTCGGCGACCACGCGGTGCCGGCCGGGTCGTGGGTCCTGATCAGCATCCTGCTGCTGCACCAGCGCCCGGACGTCTACCCGGACCCGCGCGCCTTCCGGCCGGAGCGGTTCGTGGGCGTCAAGCCGGGCACCTACACCTGGATCCCGTTCGGGGGCGGCATCCGCCGCTGCCTGGGCAGCGCGCTGGCGATGGCCGAGCTGCGGATCGTGCTGCGCGAGATCGTGCGCCGGACCGAGATGACGGCGCCGGACCCGGCGGCCGAGCCGGGGCGCTACCGCAACGTGACGATGATCCCGGCGCGGGGCGGGCGGCTGGTGGTGACCGCCCGCCGGGCCGCCGCCTAGCCCGTGTAGAACGGGTTCGGCAGCTTGAACGTCCGCTCGGAGTGGCCGCCGACGATGTCGCTCGTCTGGTCGCCGACGTTGGCGACGATCCGGTACCCGCGGGCCTCGATCGCCGCTCGCTCGGCGGTCTTGTAGGTCGCCGAGCTGGCGAACGGGTTCTCCTTGAACGAGAGCCCGTCCCAGCGGTCGTAGCCGACGGCCCGCAGGTTGCGGACGGTCGTCTCGCGGAGGCCGGGGACGATCACCGGGCGGGCGGTGATCAGGAAGATCGCCATGCCGCGCTTGCGGGCCTCGAAGTAGGCGTCCGAGACGCCGGGCATCTTCGTGCCGGTGCCGCTCAGCGCGCCGGGGAACTGGCCGACCGAGCCGCTCTCGGGGTCCGATCCCGGCACCCCGATGTAGTTCGACAGCAGCGTCTCGTCGATGTCGAAGACGACGGCCAGCGGGCCGAGGCCGCGGCAGGCCGACGCGGTCGGACGGGCGATCGACGGCGGAACGGCCGCGGCGGCCGCGGCCTGGGCCGTGCGGGCGGCGGAGCGGGCCTTGCGGCGAAGCGCCGTCGCCTTCCGCGCGGCCTGGCGGATCGCGGTCCTGGTCGCGCCCTTGCGCTTGGCGATCCGGCGGGCGGCGGTGCGGGCGCTGTTGGCCCTGCGCGCCGCGCGCTTGGCGGCGGCGGCGGTCCGAGCGGCGGTCGCGAGCTGCTCGGCGGTCGGCTCGCGGACGGTCGCGGTGCCGGGCTTGCCGTCCGCGCCGATCGCCAGCCCGTAGGCCTTGCAGGCGGCCGTCAGCTGGATCGCCTGGTCGCTGCGCTTGCGGATCCAGGCGGTCGCCGGCGCGGCCGCGGCGACGACGTCCCTGGCGTACTGGCCGCTCTGCAGGTACTGGGTCTTCGACGCCGGGGCGGTCTCGCGGGCGCTGGCCGAGGCGGCCGGCGCGGCCGCCGGGGCGGCCAGGGCGATCGCGGCCGCGACGGCCACGGGCAGGGTTCGCAGTCCTCGCATGACGGGCATCCTGACTGATCCAGGTGGACAACAGGTTGCACATCTGTCACCCAGGGCCGGGAACGGCGCGGCGCAACGAACGGGCAACGTCGCGGCAGCGCTGCGCCGGGGCGACCGCCGCAGCGGATAGGGTCCGGGAACCACACACATCCGGGGAGTCCCAGGCAGGGGGCTGAGATTGCGCTGACGCCGCGCTGACCCGACGACCTGATCCGGTTCATACCGGCGGAGGGAGCATCATGGAACGGCACGTCTTCCCGGACGACGGAACCCCGCGCACGCAGCTGCGCGCGGCTCGCGAGGGAGCGATCACGCCGGAGGTGGCACGGGTCGCCGAGCGCGAGGCGCTGGATCCCGAGGCGGTGCGCGACGAGGTCGCGCGCGGTCGGATGGTGATCCCGGCCAACCTCCACCACGCGGCCCTCGACCCGATGGCGATCGGGCTCAAGGCGCGGGTCAAGATCAACGCCAACATCGGGTCCAGCCCGACGACGTCGTCGCTCGACGAGGAGGTCGAGAAGCTCGCCCTCTCGCAGCGCTGGGGCGCCGACACGGTGATGGACCTGTCGACCGGCAAGCGGATCCGCGAGACCCGCGAGGCGATCATCGACGTCGCCACGGTCCCGATCGGCACCGTCCCGATCTACGAGGCGCTCGAGCGAGTCAAGAAGCCCGAGGACCTGACGGCCGAGATCCTGCTCGACGTGATCGGCGAGCAGGCCGAGCAGGGCGTCGACTACATGACGATCCACGCCGGCGTGCTGCTGAGCCACCTGGCGCTCTGCCAGCACCGGACGACCGGGATCGTGTCGCGCGGGGGCGGGCTGCTGGCCCGCTGGATGGTCCACCACGAGCAGGAGAACCCGCTCTACGAGCGCTTCGACGACGTGCTGGCGATCTGCGCCCGCCACGACGTCACGATCTCGCTCGGCGACGGCCTGCGGCCGGGGTCGATCGCCGACGCCTCCGACGCGGCCCAGTTCGCCGAGCTCGACACCCTCGGCGAGCTCGTCGGTCGCTGCTGGGACGCGGGCGTCCAGTGCATGGTCGAGGGCCCGGGCCACGTGCCGCTGCACCAGCTGCAGGAGAACGTCGAGCGGCAGCAGCGAGTCTGCCGCGAGGCGCCGTTCTACACGCTCGGGCCGCTGGTGACCGACATCGCACCCGGCTACGACCACATCACGAGCGCGATCGGGGCCGCCGTCGTCGGCTGGCACGGCACCTCGATGCTCTGCTACGTCACCCCCAAGGAGCACCTCGGCCTGCCCGACGCCGAGGACGTCAAGCAGGGCCTGATCGCCTACCGGATCGCGGCCCACGCGGCCGACCTGGCGCGCGGGGGAGCGCACGGCGCGCGGGCGGCGCGCTGGGACCGCGAGCTGTCGCGAGCGCGCTTCGACTTCGACTGGAACCGCCAGTTCGAACTGGCGGTCGATCCGGACACGGCGCGCGGCATGCACGACGAGACGCTCGCCGACGACTACTTCAAGACCGCCGAGTTCTGCTCGATGTGCGGCCCGAAGTACTGCCCGATGCACAACTTCCGCGACGTCGACTGGGACCGCCTGAAGACCCTCAGCGTCCAGCGCGCGCGCGAGGTGGCGGGGGCGCCCGGGGACTAGCCGGCGGCGTTGAGGCGCCGGGTGCCCGTGGCCGGCGCGGGGGTCGGCGCGCGCCCCTGGCGTGGGTGGTGTGGCGTCGATTCACCCCCTCATGGCACAGGTGGCGTCATTTGCCGTCGGTATGCGACCGAAAATGGCGCCACCTCGGCGTGCCGCTCGGAAATGACGCCACCTCGCTGCCGCAGACGCGCCTCGGGACCCGCCCGCGTCGCGTGCGCGCTCGCCTTCTGCGGTCCGGCGGTTCGCCCAGCCCCGGCCGCCCGCCGTGGCCGCGCGGCCGGCCCAGCCGGGACACGCGCCCCTCGACGTGACGCTCGCCAGCCCCGCGCTTCGCTGAACCGCACCCGGTCGCCCATCGACCAGCGCAAGGCGGCCGGCCCGAACGACCTGAGGCCCCCGCCGAGCCAACCCCGCACCACCAGCCCACCGCCACGGCCACTGGCCACCGCCACGGCCCCTGGCCACCGCCACTGGCGACCGGCCTCCGGCCACCCCCCCCAACGACGAACGGCCCCGCCGTCCCGGCCGAGAGGGTCGGGCGACGGGGCCGTCGTGGCGACGACCGCGGGCCGGGGCCCGCGCCAGGGGGTCAGTCGTCGGTGCGGGAGCCGCCGAGCCAGGCGGGGGCGCTGGCGACGCGGCAGTGCTCGACGCCCTCGGCGTCGATCGGGTCCGGCGCGTGACCGGCGTCGAGGAACGCGTCCTCGAGCGCGCCGGCGCGCAGGGCGAGCATCGCGCGGATCCGCTCGTCGCGGTCCTTCATCGACATGACGGGGTGCAGGGAGCGGTTGGGCATGGTCCTCCGACGCGCCGGGGACGGGGGTGCCGACCGCTGGGAGGCCGGTTCCCGACGCCTGCATCGACGGTACGCCCGGTCGGCGGAGGCGACCACCCCCGGGACGCGCTCGGCCCACCGGTCGGGGGGTGGCCGGGCGGGCGCGGTGGCGCCAGGTCCGCCGCCGTCCGGCGCCGCGAGGGCGTACAGTCCGAGGACCCGCTTTCGCTGGGGCGGGACCAACGAGCACGATCAGCGACGAGGAGCGACGCGGTGCCGCAGGCGGACGTCATCTGGAAGAACGGCGAGCTCGTCCCCTGGGACGAGGCCAAGGTGCACGTGCTGACGCACGCCCTGCACTACGGCACCGGCGTCTTCGAGGGCGTCCGCTGCTACGACACCGAGATCGGCCCGGCGATCTTCCGCCACCCCGAGCACGTCGACCGGCTGTACAAGTCGGCCGAGCTGTTCTACATGCCGATCCCGTTCACGCCCGAGCAGATTCGCCAGGCGACGCTCGAGACGGTCGCGGCCAACGGCCTGCGCTCGTGCTACATCCGGCCGATCGTCTTCCGCGGCGAGGGCCCGATGGGCCTCAGCCCGCTCGACTCCCCGGTCGACGTCGCGATCGCCTGCTGGGAGTGGGGCGCCTACCTGGGCGACGACGGCAAGGCCAACGGCGTGCGCGCCAAGGTCTCCTCGTGGCGGCGGCTCTCGCCCGCGGGCCTGATCCCGCACGCGAAGGCGACCGGCCAGTACCTGAACTCGGTGCTCGCCAAGATCGAGGTCACGAAGGCCGGCTACGACGAGGCGATCCTGCTCGACGAGGCCGGCGTGGTCTGCGAGGGCTCGGGCGAGAACATCTTCGTGGTCCGCGAGGGCCGGATCTTCACGCCGCCCCAGACCGCCTCGATCCTCGACGGGATCAACCGCCGCTCGGTGATGGAGATCGCCCGCGACCTCGGCTACGAGCTGGTCGAGCGCGACATCGCCCGCGCCGAGCTGTACCTGGCCGACGAGGTCTTCGTGACCGGCACCGCGGCCGAGCTGACGCCGGTCCGCGAGATCGACGACCACGCGATCGGCGGCGGCGAGCCGGGACCGATCACGCGCGAGGTCCAGCGGGTCTTCGAGGACGCGCTGCACGGCCGCGACGAGCGCTACCGCCGCTGGCTGGACCCGGTCCCCGTCCGCGAGCAGGTTCGACCCTCGTGAGCGACAGGACCGACATCGGGCGCCGGGCGATCCGGCGAATTCCCTAGGGCACCGGGCCGGCACGGCCTGGTCGCCCGTGCCTGACCGATTCGCGGACCGCGCGCAGCAGCGCGCGGATCCGCACCGTCCGATGTCCGTCCGAACCCCCAAGACCACCACCCATGACCACCTCCGTACCCTCTCGGCCCTTCGAGCTCTACGACGCCACGCTCCGCGACGGCATGCAGGGCGAGGGCATGTCGCTCTCCGCCGAGGAGAAGCTGCGCGTCGCCAGGAAGCTCGACGAGCTCGGCGTCCACCTGATCGAGGCTGGCTTCCCGGCCTCGAACCCCAAGGAGCAGGAGCTGTTCGCCCTGCTCGCCCAGGAGACCTGGGAGTCGAGCCGGATCGCCGCCTTCGGCATGACCCGCCGGCGCGACGTGCGCGCCGACCAGGACCCGGCGCTGCGGATCCTCGCCGACTGCTTCTGCGACGTCACGACGATCGTCGGCAAGACCTGGGGCCTGCACCTGGAGAAGGTCGTCCGCGTCGACCCGGCCGAGAACCTGCGCCTGATCGCCGACTCGGTCGCGTTCCTGGTCGGCGAGGGCAAGCGCGTGATCTACGACGCCGAGCACTTCTTCGACGCCTGGCGCGACGACCGCGAGTACGCCCACCGCTGCCTACGGGCCGCCGTCGAGGCGGGCGCCGACACGATCACGCTCTGCGACACCAACGGCTCGTCGCTGCCGATGCAGGTCCACGAGGCGGTGCGGGCGGTCGTCGACGAGCTGGGCGAGCACGTCCGGGTCGGCATCCACGCCCACGACGACGCCGGCTGCGGGGTGGCCAACTCGCTGCTCGCGGTCCAGGCCGGCGCGACCCACGTCCAGGGCACGACCAACGGGATCGGCGAGCGGACCGGCAACGCCAACCTGACGACGATCACCGCCGACCTCGAGCTGAAGATGGGCATCCGCTCGCTGCCCGAGGGCCGGCTGGCGAAGCTGACCGAGACGGCCCACTTCGTCGACGAGCTGCTCAACCGCCCGCCGCGGACCACCCAGCCCTACGTCGGCCGCAACGCGTTCGCCCACAAGGGCGGCCTGCACGTCGCCGGGATCCGGGCGGACGCGTCGACCTTCGAGCACGTCGACCCGGCGACCGTCGGCAACGCCCGCGACGTGCTCGTCTCCGAGCTGGCCGGCAAGGGCACCGTGATCGAGAAGGCGGCCGAGGCCGGGCTCTCGGTCGACGACGCGCAGGCGGTCCGGATCATCGACCGGGTCAAGGAGCTGGAGCACCGCGGCTACCAGTTCGAGGCCGCCGACGGCAGCTTCGAGCTGCTGCTGCGACGGGAGACCGGCACCTACGACCCGCTCTTCACGCTCGAGAGCTGGCGCGTGATCGTCGAGCAGCGAGCGGGCGGCCAGGTCGAGACCGAGGCCACGATCAAGATCTGGATCGGCGACGAGCGGTTCGTCCGCACCGCCGAGGGCAACGGTCCGGTCCACGCGCTCGATCGCGCGCTGCGGAGCGCGATCGGCCAGGTCCACCCGCACCTCTCCGACATCGAGCTGGTCAACTTCAAGGTCCGGATCCTCGACGAGACGAAGGGCACCGGCGCGGTCACGCGGGTCCTGATCGACGCCAGCGACGGCAACCGGACCTGGGGCTCGATCGGGGTCGGCGAGAACCTGATCGGCGCCTCGTGGGACGCCCTGGTCGAGTCGCTGGCCTGGGCCGAGCAGCCGGGACGACGCGGCCCGCAGCTGGCGGCGGCGCCGGCGGAGGTCGAGTCGGCATGAGCGGCGAGGCCGGCGAGCGGGACCGGATCCCGCTCGCCCAGCCGGTGATCGGCGAGGCCGAGGAGCAGGCCGTGCTCGAGGTGCTGCGCTCCGGCCAGCTCTCGCTCGGCCCGAAGCTGCTCGCGTTCGAGCGGCGGTTCGCCGAGCGGCTCGGCGTCGACCACGCGTCGGCGGTCTCGTCGGGCACCGCCGGCCTGCACCTGGCGCTGCGGGCGGTCGGGGTCGGTCCGGGCGACGAGGTGATCAGCTCGCCGTTCTCGTTCATCGCCTCCAGCAACACGATCCTGATGCAGGACGCGACGCCGGTCTTCGTCGACGTCGAGCCCGACACGCTGACGATCCCGGCCGACGCCGTGGCGGCGGCGGTCACCGAGCGGACCGCCGCGCTGCTGCCGGTCCACATCTTCGGCCAGCCGGCCGACGTCGCCGGGATCGAGCCGCTCGGGCTGCCGATCGTCGAGGACGCGGCTGAGGCGCTGGGCGCGGTCCACGCCGACGGGACGCCGGTCGGCGGGCGCGGCCACCCGGCGATCTTCGCCTTCTACGCCAACAAGCAGCTGACGACGGGGGAGGGCGGCCTGGTCGCGACCGCCGACCCGGCGATCAAGGCGACGATCGACAGCGAGCGCAACCAGGGCCGGGCGCCCGACATGCAGTGGCTCGACCACGATCGGCTGGGCTTCAACTACCGGCTGAGCGACATCCAGTGCGCGCTCGGGTTGGCCCAGCTCGATCGCCTGGACGGCATGCTGGCCGACCGCGCCCGGGTTGCGGCCTGGTACGCCGAGGCGCTCGCCGACCTCGTCGCCCGCACGGGCCTGGAGCTGCTGGCGCCGGACGCCGGCGGCGAGCGGCGGTCGTGGTTCGTCTACGTGGTCCGGGTCCCGCGCGGCGTCGACCGCGACGCCACGATCACGGCCCTGGCGGAGCGAGGGATCCAGACCCGCCCGTACCTGCCGGCGATCCACCTGTTCTCGTTCTACCGCGAGCGGTTCGGCTTCCGCGAGGGCCAGTTCCCGGTCACCGAGGACGCCGCCGCCCGCGGCCTGTCGCTGCCGTTCTTCCCCGCGATGACCCAGGATCAGGTCGCGCGGGTGGTGGCCGAGCTGACCGCGGTGCTGACCGGCGACGGCGCGCCCGCCGCGTAGGGGCGCTCGCCGGGCCGCCTAGACCAGCCCGCCGGTCGCCGCGATCGACTCGGCCGTGATCCAGCCGCCGTCGGGGCCGACCAGGAAGGCGATCACCGCCGCGATCTCCTGGGGCTGCGCGATCCGCCGCAGCGGCGTCGTGGCGAGGAAGTCGTCGAGCGACTCGCGCACGCCGTCGGAGAGCCCGTCGGTGTCCGTCAGCCCGGGTAGCACCGAGTTGACGGTGATCCCGCGCGGCCCCAGCTCGTGGGCGAGCGAGGCGCCGAGCGTGTCGATCCCCGCCTTCAGCCCGGCGTAGAGCCCGACGTCGGGAAACGCGCGTCGGACGTAGCCGGTCGAGACGTTGACGATCCGGCCGCCGTCGCGCAGCCGGGTCGCCGCCTGGCGCATCGTCTCGAGGCTGCCGCGGAAGCTGAGGGCGATCGCGTGCTCGATCTGCTCGTCGGTCAGGCCGGCGACCGGACCGTGGGAGTCGATGTTGGCCGAGGCGTTGTTGACCACGACGTCGACGCCGCCGAACCGCTGCTCGGCGACGTCGAACAGCTCCACCACGTCGGCTTGGACGCCGATGTCGCCCTGGACGGCGATCGCCTGTCCG
The DNA here is from genome assembly GCF_000240225.1 of Patulibacter medicamentivorans. GTDB lineage: Bacteria > Actinomycetota > Thermoleophilia > Solirubrobacterales > Solirubrobacteraceae > Patulibacter > Patulibacter medicamentivorans. Next base: position 35,145 of record NZ_AGUD01000039.1, read on the forward strand.
CCGCGGGCCTCGATCGCGGTCACGACCTCGGCGGCCGCCGCACCGCTGCGATGCCAGTTGACGACGACGGCGGCCCCGTCGGCGGCCAGCCGCTCGGCGGTCGCGCGTCCGATGCCGCGCGAGGCGGCGGTGACGATGGCGGTCTTGCCCTGCAAGGTCATGGGTGCTCCGGGTCGGGGTCCGGCCGTCGCGATCGGCGGCGGCGCCCTTCGACGCTACGTGCGACGATCGATCACGTCCAATCGCTTCACGATGGCCACTCGATAACGTTGTGTGATGGATGTCTCCACTCGAGCCCTGCGGACCTTCGCGATCCTCGCCGAGGAGCTGCACTTCGGCCGGGCGGCCGAGCGGCTCGGCGTCGCCCAGCCGGCGGTCAGCCAGCAGCTGCAGCGGCTGGAGTCGGCGATCGGGGTCCGGCTGGTCGACCGCTCGGGCCGTCGGGTCGTCCTGACCGACGCCGGCGAGGCGTTCCTGCCCGAGGCGATTCGGGCCGTCGAGAGCGCCGGTCGGGCGAGCGACGCGGCCCGCAGCGCCTGGCGGGGCGAGCTCGGGATCCTGCGGATCGGGCTGACGGCCGGAACTCCGAGCGAGGGGATGGTCTCGCTGCTGCGCGAGCATGCGGCGCGCTGGCCGGACGTCACCGTCCAGATCCGCGAGCGGCCGCAGACCCAGGTGCTGGCCGGGATCGCCGACGGGACGCTTGACGTCGGCGTCGTCGCGGGCAGCGTCGCCCCGCACACCGACCCGTCGATCCTCTTCACCGTCGTCTGCCGCGAGCGGGTCGCCGTGGCGCTCCACGCCGAGCACCCCCTGGCAGGCCGGCGGTCGCTGTCGACGTGCGAGCTGACCGGGGAGTCGTTCAGCCTGATCGCCCGCGACGCGATGGTCGGGCAGGTCCTGCGCGTCGAGGGGATCTGCGCCCGGGCCGGCTTCGACCCGACCGCCTACGCCGAGGTCCACGACGTCGCCACGCAGCTGGCGATGGTCGGCACCGGCCGCTGCATCGCCGTCGTCGCCGACGGCGCCCGTCGCCACGCGCCGGACGACGTCGTGCTGGTCCCGCTCGAGGACGCGACGCCGGTGTCGACCTTCCTCGCCTACCGCGACCGTAGCCTCTCGCGGGCCCTGCGGACGTTCCTGACGCTGGCGCCGGAGGTCCACGTGGACGCGGCGGCCAGTGCGCTGCCGGCCTGACGCCCGGCCTGGCGGGCGACGCTCACCCGTGGCCGAAACCTAGACTGGCGGCTACCTATGTCGCGATTCGCTGAGCCGCAGGATCCTGTCTTCCGGGAGATGAACACGTCGCTCGGGTTCGACCGCCGACTGTGGCGCCAGGACATCCGCGGCTCGCGGGCCCACGCCCGGATGCTGGCCGCCCGCGGCATCATCGGCGAGGACGACCTGGCCGCGATCCTGCGCGGGTTCGAGCAGATCGAGGGCGAGCTGGAGCGCGGCGAGTTCCCGTTCGAGCCCGACGACGAGGACATCCACATGGCGGTCGAGCGCCGCCTGACCGCCCTCGTCGGCGATCCGGGCGCCCGCCTGCACACCGCCCGCTCGCGCAACGACCAGGTCGCGACCGACGTCGCGCTGTGGGTCGGCGAGGCGACCGAGCGGGCGGTGACCGCGATCGAGACCCTGATGGGCGCGCTGATCGACGTCGCCCAGGCGCACCGCGACTGGCCGATGCCGGCCTACACCCACCTCCAGCGGGCGCAGCCGGTCTACCTGGCCCACCACCTGCTGGCCTACGTCTGGATGCTCGAGCGCGACCGCGCCCGGTTCCGCTTCGCCGGCGAGCAGGCGCTGCGCCGGATGCCGCTCGGCGCCGGCGCCCTGGCCGGGGTCAACTTCGACACCGACCGGACGATGACCGCGGCCGAGCTCGGCTTCGGCGAGCCGGCCCCGAACTCGATCGACGCCGTCTCCAACCGCGACTTCGTCCTCGACTACCTGAGCGCCGCGGCGACCTGCGCGACGCACCTCTCGCGGCTGGGCCAGGAGATCGTCCAGTGGGCGAGCGAGGAGTTCGGCTTCCTGACGCTGCCGGACGCCTGGTCGTCGGGCAGCTCGCTGATGCCGCAGAAGAAGAACCCGGACTGCGCCGAGCTGCTGCGGGCCAAGGCTCCGCGGATCGTCGGCCACCTGCAGGCGCTGCACGGCGTGATCCACGCCCTGCCGCTGACCTACAACAAGGACCTGCAGGAGGACAAGGAGCACCTGTTCGACGCGGCCGACACGATCGAGCAGGCGCTGGCGGCGGCGGCGGGGATGATCTCGGGCGCGACCTTCCGCGCCGATCGGATGGCCGCCGCGGCCGCCGACGAGTTGCTGGCCGCGACCGACCTGGCGGACGCGCTCGTGCAGCGCGGCGTCCCGTTCCGCCAGTGCCACGCGATCGTCGGCGGCCTCGTCCGCGAGGCGGTCGAGTCGGGTCGCACGCTGTCGCAGCTCTCCGACGAGGAGCTGACCGCCCGCAGCGAGCACCTGGGCCCGTGGATCCGCGAGCTGCTCGAGCCGCTGTCGCTGCTGGAGCGCAAGCAGAGCCAGGGCGGCACGGCGTCGGCCCGCGTCACCGAGCAGCTGACCCTGGCGCGAGCGCTGCTCGCCTGACGGTGACCGGCCGGCGGGCAGCGGGCGCCGACGCGCGGGCGGCCGCGAGCGACGAGCCCGACTGGTCGCCGCCGCCGGCCTTGCCGCGGCGGTTCTACGACCGGCCCGTGGTCGAGGTCGCGCGCGAGCTGCTCGGATGCGTCCTGGTCCAGGGCGCGACCGCCGGCCGGATCGTCGAGACCGAGGCATACCACGACAGCGAGCCCGCCTGCCACGGCTACGGCACCCCGCCGCGGCCGACCGATCGCACGCGGGTCCTGTTCGGACCGCCGGGCCACGCCTACGTCTACCGCTCCTACGGCATCCACGCGATGGTCAACGCGGTCTGCGAGCCGGAGGGCACGGCGGCGGCGGTCCTGATCCGCGCGGTCGAGCCGCTCGCGGGGGTCGGGCTGATGCGCGAGCGCCGGCCCGGCCGCTCGGAGCGCGAGCTGGTCGCCGGTCCGGGGCGACTGACGGTCGCCCTCGGCATCACGCTCGAGATGGACGGCAGCGACCTGGCGACCGGCGCGGTCCGGATCCTCGAGCCGCCGCCCGCGGCCCGGCCGGTCGAGCTGGTCGACGGACCGCGGATCGGGATCACCAAGGCGGTCGAGCTGCCGTGGCGGTTCGCCGACGCGTCGAGCGTCGACGTCTCGCGACCGTGGCCGCCCGCGATGCGGTCCGCCGCGCGGCGCTGACCCGGGGCCCGCCTCAGCCGAGTGGCACGGCGCCGCCGGTGCCACCACCGCCGGCCCCGCCGCCACCGCCACCGCCACCGCCGCCCGAGCCGGACCCCGATCCCGACCCCGACCCGGTCCCGTTGGCGCCGCCGGCCGGTGGCGTGTTCGCGGGCGGCGTGGTCTGCGGCGTGGTCGACGCGCCGCCGCCACCCGTCCCGCCGCCGCCACCGCCGCCGTCGGTGGCGGTCGTGCCGGTGCCGTCGGTGGTGCTGGTCCCCGAGCCGGTCGCGTCCGTCCCGGTGCCGCTGCCGCCGTCGCTGCCCTGCACCTGGGTGCCGTCGCCGACCGGCACGTCGCTGCCGCTCGGCTCGCGCTGGTTCTTGGGGGCGCGGGCGGTCAGGATCGACTCGGCCGCGCCGACGAACGTGCCCCAGATCGCGGCGGGGTAGGTGCCGCCCTCGACCGGCTCGCCGTTGTACTCGGTCTGCATCGGCTTGCCGGAGTTCGGGTAGCCGACCCAGACGGCGACCGTCAGCCGCTTGCTGAAGCCGACGAACCAGGCGTCGACGTTGTTCGACGTGGTGCCGGTCTTGCCGGCCGCGAAGCCGCCGTAGGCCGCCCGCTTGCCGGTGCCGATCGTGACGACGGACTGCATGATCGCCGTCGTCGTGTCGGCGACCTGCGGCGAGAGCACGCGGATCTTGCGCGGATGGTTGCGGACGACCTTGTTGCCGTTGACGACCTCGGTGATCCCGACCGGGCCGCCGTGGGGCGCGCCGAGCGAGCCGTTGACGCGAACGCCGCGGGTCGCGAACGTCTCGTAGGCGTGGGCCATGTCGAGCACGGTCACGTTGCGCTTCGGCGCGCCGAGCGTCAGCGCGGCGTTGCTGGAGACCGGCGTGCGGATGCCCATCTGGCGGATCAGCTTGGCGATCTTCTTGGTGCCGACCTTGAGCCCGACCTCGGAGTAGACCGTGTTGTCGGAGAAGGTCAGCGCACGGGCCAGGGTCGTCGTGCCGGAGTAGGCGTTGTGGTCGTTGGTGACGCGGAAGAGCTCGCGGTTGCCGGCCGAGTCGCGGACGCGGAAGACCTTCTTGCCCGACGTCCAGGTCGAGTCGGGGGAGATGCCCGCGCGCAGCGCCTGGGCGAGGGTGAAGGGCTTGAACGCCGACCCGGGCTGGCGCTTGCCCTGGGTGGCGAGGTTGAACGGCGCCGCCCGGTAGTTGCGTCCGCCGACCATCGCCCGGACCTCGCCGGTTGGGTTGTCGATCGCGACCAGCGACGCCTGCGGCCCGTCCGGCGAGGACAGGTAGGTGTTGATCGCGGTCTGCGCGGCCTGCTGCAGCGGCTGGTCGAGCGTCGTCGTGACCTTCAGCCCGCCCTCGTAGGTCTTCTGGACGCCGTAGCGCTCGACCAGCTGGGCGCTGACCCAGGAGGCGAAGTAGGGGTTCTTGGAGTCCAGCGAGGGCGGCTCGATCTGGTCCTTCGGCGGCAGCGGCTCGTTGTGGGCCGTCTCGTACTCGGCGCGATCGAGCATCCGTTGCTGGAGCATCTTCAGCAGCACGGTGTTGCGGCGGCGCAGCGCGGCCCCGGGGTCGACGTTCGGGTCGAAGCGCGAGGGCGAGGCGATGATCGCCGTCAGCAGCGCGGCCTCGGCCGGGCGCAGCTCCTTGGCGCAGGGCCGGTTCGGGGTCCGTCCGCAGCCGACGTGGTCGAGGCTCTTGCCGAAGTACGTGCGGGCCGCCGACTCGACGCCGTAGGCGCCGTTGCCGAAGTAGACCCGGTTGAGGTACATCGTGAGGATCTTGCTCTTCGTCCACTTGCGGGTCATGTGGTACGCGAGCGCCGCCTCGCGGAGCTTCTGGAAGACGGTCCGCTTGTTCTCCGCCTCGAGCGCCATCTTCACCAGCTGCTGGGTGATCGTCGACGCGCCCTGGACGGCCCCGCCGCTGATGACGTCCTGGACGGCGGCGCGGGCGATGCCGCGGATGTCGACGCCGCTGTTCTCGAGGAACCGCTGGTCCTCCATCGCGATGACCGCGTCCTTCATCGTCGGCGCGATCTGGTCGGCGGTCACGACGTAGCGCGCGTTCGAGCCGGCGAGGACACCGATCTGCTTGCCGCTGCGGTCCAGCAGGATCGAGTTGCGGGCCGAGCGGAACTCCTTGGCGGTGTCCAGGTCGGGCAGGTCGCCGGCGACGGCCATCATCATCCCGAAGACCGTCGAGACGATCGCCAGCGCCGCGATCGGGACCAGCAAGCCGAGCAGCCGCAGCCAGCGGAAGCGCAGCTTCGGACGCGGGGGCCTGCCGCCGCCCCCGTCGCCCAGCCCCTGATCGACCGGGGGCAGGTCGTGGCCCGCGGGCGGACCGCCGCCGACGGCCTCGGGGGTCGCGAGCGCGCCGCCGGCCTGCGGGCCGGCCTGCTCGGCGGTGCCGGAGGCGAAGCGTGCCGTCGGCGCCGGATCGCCCGGG
>NZ_AGUD01000038.1 GCF_000240225.1 Patulibacter medicamentivorans
CACGAACCGCAGCACCAACACCCTGCACATCACGAACCGAAACCGACGTTCCGACATCGATCGACGCGCCGTCGGGCAAGCAGACGGAATCGGCTTGTGCTGGCACAGTTCCGCCAGTCCAGTTCCCCGCCGTCCCCCAAGCCGACGTCCCAGCGCCTCCGCTCCAGGTTGCTGTGCATCCCTCGTCCGCGCCGGCGACAGCGGCTGGCAGCCCAGTCAGCGCCGAAAGGAGGACAGTCACAAAGACAGCGACCCCGGTCCGGCGGCGACCTGGGCGATCGGCAGGTTGTGGGGCATCTCGATGCGGCTGAACGCAACGCTGTGTGCTGAGCATGGTTCGACGGTGCCAGCAAATGATCCTGGTGTCGTGCACGTTGGACGGATGGCTAGGTGACGCGCCACTGGTTTTCGTCTGCGCAATGCGGACGGGGCGGCCAGAGGCCGCCCCGCGCTGGGTCTTGCAAATGCCGCTCTCGAGTGAGCGTCGCCTGTCGGCGAGTCGTGGACTACCAGTCGCCGCTGGACGGGCAGGCGCCCTCACCGGTGGTGGTGCACTTGCGAGCAGTGCTGCCGGACGAGACCTTCTCGATCGTGAACTGGTTGCCGGACTTCGAGTACGCCGTCACGAGGTAGCTCGTCTTCGCGTCGTTCGTGCCCGTGGTCGCCGCGCTGATCACGATGTCCGCATCGCCGGCGACGTGGGTGGCCACGACCGGGAGGCCCGTTGCACCGGGGTTGGTGCCGCCGGAGAGCTGCGCCTCGGTGCGGCAAGTCGAGTAGTCCTCGCTGTTCGTGTAGCAGGACTCGATCTGCGAAACAGCGTTACGAGCGTTGCTCTTCGCGCTCGCGTCCTGGCCCTTCGCGCGCTGCCCCAGGAACGTCGGGATGGCGATCGCGGCGAGGATGCCGATGATCAGGATGACGACCAGCAGCTCGACGAGGGTGAAGCCCCGCTCCTCGGCTGCACGGTTGCGCATCCGGTGGATGAATGAAGACACGTTGTGCTCCTGTGTGGTGGACCTTGTGGTTCTCCTGCTGCCAGCTCCGCGACTCCTGCCGCGGGGTCCATCACTGCACCCCGGTGGCGACCCGGCTTCCTCTCCACGTGGGAGAGGCCCGTGGCTTTGCGTCCCACCCTCACGAGTGGTTTGCCCTTGGCACCTCGGTGCTGGCGTCTTGCACAGCACTCATCGGGCCAGGCCTCCCGGGGCTGGAGAGCGACTAGACGTCTGTACTACCTGCGGATCCGCGGAGGCCTGGCCGGTCCGGTGGCCCTTCTCGCGCGAGGGTGGACGGCCGTCCATTCGTTGAGTGCGCTCCGGTCCGTCGTCGCCGCCGCCGATTGACCGTGTGCGATGCCGCACGTCCAGCCCTCACCGGTGATCCGCTCACTCCCACGAACGGCCACCGAGGACCGTCCCCCGGACCGCGCAGGCGACCATCGCGCACCCGGCGTCGCCAGGGCCGATGGTCGCCCCGGCGGCCCGCGCCGTGCGGCCCGCCGCGTCGTCCGCCTGCACCGCCGCCCCCGCGTCCAGCGGCGGTCCGCCGGCCAGCGGGGCCTGCGCAGCGACGGCGGATTCACGATGGTCGAGGTGCTCGTCGCCGCGACGATCCTGGTCATCGGCGTCTTCGCGACCCTCGCCCTGATGGACCGCGGCGCCGCCGCGACCGGCTCGTCGCTGCAGCGCGACCGGGGCAACGCCATCGCCCGCGAGATCGTCGAGCGGGCGTCGGGCATGAAGTACGTCCGTGCCCGCTCCTCCACCGACGGCAAGTACGTCGACACCAACGAGCTCGTCGGCCTGAGCAGCGGCACCTCCACCGTCCGCCCCGAGGTCGAGGTCGCGAACCGGCTGCGAGCCGCCCTCGACCCCGACGGCGACGGATCGAGCAGCGCGGTCACCGCGCAGGACGTCACCGGCCGCTACGTCAAGCGCACCAGCTGGCAGCTGACGCGCGCCAACACCCGCTACACCGTCACCTACCGCGCCTGCACCAGCTCGGACGAGATCAACCAGACGATCATCCAGGGCGTCCTCGACTGCGACCGGCCGGCCACGACGACGTCGCCGGGCACCACGTTCCCGGGCGGCAGTGGCGGCGGATCGCAGTGCAGCCTGGCCCTCGCCCTCGGCAACTCGCTGCCGAGCACCCCCACCCCGACGCAGGACATCCGCGTCCGCCTGCAGCTGCTCAACGTGGTCGGGCTCGACCTCTGCGTCGGCGGCCTCCTCAACATCCTCAACCCGCTGACCAGCGCGCTCGGCCTCGACAGCCTGATCCAGACCGTCTGCTCGGCGCTCGGCCCGGTCGGCCCGACCGTCGGCGGCCTGCTCTCCGGCGTCACCGGGCTGCTCGGCACGCTCGGCGCCAACGCCAACATCGGGCTCTGCCCCGCCGAGGAGATCCAGGACGAGACGCTCGACGTGGCCGGGGGCATCGGCACGTCGACGAAGGTCGAGACGACCGTCAGCTGGGTCGACCGGGCCACCCGCCAGACGCGCACGATCCGCCAGACGGCCGTCGTCCGCCGCGCGACGGTGGCCACGCCATGACCCGCCCGAAGACGACGCGCCTGAGGCGTGCGGCCCGCCGCGACGACGGTCTGACCCTCGTCGAGCTGTTGGTGACCATGGCGCTCGCGTCGGTCGTCCTGTTCGCGATCCTCGGGGCGTCCGACATCCTCGGCAGCTCGACGCAGGACACCGGCCGGGTGACCGACAGCCAGGAGGTCGGCCGCCAGGTCGTGCGGCGGATCACCAACGACACGCGCCAGGCGTACACGCCGGCCACCGGCGCCGCGACGCCGATCGTCAGCATCACCCGCAGCCAGCTCGTGTTCGCCGCGGCGATCGCCTCGAGCACCGGCGGCGAGTCGAACGGCTGGATCAGCTACTGCGCCGACAGCGCGGGCAGCCTGTTCCGCGGCCAGCTCGCCGCCGGCTCCTACGTCGCCCCGACCGGCTGTGGAGCGAACGGGTCGGGCTGGACCTTCACGCGGCTGGTCGATCGCCGCGTGGTCTCGCCGACGACCCTCTTCTCCTACACGGCCGACGCCGCCTACACCGCCAACAACTGCCCGCAGCAGGCGCCGACCGCGGCTACGCCGAGCCCGCCCGCATGCCTGCCGGCGCCCGCAGCCGTCCGCGCCGTCGGCCTGCGCCTGGCCGTCAGCCGACGACCGGGGTCCACGTCCGGCGCCGTGGTCACGCGCGCCGCCGTCTCCCTCCGAAACGCCATCGCCCCATGAGGAACCCGACGATGCCCGAACCGCGTCCCGCGTCCCGCGTCCACGACGACGGCGGCTGGGTGATGGTGCCCGTGATCGCGCTGCTGGCGATCGGCCTGATGCTCGCCTTCGCGGCGCTGCTGCTCGTCGACCGCCAGACGCAGGCCGCCGGCGGCGAGCGCGTGAACGACGCCGCCCAGACGCTGGCCGAGGGGGCCGCCACGGCGACCGCCAACATGCTCGCGAGCGACGACAACAGCCTGCTTTGGACGACGAAGTTCACGTCGTGCCAGACCGTCAGCGGCGACCTCTCGGGCCCGTCCACCGTCACCCCCGCGACCTTCGCTTCCCGCGTCCAGACGGCGGTCAACACGTACTTCGACGCCGCCCAGTCGGGCGGATCGCCGCTGTCGGACTACGACACGAAGGGCGGCCGCTCCACTCGCTGGACCGTCTACGTCTGCCCGACCGACGACAACGGCGCCACCGCGGATCCGCGGTGGAGCGACGCCGCGAAGCTGAAGACGTCGGCCTCCACGACGCTCGCCACCTGGGCGGCCAACGCCCAGAAGGCGACCGGCATCCTCGGGACCCAGCCGACGCTGTGGGTCCGCGCCCAGGGCGACGTGCGGTCGCCGTCCGGCTCGACCGGGCGGTCGCGGGCCGTCGCCGCCAAGGTCCAGCGCGGCGCGACGCGCTGGCAGCCCGACCCGTCCTACGCCCTCGCCACCGGCAGCTTCGACAACGACCTCGGCGCGGTCACCGGGCAGGTGCTCGGCACGCTCACCAGCACGCTCGGCCAGAAGGTCCTCGGCGGCCTGCTCGGCGAGAAGGGCCTGCTCGGCAAGCGCGACGACCTGATCATCGACGACCCCGGAAACAGCACCGCCGACGGGACGGCCAAGATCGGCGTGCGCTGCGGTCTGCTCCAGGGTGCCGACGACACCGTCAAGGGGCTGCTGGGCAACGGCGTCGACCTGACCAAGCTCGACCTCAACCTCTGCCTCGGCGGTGTCTTCGGCAGCCTCAACCAGCTGCTGCAGAAGACCAGCCTCAACGCGGTCACCGACCCGCTGCTCGGCACCGACCGCTACCACAACCTCACCAACTACGCGATGGCGCCCGCCGCCGTCGTCGACGCCTACCGCACGGCCGCGAAGGTCGGCGACAACGGCGGTGCCGGGCTGCTGCAGGGCGTCTATCGCGACCAGATCGCGGGCACCGACTACAACCCCAGCGTTCCCGGAAGCGTGTCGGAATGCAACCTGCCGTGGAACCAGATCGCCGGTTCGTCGCCCACCTTCCCGGGAACGATTGTTTACATCGACAAGATCGGCAACGGCGACCAGTCCTGCTCGATCGACGCCAGCCGGACGGCCAACGTCCGCGCCCTGATCGTCAACCGCGGGCGGATCGTCGTGCGCGGCAAGCTCACCGGCGTCCTCTACGCGCTCAACGGCAACGAGTGCGCCAGCGCCCCGGCCACGGGCTGCACCCAGGCATACCGCGCCGCGCAGCCGACGCGCGAGGTCGTGCGGATCGAGGGCACGGGCACGGTGACCGGCGCCGTCTGGACCGATGGTCTCCGCAGCAAGACGGGGATCTACCCGGGCAGTCAGCCCAACACTCTGGGCGGTGCTCTCGGGCCGCTGCTCTCCTCGGTGGCGGCGCCGCTCGACAACACGCTCTGCTCGCTGCCGGTGCTCGGACCGCTGATCTCGGGCCTCACGAACCTGCTCGGGGACATCCTGACCCTGGTCACCGGCGGCACGGTGACCGCGCGGCTGCCGGCCGGCAGCCCCGGCCCGCCGAGCGACAGCGCCAACGCGCGCGCCTGCGGCGTGGTGCGGATGCTCGTCGGCCAGCTGGCGAACCTGCCGGGCCTGGCCGGGCTGGTCAGTGCCGGTGGCGCGACCTCCTACGCCTACGACAAGTGGGAGAAGTGCGTGCCGGGCGTGCTGAACCTCTTCTGTGCCGTCACCGGCACGAACTGGCGCAAGACCGGGACCGGAACCGGGAGCGAGACCCTGCCCGCCGGGCTCCTGACCGACCTGCTCAACAGCGGCCCGATCGGGAACCTCCAGCTCTTGCTCAACCAGCTCGCAGGCAACACGCAGCCGATGCTCATCCGCAAGGCGAGCGTGATCCGCGCCGCCGCCATCGACGTCCCCGACAACGCCAGCTTCGTCCCCGGGTCGTTCCGCAACGTCGCGCCGCGCGCCGCGGGCGCCTGAGCGTCTCCGTCGCCTGACCGCCGCCCCGCGTCCCGCGCGGGCGGCGGCGCCCCACCCCCAAGCGCCGACCCGCCATACTTCACCGCGTGCCGGCGATCCGCCTGATCATCCTGGCCACCGTCGTGATCGGCGTGCTCGCCGTGGTGGGCGCGATGGCGCCGCCGGTGCAGCAGAACAACCGCGATCGGCCGGTGGGTGCGCCGCCCTCGGCGTCGACCCGGCCCGCCGGCCCCGCCGGCAAGGTGATCCGGATCACGACGCCGCAGAAGCAGCCGGTGGCCGCGTCGGTCGGCGACACGATCGTGCTGCAGGTCGAGGTCCCCGCCTTCGACCGCGTGATCGTCAAGGGCCTCGGCGTCGAGGAGGAGGTCTCGCCCGACGTCCCGACGACGATCCGCTTCCCCGCCCTTCGCCAGGGCAGCTTCCGGGTCCGCCTGCAGCTGGCCCACCAGACCCTGGTCCGGCTCGACGTCGGCGACGGACCCGCCGCCGGCCCGACGCCGCAGCCCTCCCCGGTCACCCCGCGCGACGGCAGCCAGCCGACGCCGGCCAGCGTGCTGCCGGTCCCCGGCGCCTGACGCGCGCCGCTTGCCCTCCGCGAGCGACTCGCATCCCCCGTACCGGCGATCCGCTCTGGTCACGGCGGGAGCGGCACGCTACGTTTGCGGCGGGTCGTCGCTGGGCAACCACCCCTGCTCTGCCGGCGCCTGCGTGCGCCCCGGTCAACGACGCACGCTCGGGTCGAGTGGCTCCCGCAACGACCCATGCGGGGGCCGCTCCCCGTCGCCCGGCGCGGCGGCGGGGTGAGAGCATCGTCTCGCGGCCCGTCCCGTCCCTCCCCCCCCCGCCAGCGAACACGTCGACCACCGATCCCCCTTGCCAGTCCATCTGCTCGAACGGCTTCCCGAGGAGACCGCATCGCGGATCGTCCTCGGCGCCCGCCGCCGCCGGTTCGACCGCGGCACGATCATCTTCCACGAGGGCGACCCGGCCGACACGGTCCACGTCGTCCGTCGCGGACGGGTCGCGGTCGAGGGCACGACGCCGCTCGGTGACACCGTCATCCTGACCGTCCTCGGCCCCGGCGACATGGTCGGCGAGCTCGCCCTCGTCGCCAAGGAGCAGCCGCGCAGCGCCACCGTCATCGCGCTCGAGACCGCCGAGACCCTGGCGATCCACCGCGCCGACTTCGCCCGCCTGCGGCGCGAGCACCGCGAGACCGACGACGTGATCATCGAGGTCCTCGCCGAGCAGGTCCGCCGGCTCTCGGTCCACGTCATGGAGGCGCTGCACGTCAGCGCCCCGACCCGCGTCCGGCGACGGCTGATGTTCGTCGCCGACCTCTACCTGCGGCAGGAGGCAACGCCCGACAACCCGATCACGATCCCGCTCACCCAGGAGCAGATCGCCCAGCTGGCCGGCACCACCCGACCGACGGTCAACGAGGTCCTGGCCGAGGAGCGCGACCTCGGCGCCGTCGTCCTCGGCCGGGGACGGATCGAGATCGTCGACCTGCCCGCCCTCCGCGGGCGCAGCGAGCGCCTGCGCTGAGCCCGTCGCCCGCGCGGCAGGGCGGGCGCCCGCCGACGGGGCAGCGTCGCGGCCGTGACGCCCGCTGTGTCGTGGCCCCGACGGACAGGCGTTCGCGCGCGCCCTAGGGTCGTGCTCAGATGGCGGGATTCGTCAGCGCGATGCGGGACGGGCTATCCGGGGGGGTCGGGCGGGGGCCGGATCGTCCGCCACGCCGCGCGAGGGCCTCGTCGTCCGCAGCCGTCGCCGCTGGCGACGGACCGGGGTGAACCGGTCGGCCTGCGGCGGACAACGGCAGGGTGGTTGCCGCGACCGTCGTGGGCCGAGCCGAGTAGGCTAGGTGCTATGGGTCAGGGTCGAGGGTTCGATGTCGTAGGGGTACGACATCACCACAGTCAATCGGGGGTGGTGCGCGATCGCGGTCGCCCGGCGCCGCCCGTCGCCGTGGGGCGCCCCGCGCGCTCCCGTGGACGGCTGCTCGCGCTGACCGCGGCAGCGCTCGTCCCCGGGCTCCTGTGGGCCGCGCCCGCGGCGGCCGGGACCGGCTGGGTGCCGGTCGCCAACGACGCCGTCGCCGCACAGGCCGACACCGCCACCCTGCAGCCCGACGGCACGGTCCTGGCCGTCGCCCAGATCCCCGCCGCCGGCGACCAGCCGGCCGAGACGCGCGCCGTCCGCTACGACCCCGCCCGCAACGCCTGGGCCGACGCCGGGAACCTCGCGCTCGACAGCGTCGACGCCGCCGTCGCGCTGCCCGACGGCCGCACGCTCGTGCTCGGGGTCGGCAGCGGCGATCGCGTCAACCGCGGCTGGCGGCCACGCATCTTCGACCCGACGACGGGCACTTGGGCCATCGGCACCGACCTCGAGATGAGCGGCGCGCCGCAGGTCACCGCGCTGCTGCCCGACGGCAAGGTGCTGGCGATCGGCCGCAACGACAGCGCCTCCCGCGGGCGCAACACCGGCACCTGGATCTACGACCCGGCCAGCGGTCGCTGGTCGGCCGCCGCGCCGTTCCCCGACATCGCCCCGGCGACCGCGACCACCACCGGCGACGGACGCGTGCTGGCGCTCGGCACCGACACCCGCCCCGCGGGCGCGACCGCCCGCGGCTACGTCTACCGCGAGCAGGACGACCTCTGGAGCCCCGCCGGCCCGGTCGGCCTCGGCCCGCCGCTGCTGTCGGCCACCCGCACCGGCGACGGCGGCGTCGTCGTCGTCCTGGACCGGACCGAGAGCGCCCGCGCCAACGTCTGGCGCTTCGATCCGCCGACCACCTCGTGGAGCACCACCGGCGGCGTCGCGACCACCCCGGGCCAGATCGACGCGCTGCTGGCGACCGACCGGCTGCTGCTGGTCGGCGAGCAGACCTGGCAGCGGGATCCGCTCTCGGGTCTCTGGTACGACGAGCCGCTGATGGCCAGCGACCGCCGCGGCGGTCAGGCGACCGTGCTCCAGGACGCCCGCGTGCTGTTCACCGGCGGCGACGCCGGGCCTGCCGGCCGGCCACCCGTCGCGCTGCTCGATCCCGGTCCGATCGGCGGCCGCCCCGATCCGCCGCCGCCGGCCGATCCGCCGCCGAGCGATCCTCCCCCGGTTTCGCCGACCGATCCGCCGCCGCCCCCGGACCCCGAGCGGGGCATCCAGGCGGCCGCCGACGCGACCGCCGGCCACGTCGAGGTCAAGGTCCCCGGCAGCAACGACTTCCAGCCGCTCGTCCCGCAGACCGCCGTCCCGGTCGGCAGCGAGGTCGACGCCAGCTCCGGCAGCGTCACGCTGCGCCTGCGGGCCGCCAGCTCGTTCCGGGCGACCGTCCGGGCCGGGCGGTTCGTGCTCGCCCAGGGACGCAAGCCGCCCTACACCACCGAGCTGCGGCTGGCCGGGCGGAGCTGCCGGGCCGTGGCGCCGGTCAAGGACCCCCGCGCCCCGCTTCCGGGCGGTGCCCGCGCCAACCTGCGGGCCGCCGTCAGGACCGCGATCAGCGGCAAGCAGCCGCCGCCGAAGGGCAACGCCAAGTCGCGCAAGAAGCCGCGCGTGCTGCGGGTGCGCCGGAGCGGCAACGGCGGCCTCCGGACCCGGACCAACGACGCCGTCGCCACCGCGCGCGGAACCGACTGGACGACCACCGAGGGCTGCGACGGGACCAGCTACACGGTCCACCGCGGCTCGATCGTCGTCCGCGACCTGCGGACCCGCCGGACCCGGCTCGTGAAGACCGGGCGGAGCTTCCGGGTCGTCGCGCGGGCCCGACGCTAGACAGCTCCGATGCGGCGGACGCGGTGGGTCCGGCTGGCCGTCGCGGCGCTGGTCGCCGTGGCGGTGGCCGCGGGCCTCGACGCGACCGGCGCCACCCGCCGGGCCGAGGAGAGCACCGTCGACGCCCGCTTCCTGCTGCGCGGCGAGCGACCGGCCGACGACCGGGTCGCGATCGTGGCGATCGACGATGCCTCGATCGGCCGGCTCGGGCTGACCTCGCCGCTGCCGCGCGACGAGCAGGCCCGGATGCTGCGGCGGATCGCGGCCGCTCGCCCGCGGGTGGTCGCGATCGACCTCGTCTACCGCGGCGCGTCCAAGATCAACCGCGACGACACCCTCGGCGCCGCCGACGTCGCGCTCGTCGACGCGATCGACCACGCCCGGCCGACCGTGCTGGCGATCACCGGCATCCACCGCGCCGACGGCCGGGCCGCGACGCTCGACTTCGTCCAGGGCCTGACGCTCGACGACCTCGGCGCGCGGCCCGGCCACGTCGCGTTCGGCTCTGGCACCGGCGGCACGTTCCGGCGGCTGCCGGCGACGATCGACGGCGTCCCGAGCATGCCCGCCGCGGTCGCCGCCGCCTGGCACGACCGCGGCCGCGGATCGGCCGCCGCCCGCCGGCGCGGGCGCGGCGTCGGCCCCGGCGCCTGGATCGACTACCGCGGACCGCGCGGGTCGGTGCCGATCTACTCGATGGTCGACGTCCGCGACGGCCGCGTCCCGGCATCGGCGCTGCGCGGCAAGGTGGTCGTGATCGGCGACACCACCCAGGCCGCGCAGGACGAGCACCCGACCGCCTGGGGCGGCCAGCTGATGTCGGGGGCCGAGATCGAGGCGCAGGCGATCGCGACCGCGCTGGAGGAGTCGCCGCTGCGCGACGGACCCGGTTGGTGGAACGTCGTCCTGCTGCTCCTCGGCGCCGCGATCGTGCCGCTCGCCGGCCTCCGCCGGGGCGGCCTGGCCCAGGCGCTGGCGGCGGTCGGCGGGCTCGCCGCGATCGTGGCCTTCGCCGTCGCCGCCTTCGCCCGGGATCGGGTGGTCGAGGTCGTCCCGCCGCTGGTCGCGCTCGGCGTCGGGACCCTCGGAAGCCTGATCGTCACCCTCGGGCTCGAGCGGATCGCCGAGCGCCGCGCCCGCGCGACGCTGCGGCGGTTCGCGCCAGCCGAGGTCGTCGACCAGCTGCTGGCGAGCGGCGGCTCCGGGATCGCCCCGCGCGAGCTGGACGTGACGGTGCTCTTCTGCGACCTCCGGGGCTTCACCGCCTTCGCCGCCGACCAGCCGGCCGGGTCGGTGATCACGCTCCTGGAGCGCTACCTGGCCGAGGTCACCGCCGCGGTCACCGGCCACGGCGGGACGGTCGTCTCGTTCCTCGGCGACGGCGTGATGGCCGTCTTCGGCGCGCCGCTGCCGGCGCCCGACCACGCCGACCGGGCGCTGGCCGCCGCGCGCGAGATCGCCGGCGAGCGGCTGGAGCGGTTCAACGCGTCGACCGGCTCGGCGTTCGCGATCGGCGTCGGCCTGCACAGCGGACCGGTCGCGTCCGGAATCGTCGGCCCCGCGCACCGGATCGAGTACGCCACGGTCGGCGACACCACCAACGTGGCGGCCAAGCTCGAGGCGGCGACCAAGGCCGCCGGGGTGTCGCTGCTCGTCTCCGAGGCGACCCACGCCCGGCTGGCGGAGCCGGACGGCCTGCGCGAGGCGGGGCGCTTCGACGTCCGGGCGGGCGGCGAGCCCGTCGTCGCCTGGGCGCCCGCCTGATCGCCGGCGGTCAGGCGGCGGGCGGGGCGGCCGGCGGCTGCTCGGCCGGGTGCTCCTGGGCGTCGCGCCCGGGGATCGCCACGCCGGTCCCGTCGCACCACGGGCAGGCGACCTCGTGCGGGGTGCCGCCGGCGCCGGAGATCAGCCGCCCGGTACCGCGGCACGGCCCGCACGGCTTCGGTCCGGTGTCCTCGGCGGGCTCGGAGTCCCTGCGCCCCGGTCGGCGTCGGCTGCCCTGCGTCGTGGCCATCGCGGCCGAGCATACGCACGCTCGCCCGCATCTCGCGCTGCGACGGCCGTCGCTACCGTGTCCGGGATGGCGCAGCCCGACGGCCGCTACGCCCCCAGCCCGACCGGGGCGCTGCACCTGGGCAACCTCCGGACCGCGCTGCTGGCCTGGCTCGCCGCCCGCGCCGGCGGCGGTCGCTTCCGGCTCCGGATCGACGATCTCGACGCCGGCCGCAGCCGTCCCGAGCACGAGGCCGGGCAGCTCGCGGACCTGCGGGCGCTGGGGCTCGACTGGGACGGCGAGCCGCTGCGCCAGTCCGCGCGCGCCAGCGCCTACGCGACGGCGGTCGGCGCGCTCGAGGCCCGGCAGCTGGTCTATCCCTGCTGGTGCACCAGAGCCGAGATCCGCGAGGCCGCCAGCGCCCCGCACGGCGACCTGCCCGAGGGCGCCTACCCCGGCACCTGCGCCGCCCTCGACGCCGCCGGACGGGCGGCCCGCGAGCGCGCCGCCGGCGGCCGGCCACCGGCCTGGCGGGTGCGCGCGGCGGCCGCCGAGGTCGTCGTCGAGGACCTCGTGCTGGGCCCGATCCGCGGCGTCGTCGACGACTTCGTCGTCCGCCGCGGCGACGGGACCCACGCCTACAACCTGGCGGTCGTCGTCGACGACGACGACCAGGAGATCGGCCAGGTCGTGCGCGGCGCCGACCTGGCGTCGAGCGCCCCGCGCCAGGCGTGGCTGGCCGGCGTCCTCGGGCTGCGGGTGCCGAGCTACGCCCACGTGCCGCTGGTGCTGGGAGCGGACGGCCGGCGGCTGGCCAAGCGCGACGGGGCGGTCACGCTCGCCGACCGCCGCGCCCTCGGCGAGTCCGCGGAGCAGGTCCGCGGGGCGCTCGCCGCCTCGGTCGGGCTCGCCCCGCCCGGCGCCGCGCCGTCGCTCGACGAGCTGCTCGCCGGCTTCGACCTCGCCCGGCTGCGCGACCGCGGTCCGACCGTCTGGAACCCCGGCAGCGGGCCGCTCGCCGCCGGTCGCCGCTGATCCGGCCGCCGAACCCGGCTCGCACGCGAGCCGTCGCTGCGGGATCATCCAGGGGTGTTCACGCCGGTCAAGATCGTTCGCTTCTGGCTCCCTGGCCTGATCTTCGTGATCGGCGCCGCGATGCTGATCATCAGCCCCGACATCGTCGGCGTCGAGGGCGCCGCGATGATGCTCGGCGGCGGGCTCGGGGTGGCCGTCTCCAACCGCCTGCACCGAATCGGCCTCAAGGGCGAGCAGGAGCGCGACGAGGAATTGGACGCCCGCGCGTTCCTCGACCGCTACGGCGTCTGGCCCGACGAGGCGTCGCCGGAGATCCTCGCCCAGGCCCAGCGCGACGGCCTCCTGCCCCAGGCCGACGAATCCGCCCCGTCGCCGCCGGAGGCCGCGATCTCGGCGCTTCGGCCCCAGTTCCGCCGCGGTGACGTCCCCCGCCCCCGCCGGCGCGGGTAGCCTGCGCCACCACGTGTCCTCCTCCACCGACAGGATCGTCCACGAGCTCGCCGCCGCCGCGCGCGAGACCGGCCGGCTCGGGATCGACACCGAGTTCGTCGGCGAGGGCCGCTATCGGCCGTTGCTGTGCCTGGCCCAGATCGCCGTCGACGCCCCCAACGGCATCCGGATCGAGCTGCTCGATCCGCTCGTCGACGAGTTCGACCCGACGCCGCTGGCCGAGGTGCTCGCCGATCCGGAGATCGAGATCGTCCTCCACGCCGCGCGCCAGGACGTCGCGCTGCTGAAGCGGACCTGGAAGACCGAGGTCCGCGGCGTCTTCGACACCCAGGTCGCCGCCGGCTTCGCGGGGCTCCGGGCGCAGATGGGCTACGACGCGCTGCTGCGCGAGATGCTGCGGGTCAAGCTCCAGAAGTCGGCCAGCTTCACCCGCTGGGAGCAGCGGCCGCTGAGCGAGGAGCAGCGCCGCTACGCCGCCGAGGACGTCCAGCACCTGCTGCAGCTCGCCGTCGCGCTCCAGAACCGGCTGGTGGAGTCCGGCCGGCTCGAGTGGGCCGTCGAGGAGTGCCGCGCGCTGGAGGAGGTCCACGACAGCCGCGACCCCGCCGACCTCTTCCCCCGCCTGCCCCGGATCGACCGCCTCGATCCGGCGCAGCGGGCCGTCGCCTACGCGCTGCTGGAGTGGCGCGAGGAGACCGCCGAGCAGGTCGACCGGCCGCCCTCGACCGTCCTCCAGGACCAGACGCTGGTCGAGCTGGCCAAGCGGCGCCCGACCAGCCGCGAGCGCCTGAAGCAGATCCGCGGACTGTCGGAGGCGACGCTGCACCGCCGCGGCGACGCCCTGGTGCAGGCGATCGCCCGCGGACGCGACGCCGAGCCGATCCCGGTCGAGACCGAGCGTCCGCCGCGCACCGACCCGGCCGATCCGGCCCTGGTGGTCCTGGCCGAGACGCTGGTCCGCACACGCGCCGAGCAGGAGGAGCTGGCCTACGAGCTGCTGGCCAGCCGTGCCGACCTGCAGCGGATCATCACCTCGTGGCGCGACGGGCGCGACGACGAGCAGATCCGCACGCTCCAGGGCTGGCGCGGGGATCTGGTCGGGACCGACCTCATCGACCTGCTCGAGGGTCGCCTGGCGCTGCGGGTCGACGGCGACGGCCGGGTCGTCGCCGAGCGCTGAGCGCCGTCCGCGCCGGCGCGCCGAGCAGCACCGCCGTCCCCCCCCACGGCCCGCGATCGGCGACCAGGGCGCGGACGATCGCGATCGCCCCGGGGCCGCCGGACGGGCGCTCGCCCGCCGTCGCGCCCGGAGGCCCGTAGGCCGCGAG
>NZ_AGUD01000037.1 GCF_000240225.1 Patulibacter medicamentivorans
CCGCGGCCGGACGCCGGTCGCCCGCCCGACGCCGGCTCGATCGCCGTCGCCGCCGTGCCCTCGACGATCGTCCCGCCGGCCCGCTCGACCGCCGCGGCCAGGCCGCGCACGAGCTTCGCCGGCTGGATCCGGGCGCAGGCGCTGCTGCTCCAGGCGCCCAGGCCGCCGCGGATCGCGACCCGCTCGCCCAGCGTGTCGGCGTCGAGCAGCGCGTCGGCGTCGTCGTCCCAGCCGCCGGCCGCCCGCACGCCATCGACCATCGTCAGCAGCCGCTCCAGCTCGACCGGCGTCTGGGCGACGGTCAGCGTGCCCCCGCGGTGGAGGTCGCAGTCGATGCCGTCCTCGGCGACCGCCCGCTCGACCTCGCCGACGGTCTCGCGGATCGCGTGGTGCATCGCCGCTGCGCCGCCGGCGCCGCGGCGGGCGTCCCAGGTCGCCGGATCGCCGGCGATCTCGCCCTGGACCCAGCCGCCGTTGCGGCCCGACGCCCCGAAGCCGCAGACGTCGCGCTCGACGACGAGGACCTCGAGCGCGGGGTCGGCGCGCAGCAGCTCGCGGGCGGTCCAGAGGCCGGTGTAGCCGCCGCCGACGACGCAGACGTCGACCGTCCGCGGTCCGTCGAGCGGGGGCCGCGGCTCGGGCATGCCGCCGAGCGCGGCGAACCAGTGGGAGACGGGACGGGACACGGGTCGTCGGAGGTCGGGGCCGGGCTGCGGACGGTCGCGGCAGGTCGCCGCGGCGTTCCGGACGGTGGGCGACCGGAACGTCGCAGGCGGGTCGGTCGGCGCGGGCGCCGACCGGAGCTCAGCGGATCCGGGTCGCGGCCTCGGTCAGGACCTCGCCGAGGATCCCGGCGATCTCGTCGAACTGCTGCTGCTCGGCGATCAGCGGCGGCGAGATCTGGACGACCGGGTCGCCGCGGTCGTCGGCGCGGCAGATCAGGCCGGCGTCGTAGAGCCGGTTCGACAGGTAGTCGTGCAGCAGCGTGTGCGCTTCCTCGTCGCTGAAGCCGGTCCTGGAGTCCTTGTCCTTGACCAGCTCGATCGCGTAGAAGAAGCCGGTCCCGCGCAGGTCGCCGACGATCGGCAGGTCGAGCAGCGGGGCGAGCGTGCGGCGGAAGTCGTCCTGGTGGTCGGCGACGTTCTCGACGACCCGCTCGCGCTTCATGATCTCGATGTTCTTGAGCGCGATCGCCGCCTGGACCGGGTGGCCGCCGAAGGTGATCCCGTGGGTGAACATCGCCCCGGGCTGCTTGAACGGCTCGGCGACCTTGTCGCTGATGATCAGCGCGCCGATCGACGCGTAGGCGGACGAGAGGCCCTTGGCGCTGGTGATCAGGTCCGGCTTGATGTCGTAGCGGGTCGATCCGAACCAGTCGCCGAGGCGACCGAAGCCGGTGATGACCTCGTCGGCGCAGAGCAGGATCCCGTGGCGGTCGCAGATCTCGCGCACGCCCTGGAAGTAGCCGGCCGGCGGGGTGAAGGCGCCGCCCGCGTTCTGGACCGGCTCCATGATCACCATCGCGACGGTGTCCGGGCCCTCGCTCTCGATCCGCTGCTCGAGGTCGTCGAGCAGGAAGGCGGTGAACTGCTGCTCGGTCTCGCCCTCGGGGCGGTGGAAGCGGTTGGTGTTGCGGACGTGGCCGACCTGCGGCACGAGCGGCTCGAACGGCGCGCGGAGGCTCGGCAGGCCGGTGATCGAGAGCGCGCCCATCGACGTGCCGTGGTAGGCGACGTCGCGGCCGATCGCCTTCCAGCGGCGCTCGCCGCGGAGGCTGTGGTACTCGCGGGCGATCTTCCAGGCCGACTCGACCGCCTCGGCGCCACCGGAGGTGAAGAAGACGTGGTCGAGGCCGTCCGGCGCGAGCGAGGCGACCTCCTGGGCCAGCTCGATCGCCCGCGGGTGGGCCGCGTTCCAGTTGGTGTAGTACGGCAGCTCGCGCATCTGCGCGGCCGCCGCCTCGCCCATCTCCTCGCCGTGGCCGTAGCCGATCTGGACGGCGAAGAGCCCGGCCAGGCCGTCCAGGAAGCGCTTGCCGTCGACGTCGGTCAGGTAGCAGCCGTCGCCGGAGGCGATGATCGGCAGCGGGCGCTCGTGGGCGAAGTCGGCGCGCTGGCTGAAGTGCAGCCAGAGGTGGTCCTGGGCGGCCTGCCGCAGCTGCTCGGGCGCGGCGCGCTGCCCAGCGGCTGCGACGTCCGGTGCGATCGGCGAGGTGCTCATATAAGTGATCGTGCCATTAGTTAGCGCTCCTGGCAAGTGCGGCCTGTCACCTCTTGATCCGCGGGGGACGACAGACCGTCGACCATGCCGGAGGATCGACGGACGCTGGTTCGACTCCGTACGCACGATCGTACCGGCGGTCGCAACCGTGTGACGGAGCGCACACGCGCTGCTATGTTTCAGCCACGTAACCGCGCTGGCGGTGGGCCGTCATCCCCTCGCGGCCCGGAGAGCCTCGGCGCGTCCCCTGGGTGAGGAGTGGTTGTGGAAGCAGCGACGGAGCGCGCGCGGTTGCGCGCGCCTACGAGGATGGCCCGCTGGGCCGCGATCTCGATCGCGGGAGCGCTGGCGCTGACCCCCGCCGCGCCGGCCTCGGCGGCCCCGGCCCCCGGGATGCGGTGCGCCCCCGGGCCGGCCGGGACCGAGCTGCCCGACGCCTCGGCCAGCGACCTCGGCTTCGACGCCAAGGCCCTGCAGGCGGCGGTCGACCGGTCGGCCAGCGGCTCGGGCGGCTCGGTCGCCGTCTATCGCTACGGCTGCCGCGTCGCGTCGGCCTACTCGGAGAGCCCGAACAAGCCCTACCAGAGCTGGTCGGCGGCCAAGTCGGTCGTCTCGATGGCCGTCGGACGCGCGATGCAGCTGGGCCTGCTGTCGCCCGACGACACCGTCGGTTCGCTGCTTCCCGAGGCGGACGCCGAGCACGGCGCGATCACCGTCCGCAACCTGCTGACGCAGAGCAGCGGCCTGCACCAGCAGCTGATCCGCGACTACAACTTCATCCTCGACGACCACCTGCAGAACGCGCTGACGCTGCCGTTCGACTACCCGCGCGGGACCCACTTCACCTACGGGCAGGTGACGGTGTCGCTGCTGGCCGAGGTCGTCAGCCGGGCGACCGGGATGGACTTCCAGGACTTCGTGAACCGCGAGCTGCTCTCGAAGGTCGGGATTCCGCGCGAGCTGGTCGCGATCCACCGCGACCGCGCCGGCCGCACCGACGGCTACTTCGGGGTCGAGATGGCGACCCGCAACTGGGCGCGCCTCGGCCAGCTGCTGCTGCAGGACGGGGTCTGGGACGGCCACCGGCTGCTGGACCGCGACTGGATGACCGACGTCCAGCACGGCAACGCGGTCAACGCCTGCTACTCGCTGCTGTTCTGGCCCGACAGCCCCGGCTGCGCTCCGCGCTGGGCACCGCCGGACGGCTACGAGATGAACGGCCTCGGCGAGCAGATCGTCTGGACCGTGCCGAGCCAGTCGCTGGTCGTCGTCCGCTTCGGGCCGCCGACCAGCGGCAACTGGAGCGCGCTCAAGGAGGGCGTCACGAAGGCGATCCGGCTGCCGCGGCCGGTGCCCCAGCGGCCGGTCGAGAAGCGCACCGGATCGTCGGCGCTCGAGGCGGAGGAGGCGTTCAAGCGCTTCGTCAACCTCCCCGACCTGCTGGCGGTGACCCAAGTGCTGCTGCCCCCGCTGCCGGCCGCCGGCCCGGCTCGCTCGCGCGTCGCGCAGATCCCGGCGCGCAGCCTGACGGCCGGCCCGGACGGCAACCTGCCGGTCCCGGTCCAGTGCCCGGCGATCGCCCGGATGCCCTGCGTCGGGACGCTGAGGGCGCTCGACGCCGGTGGCGCCGCGAAGCCGCTGGCCAGCGCGCCGCTGCGGATCGCACCGGGCGGGCGCCAGACCCTGACGCTCGGCAGCGCGGCGCTCGACGCCGCGATCGGCAGCGGGCGGGTGCTGCTGCGGACGACCACCGAGGACGGGCTCGACGGCGCGACCACGACGCGACGGGTGATCGTGACCGGCGCGGGCGGCCCGGCGCGGACGACCGTGCGGGTCAGCGGCGTGCGCCTGGACGGCCGCCGCCTGCGGTTGCGGGTCTCGCGCGCCGCGACCGTCCGCGCGACGATCCAGCGACGGGTCGGCGGCCGCTGGCGGACCGCCGCCCGCGCCACCGTCCG
>NZ_AGUD01000036.1 GCF_000240225.1 Patulibacter medicamentivorans
CGCGGCCGACGCGCCGCTGCCGCCGGCGGCGCCCGACGCGCCGCTGCCGCAGCCGCTGCGGCCGCTGGCGATCGTGGTGCTGGCCGAGCGGCTGCGCAACGACGCGGGGCGGACGGTCGAGTTCTTCACCGCCGAGGACGTGGCGCTGAAGGTGCTGTCGGGCGACAACCCGGCGACCGTCGGCGCGATCGCCCGCGACGCCGGGATCGCGGCCGCGTCGGGGGCGCTCGACGGCGGCGCGCTCCCGGCCGCCGACGGCGAGCTGCTGGACGCGACCCGCGCGGCGCCGGCGATCGGGCGGATCTCGCCGGAGGACAAGGCGCGCGTCGTCCAGGTGCTGGCGGACGCCGGCGAGTACGTCGGGATGCTCGGCGACGGGGTCAACGACGTCCCGGCGCTGAAGAACGCGCGGCTGGCGATCGCCCAGGGCAGCGGGACCGAGATGGCTCGCAGCGTGTCGGACCTGGTGCTGGTCTCGGGAGAGTTCTCCGAGGTGCCGCGGATGGTCCACGAGGGACGTCAGATCCTGCGCAACATCCAGCGTGTCGCGCGGCTGTTCGTGACCAAGGCGCTGTTCACCGCCTTCCTGCTGGTCACGATCGCGCTGCCGTCGGGCGTCTTCCCGCTGCTGCCGCGCCAGTTCACGCTGACGTCGACCCTGACGATCGGGATCCCGGCCTTCTTCCTGGCGCTCGCGCCGTCGACCGGGCCGTGGCGTCCGGAGGGGTTCCTGCGCGCGATCGCCCGCTTCTCGATCCCGGCCGGGATCGCCACCGGCAGCGGGATCCTGGTCGCCTACCTGCTGATGCGCCACGCCTTCGACGGCTCGCTGACCGAGGCCCGGACCGTGACCGCGGCGACGGTCGTCACGGCGGGCCTGATGATCGTGATGGCGCTCGAGGACGAGCCCGGCCGGCGGCGCTACGCGATCGCCGGCCTCTGCGCCCTGATGGCGGCCGGCTTCGTCCTCGTCAGCGCGCTGCCGGCCGGCCGCCGCTTCTTCGACCTGGCGACGCCGACGGGTCAGATGGTCGCCGCCTGGGCCGTCGGCGCGCTGGTGGCGCTGGCGCTGCTGGCGGTCGCGCTGCGGGTGGTCGCGCGGATCGAGCGGCGGGGGGCGGGGGAGACCGCGGCCTGAGCGGTCGCCATCCGGCGACCTGGGTCGGCTCGGCCTCGCGCCGGTCGAGGGTCGCCCGACCGGCGGAGCCGCGCTCAGCGGGACACGGTGAACCGCAGCGTCTTCGGCTTCGAGACGTTGCCGGCCGGGTCGGCCGCCGTGACCCGGACCTCGTAGCGTCGCCCGCGTCGCAGTCCGCGCGTCGGCAGGGTCAGGCGCTTGGCGCCCGCGCCGACGCGTACGGTGCGCTTGGCGGCGGTCCGACCGGAGCGCCGGATCCGCACGGTCACGGTCGCTGCCTCCGAGATCGAGAAGCTCAGGGTCCGGCCACGGAGCCTGGCCTTCGTCAGTCCCGGCGCGGTGGTGTCTCGCGGCGAGTCGGAGCAGCGCTTGGTGTCCGACGCGACGCACGTGTCCTGCGTCTCGTCGCCGAAGCCGTCGCGATCCGCATCGGGCTCGATGTCCGCCTGCACCAGCAGCTCGCCGGTGACGGAGCTGGAGGGGCGGGCGGCCGCACCGGTGACGAGTCCCGGGTCGAAGACGTAGGTGAACGCGTCGCCGGACGAGTTGTAGGTCGCCGCGACGTTCGTCCCGTCGAGACCGAGGAACTCCCCGCGGCGGATCGTCATCCGCGTCGAGTACGCGTGAACGGGGACGTCCGTCCCGTCGTCGTCGGTCGGCACGACCAGCGGCTCGCCGGTGGCGCCCGCGGCGCCGTCGGCGGCGCCGGGCCGGAAGCCGCCGAGCCGGACCACGCGCGGGCGCACCGTCGCCGGGCCGGCGATGCCGTAGCCCTTGATCCTGAAGCGGGTGACGACGCCGTCGACGGGGGCGCCGGCGTCGTTCAGGCTGCCGTCCTGGGGGTGGATACGGGCGGCGAGGGTGCACGGGCTGGCGAGCATCGCGCACTCGCCCGAGTTCGCCGGGTCGTTGATGAGCCGGCTACCGACGGTGACCGCTGCGTCCGCGGGGGCGGCGAAGGCGAGGGTGCCGAGCACCACGCCCCCGATGAAAAGGCGATTCATGAGGTTGTCCTCGTTCCGGTCGGGCGTGCTCGCAGCGGGAGGATCACCTCCCGTCGGGCACGAGCCGACGCTGATCGTCCTGCTTGCGTTCGGATCAATCAGGATCGGCCCTGCCGGGCCCGCGCCACAATCGGTGGAGCACCCGGAGCTTTGGGCCGGACCGAACCCCTGGTTGCCGCCGGGGATCGGCGATCCGCCGGGGATTCGGAGGCGCAGAAACGCGAAAGCCCCGCAATCGCGGGGCTTTCGTGTAGTGGAGCCAAGGGGGCTCGAACCCCTGACCTCCTGCATGCCATGCAGGCGCTCTCCCAGCTGAGCTATGGCCCCTGGGGTTCGAAACCGTAGCACCTGCGCGCGGCGTTTGGCGGCTCGCCGGGGAACCCCGGGCGGTGGTCCTGGCGCGGCCGGCGACGGTCGAGTCACGGCCCCGGGCGTCCCGGCTCAGCGGCGCAGGAACTCGGGCGGCTCGAGCGG
This sequence comes from Patulibacter medicamentivorans, assembly GCF_000240225.1. Lineage (GTDB taxonomy): Bacteria > Actinomycetota > Thermoleophilia > Solirubrobacterales > Solirubrobacteraceae > Patulibacter > Patulibacter medicamentivorans. The sequence goes on from NZ_AGUD01000036.1 coordinate 2,617, forward strand.
ATCGCCGCCGCGCCCATGAGGCGCGGCCGACCCGCGGCCCGAGCTGCCGCCGCGGCGCAGCTGGCTCTGCGGCACGCTGCCGGGGGTGACGCGGTCCAGTGCGGTCATCAGCGCGGCGTGACTGGCCCGCACGTCGTCGAGCAGCAGCCGCGCGTTGTTCTCGAGCGAGCGGCCGAGATCGCGCAGGTTGGCGGCCAGCGCCTCGCCCTCGGTCAGGACGTCGGTCGCCACCGAGCGCGCCGCCGCCAGCTGGGCCTGGGCCCGGCGATGGGCGTCGTCGGTGGTCTTCGTCGCCTCGGCGACGGCCTGCTCGCGGGCGGTGGCCGCCTCGTCGGTCAGCCGGCGGGCGGCCTGGGCGGCGCCGTCGCGCAGCTGGCGGGCGGCCTCCTCGGCCTGCCGGCGGGCCTCGGCGGCGTGCGCCTCGGCGGCCTGGCGGACCTGGGCGGCGTACTGCTCGGCGTCGCGGCTGCTGGAGACCTGCTCGCTGTCGACGGTGACCTGGGTGTCGCGCAGCAGCCGCTCGGCAGACCGGCGGGCCTCGGCCAGCAGGTCCTCGGCCTCGGCGTCGGCGGCCTGGACCCGCATCCGGGCGGCGCGGTCGGCCTCGGCGATCCGCTCGTCGGCGCGCCGCTCGGCATCCATCCGCACGCGGCTGGCGGCGGTCTCGGCGGCCGCAATGATCTCGGCCACGCGGCTGGCCGCCGCCTGGCTGCTGAGCGCGTGCGTCGGCGGCGGGGAGGGGTCGCCGGCGCCGCTCGGCGCGTCGGCGTCGTGCTCGCCGGCGGGCGGATCGCCGGGCGCGGGCGGGGGAACCGCGTGCAGGTGGGGGTCGCCTGCCATCCGACGCAGGATCCCAGAGCAGCGAGCGGCCTGCGAACCGCGCACGCTCCGGCCCACGCCGGCGCCGATCACTGGAGGACGTTGACCGCCCGCGCGGTGACCAGCACGATCGTGATCAGCGAGGCCAGCGAGTGCCCGGCCATCAGGACCTTGGCCCGCACCGTCAGCGGCATCGTGTCGGTCGGGCTGAAGGCCGTGCCGTTGGTGAAGGCGACGTAGAGGTAGTCGATCAGGGCGGGCCGCCAGCCGGCCGCGCGCAGGTCGGGATCCCCCTGCTGCGGGAAGAGGAAGTCCGGCGGCCGCGGGGTCGCCGCCGAGCGCTGGTCGGGCCCGCCGCGGTCGAGCTCCCAGAACCAGAGCCCGAAGACCAGCATGTTGCAGGTCCAGACGATCAGCGCCGCCTGCAGCAGCTGGCGCCCGCCGACGGCGTGATGGGTCCCCAGCAGGTCGCGGACCAGCATCCCCAGCGAGCCGAGGTTGGCCACCGCCACCAGCGCGATCAGCACGAACCCGGTGATCCGCAGGATCCGCGACTCGTCGACGTGGCGCGCCGGCGCGACGACCGTCAGCGGGATCGCCAGCAGCAGGACCAGGGCCGGGAACAGGAACGTCGGGCCGAGCGACAGGCGGTCGGGCAGCAGCAGGTACAGGCCCGACAGCACGAGCACCGTGACCGTCGCCGGCCAGCGCGGCTCGTGGCCGGCGACCAGCGCCGGGTGGCGGTGGTGCTCTCCGTGCGCCGGCTCGGTGGTCATCCCCGACTGATTCGACGGCGACCGCCGCCGCCCTACCCGCGCCGGCCCGGGACGCCGCCGCCGGGCACCGTCCATACACTTGATCGACGCCCATGGAGCACCGCTACGAGCCACGAGAGATCGAGCCGCGCTGGCAGCGCGTATGGGAGGACGAGCAGACCTGGCACGTCGACAACGCCGCGCTCGACGAGGCCGGCGTCGACCCGGTCTACGTGCTGGAGATGCTCCCCTACCCGAGCGGCGAGCCGCACGTCGGACACCTGAAGAACTACGCGATCGGCGATGCCGTCGCGCACTTCCGCCGTCGCCGCGGCGACACCGTCCTGCACCCGATGGGGTTCGACTCGTTCGGGCTGCCGGCCGAGAACAACGCGATCAAGACCGGTCAGCACCCGCGCGAGGCGACCGAGGCGTCGATCGCGTCGTTCCAGCGCCAGTTCCGCGACTGGGGCGTGTCGATCGACTGGTCGCGCGAGATCGCCTCGCACCGGCCGGAGTACTACCGCTGGACGCAGTGGATCTTCCTCAAGCTGTTCGAGCACGGGCTGGTCGAGCGCCGCAGCGCCGCCGTCAACTGGGATCCGGTCGAGGAGACCGTCCTGGCCAACGAGCAGGTGATCGACGGCCGCGGCGAGCGCTCCGGCGCGCTGGTCGAGATCCGCCAGCTGGAGCAGTGGTTCCTGCGGATCACCGACTACGCCCAGCGGCTGCTCGACGACCTCGACACGATCGAGTGGCCCGAGCACGTCAAGACGATGCAGCGCAACTGGATCGGCCGCTCGCAGGGCGCCCAGGTCGTCTTCCACAACGACGAGCTGGACGCCGACTACGAGGTCTTCACGACCCGCCCCGACACGCTCTTCGGCGCGACCTTCTTCGTGATGGCCCCTGAGCATCCCGACGTGCTGCGGCTGGCCGAGGGCACCGAGCAGGAGCAGGCCGTCCGCGAGTACGTCAACCGCTCGCTGGCCGGCGACCGCAGCGAGCGGGGCGCCGCCGACAAGCAGAAGACCGGCGTCTTCCTGGGCCGCCACGTGGTCAACCCGGTCAACGGCGACCGGCTGCCGATGTACGTCGCGGACTACGTGCTGATGGACTACGGCACCGGCGCGATCATGGCGGTGCCGGGTCACGACCAGCGCGACTTCGACTTCGCGCAGGCCTACGACCTGCCGGTCAAGCGCGTGATCGCCGGTCCCGCCGATCCGGCGGGCGAGTCGCTCGAGGAGGCCGCCGACGGCGGCCCGCTCTCCGACGACGCGGCGGCCGGCGGATCGCCGTCGCCCGACGACGACGCGCTGCCCTACGTCGGCGACGGGCCGCTGGTCAACAGCCACCCCGACTTCGACGGCACCCACAACCGCGAGGCGCTGGCCTCGATCAGCGACTGGCTGGCGACCGAGGGCAAGGGCCAGGCGTCGATCAACTTCCGGCTCCGCGACTGGCTGGTCAGCCGCCAGCGCTACTGGGGCTGCCCGATCCCGATCGTCCACTGCGACCGCTGCGGCGTGGTCCCGGTGCCCGAGGACCAGCTGCCGGTGGTGCTGCCCGACGTCGAGGACTACAAGCCCAAGGGCAAGTCGCCGCTGGCCGCGGCCGAGGAGTGGGTCGCGACGAGCTGCCCGACCTGCGGCGGCCCCGCCAGGCGCGAGACCGACACGCTCGACACCTTCGTCGACTCCTCCTGGTACTTCCTGCGCTACACCGACGCCGGCAACGACGGCGCCGCGTGGGACCCGGCGGTGACCAACCGCTGGCTGCCGGTCGACCAGTACATCGGCGGCGTCGAGCACGCGATCCTGCACCTGCTCTACGCCCGCTTCTTCTGCAAGGCGCTCTCGGACATCGGGGTGCTGGACGTCAACGAGCCGTTCCAGAACCTGTTCACGCAGGGGATGATCACCAAGGACGGGGCGAAGATGTCCAAGTCCAAGGGCAACACGGTCGCCCCCCGCGAGATCGTGGAGCGGTTCGGGGCCGACAGCGCGCGGACCTACGTCCTCTTCCTCGGCCCGCCGGACCAGGACGCCGACTGGTCGGACGAGGGCGTCGAGGGCGTCAACCGCTTCCTGTCGCGGCTGTGGCGGTTCGCCGCCGAGGCGGCCGAGGCCGGCGGCGCGGTCGTCGCGCAGGACGGCACGGTCAGCGGCGCGCCGGGAGCGACGGCGCCGGTCGACCCGCAGGGCGACGACCTGGAGCTGCTGCGCAAGGCCCACTGGGCGATCGACAAGGTCACCCAGGACCTGGACGGCCGGTTCGCGTTCAACACCGCGGTCGCCGCGGTGATGGAGCTGACCAACGCGATCTCGGCGCGGCGCAACGCGGTGGTGCAGGACGGCGGCAACCCGGACGCCGGCGCTGCCGCCGCGACGGCCGGAGACGCCACCGGCTGGGCCGCGATCCGCTTCGCGACCGCGACCGCGGTCTCGCTGCTGCAGCCGTTCGCGCCGCACCTGGCGGCCGACGCCTACCAGCGGCTGACCGGCCTGCGGATCTGGGAGCAGCCGTGGCCGGTCGCCGAGCAGCGGTTCCTGGAGCGCGACGAGTTCGAGCTCGTGGTCCAGGTCCAGGGCAAGGTCCGCGACCGCCTGACGGTGCCGGTCTCGGCCAGCCGCGAGCAGCTCGAGGAGCTGGCGCTGGCGAGCGACAAGGTCCGCGCGCACGTCGACGGCAAGACGGTCGTCAAGGTGATCGTGGTCCCGGGCAAGCTGGTCAACGTCGTCGTCCGCTGAGGGCGCGCCGCCGCTCGCGCGGCGGTGACGATAGGGTGCCCTAACTCGGCGCCGGTCGTTCGGCCGGCGCCATCGCCCCGACGACGGAGACGCCGTGCCCGCCACGCCCCGGTCCCGATCACTGCCGCGACGCCTGCTGGTTGCGCTGGTGGCCCTGCTCACCCTGCCACTGGCCGCTTGCGGCGGCGACGACGGAGGCGGGGCGAGGACCGCGACCGCCGGCGGCAAGCCCGTCACGATCGCGCACAAGTTCGGGCGCACGACCGTGCCGGCGAACCCGAAGCGGGTGGTCAGCGTCGGCTTCGGCGAGCAGGACGCCGTGCTCGCGCTCGGAATCGTGCCGCTCGGCGGTCGCGACTGGTACGGCGAGCGCCCGTTCGGCTCCTTCGCCTGGGAGCGGGACCGCTGGCGCGGGACCACGCCGGTGGTCGTCGGCGATACCGCCGAGGTCGACTACGAGCGGATCGCCGCGCTGCGTCCCGACCTGATCGTCGGCGTGACCTCGGCGATGGACGGCTCGACCTACCGCAAGCTCTCGCAGATCGCGCCGACCGTCGCGCAGCCGGCGAGCTTCAAGGACTCCGAGTCGCCGCCGTGGCAGGAGGTCACCCGGATCGTCGGCCGCGCCCTCGGCCGTCCGGCGCAGGCCGAGAAGCTGGTGGCGGAGGTCGAGCAGCGCTTCGCCCGGGCGCGCGAGCGCCGTCCCGAGATGGCCCGCCTGACCGGCGTCAACATGGCGCCGTCGGGGCCCGGGACGTTCGACCACTACCACGCGCGCGACAGCCGCGGCCGCTTCTTCACCGAGCTCGGCTTCCGGGTTCCGGCGGCGCTGGCGAAGCGCCCCGACTGGACGCCGATCTCGTCGGAGCGGCTGGAGCTGTTCGACGTCGACGTGCTGTTCGTCGAGAGCGACGCCGCCGGCGAGCGGCGCCTCAGGCGCGAGAAGCTCTACCCGGCGCTCGACGTGGTCCAGCGGGGCCGCGTGATCTACCTGCCGACCGGCCGCGGCGACCGCAGCGGCGAGGCGATCGCGTACGGGTCGGTGCTGAGCCTGCCCTACGCGATCGACCGCGTGATGGCGCAGCTCGACCGGGTCCTGGACTGACGCAGGACTCGGGCACGCCCGGCCGGCGCCCCGCGCGGGGGCGGCGGGCGCCGGGCCGGACCACGGGCGCTGATCCGGCACCGGTCCGGCGCAGGATCGGCACGGTTGGCCACCCACGCGGCGCGCGGCCGTCCGTAGCGTCGGGCGGGTGCTGGAACGACCCTGGGTGCGACTCCTCCTCGGCGTCCTGGCCGCGGCCGCGCTCGGCGCGCTGGCGGCCCGGATCGCGGGCCCGGGGGCGGGATCGGGCCCGGCGGCGCCGAGTGCTGGGGCGGGCGCCGGCAGCCGCGCCGGCGTAGCGGCCGGAGCGGGACGCGCGGGCGTCGCGGGCGACCGCTCGGATGGTGGATCGGCCTCCGGTGCGCGGGTCCGGGTCGCCGGGGCTGGCGGCGAGGTGACGGTCCACGTGACCGGGGCCGTGCGGCGGCCCGGCGTCTACCACCTGCGCGAGCAGGCCCGGGTCTACGAGGCCGTTCGCAAGGCCGGCGGCACGACCGCGCGGGCCGATCGGCAGCGACTCAACCTGGCGGCGCCGCTGCGGGACGGCCAGCAGGTGCTGGTGCCCGAGCGCCCGCCGCCGCGCGCGGCCGGCGGGACCGCGGCCACCGCCGCCGACGGGGCGCCGGTCGACCTCAACACGGCGACCGCCGAGCAGCTCGACGGGCTCGACGGGGTCGGACCGACGACGGCGAGGAAGATCCTCGAGCTGCGCGAGCAGCGGGGCGGCCTGGGATCGGTCGACGACCTCGACGAGATCCCCGGGATCGGGCCCAAGCGGCTGGACGCCCTGCGCCAGCAGCTGGGCGGATGAGCGCCCGTTGGCCGCAGCACCACGTGGTCGCGTTCGCCGTCGCGGCCCTGATCGCCGGCCCGCGGTGGCCGGCGCTGGTGGCGCCGCTGAGCGCGCTGGCGTGGGCCACGCAGCCACGTCGGGGATGGGCGGCGGTCGCGGTCGCGGCGGTGCTGGTGGCCGCGGTCGCGGGCAGCTGGCGGGTCGACGCGGCCTGGCGGTCGGCGCGGG